>CAYLNK010000215.1:0-11498 GCA_964384675.1 uncultured Holophagales bacterium | reverse complement strand
GAGCGCGTCCTGAAGCGGTTCCCCGAGGTCATCACCGTCGTGAGCCGGTCGGGGACGCCGGAGCTCGCCACCGACGTCATGGGAATCGAGCTGGGCGACGTCTTCGTGATCCTGAAGCCGAAGAGCGAGTGGACGTCCGCGCGCAGCAAGGGGGAGCTCGTCGAGAAGATGGAGAAGGCGCTCGGCGAGACCGTCCCGGGCGTCGGCTTCTCGTACACGCAGCCGATCGAGATGCGCTTCAACGAGCTGATCGCCGGCGTCCGCTCCGACGTCGGCATCAAGCTCTTCGGCGACGATCTCGAGACCCTCCGCAAGAAGGGCGACGAGATCGCGCGGGTCGTCGCGGCGGTCCCCGGCGCGGAGGACGTGAAGGCCGAGCAGACGGCGGGCCTGCCCGTCCTGCGCGTGATCGTCGACCGCGACCGCTGCGCGCGATACGGCATTTCGGTGGGTGACGTCCTCGACACGGTCGAGGCGGCGCGGGCCGGGAAAGTGGTCGGGACGGTGTTCGAGGGGCAGCGCCGCTTCTCGCTCGTCGTCCGCTTCCACGACGACACAGCCCGCTCGATCGAGGCGCTCGGAGACACGCCCGTCGCGGCTCCCGGAGGCTCGCTGATCCCGCTCGGACAGCTCGCCGCCGTCACCCTCGACACCGGGCCGGCGCAGATCTCGCGCGAGGCCGTGCGCCGCCGGATCGTCGTGGAGATGAACGTCCGCGGGCGGGACGTGGCCTCGTTCGTGGCCGAGGCGAAGGCGAAGCTCCGTTCCGCCGTGCAGCTCCCCGAGGGCTACTACCTCCGCTGGGGTGGCCAGTTCGAGAACCTCGAGCGCGCGTCGCGGCGGCTCCTTGTCGTCGTCCCGCTGGCGTTGGCCCTGATTTTCGCGATGCTCTACTTCACCTTCGGGGCGCTCAAGCCGGCGCTCCTCATCTACCTCAACGTGCCGCTCGCGGCCACCGGCGGCGTCCTCGCGCTCGCGCTCCGGGGCCTGCCGTTCTCCATCGCCGCGGCGGTCGGCTTCATCGCGCTCTTCGGCGTCGCGGTCCTGAACGGCGTCGTCCTCATGACGCAGATCCGCGACCTGGAGGAGCGGCTGGAGCTGAGCGTCACGGAGGTCCTCCGCCGGGCGTGCGGGCTGCGCCTCCGCCCCGTCCTCATGACCGCCCTCGTCGCGTCGCTCGGCTTCGTGCCGATGGCGCTGTCGACCGGCTCGGGAGCGGAGGTGCAGCGGCCGCTGGCGACGGTCGTGATCGGCGGCCTCGTCACGTCGACGCTCCTGACGCTCTTCGTCCTCCCCACCATCTACAGCATCTTCGGCCGGCCGAAGGCCGAGCCGTCACCCGCGTGAGGTGCGCCATGGACCCGGAATCGACCGGCATCCTCAACACCGTCGTCGCCTACATCCGGCCCTTCCAGCTCGACGCGGTCGCCGACGCGCTGCGCCGCTTGCCGAGCTTCCCCGGCATGAGCGTCTCGGACGTGCGCGGCTTCGGCCGCCACGGCGCCCACGCGCCCCGCCGCGGCGAGGCCGCGGAGGTGAATCCCTTCGCACGGATGGTGCGCCTCGAGATCACCTGTCGCGCCGAGGAGCTCTCCAGTATCGTGGAGACGATCCGCGAGACGGCGCGCACCGGCCACCCCGGCGACGGGAAGATCGTCATCAGCACGGCGGCGTGGGCGCTCCGGATCCGTACCGACGAGGAAGGGGAGGACGCCCTCCTCGGCCGTCCCTGAATCACCCATGAGCTTCCTCTCTTCACTCCTGCGCGCACGCGAGATGCGCTCCGTCCTCGCGGGCGGGGCGCTCCTCGTCGCCGGCCTCGCGGTCGACCACCTCGGTGCCGGGCACGGAGCCGCGCTCGGCCTCTACGTCGCGTCGATGGCGGCGGCGGGCTGGCACTGGATCCTCGAGGGCTGGCGCGAGCTCGTCCACTGCAAGGACATCGGCATCGAGGCGCTCATGTTCGGCGCGGCGGTCGGCGCCGCCGCGCTCGGGCTCTGGGACGAGGCGGCGAGCCTCGTCTTCCTCTACGGCCTCGCCGAGGCCATCGAAGAGCAGAGCTACGACCGGGCACGCCGGGCCGTGGAGAGCCTGCTCGACCTCGTGCCACCTCAGGCTGCGGTGCTCCGCGACGGGCGCGAGGTGACTGTTCCCGCCTCCGAGCTGCGTCCTGGAGACCGCTTCCGCGTACGGCCGGGCGAGGCGATGCCGACGGACGGCGAGGTCGAGGAGGGCGAGTCGGCGGTGGACGAGTCGATGCTCACGGGCGAGTCGGCGCCGATCGAGAAGCGGCCGGGCGCCAAGGTGTTCGCGGGGACCGTGAACCGCGCGGGGAGCCTGCTCGTGCGCGCGACGCACCGCACCGCCGAGAACTCGGTGAGCCGGCTCGTGCGGCTCGTCGAGGAGGCGCAGCGCTCCAAGGCCCGGAGCCAGGCGCTCGTCGAGCGGTTCACGCAGATCTACAGTCCGCTCGTCCTCGTGGCCGCCTTGGCGCTCCTCGGGTTCGGACTCCTCGGCCACGCGCCCGACTTCACCCGGAAGGCCGTCCTCCTCCTGGTGGCGGCGGCGCCGTGCGCGCTCGCGATGTCGACGCCGGTCGCGTACGCCGCCGGCATCTCGGCGGCGGGCCGTCACGGCGTCCTCATCAAGGGCGGCCGCCACCTCGACACGCTCGGGCGCGTCCGGACGATCGCCTTCGACAAGACGGGGACGCTCACGCGGGGCCGCCCCGAACTCGTCGAGCTCGAGGGCCTCGGGGACACGAGCTCGAGGGAGGCGCTGACCCTCGCCGCCGCGCTGGAAGCGCACTCGGAGCACCCGCTGGCCGCCGCGGTGCTGCGCGCGGCGGACGCGCAGCGTGTCGAGCGTTCCGCGGCGGTGACGGCCTTCCGCGGTCTGCCTGGAGCCGGCGTCGAGGGGCGCGTGGAGGGACGGCTCCTGCGCCTCGTGCACCCCGACGCGCCGGACCTTCGCCTGGATGAGGCGGTCAAGGCGAAGGTCGGACGCCTGACCGCGGCCGGGATCACGCCGGCCCTCCTCCTCGACGAGCGTCGGGTCCTCGGTCTCTTCGGGTTCCGGGACAATGCCCGCCCGGAATCCGCCGGCACCATCCAGCGGCTGCGCGCCCTCGGCATCGAGCACCTCGTCATGCTCTCCGGCGACCGGCCCGCCGTCGCGGCGGCGGTCGCCTCGTCCCTCGGAATCGCCGAAGTGAAGGGCGGTCTCCCGCCCGAAGGCAAGACGGAGGTCATCGGTGAGCTGTCGCGGCGCCAAGGGCCGGTCGCGATGGTCGGCGACGGCATCAACGACGCCCCCGCCCTCGCGGTCGCCGACGTCGGAATCGCGATGGGCGCGCTCGGCAGCGACACCGCGATCGAGGCCGCGGACGTCGCGCTGATGGCGGACAGCCTCGAGCACCTCGACGAGGCATTCCTCATCGGGTCGTCGGTCAGGTCGGTGGTCCGCCAGAACGTCGTCTTCTCGATCGGTGTCCTCGCCGTCCTCATCCCGGCCGCGCTCGCCGGGCTCCTCGGGATCACGATGCTCGTCGTCATCCACGAGGGGGCCGAGCTGCTCGCGGTCGCCAACGGGCTGCGCGTCCTGCGTGGCGGGCGGCAGCACTGAGGGCCGCTCGCCAGGCGCCCCTCGGCGGGACGGCTCGCCCCGGTGCCGGCGGCGGCGGTCCGCCGCGGAGGTCCAACGTGCGCGAATTGACCTGCGCCCTCCTGATCACCTCCAGCCTCGCGCTGTGGGCGTGCGGCGAGAGCGCGCCGCCCCAGCACCTCCTCGGGACCCCGACGGACTGGTCGATCGGAGCCCAGGAGGCGCCCGTCGTCCTGGTCGAGTACGGCGACTACCAGTGCCCGCCGTGCGCCGCGCTCCACCGCTCCGTCACCGAGGTGATGGAGCGGCGCGGCCAGCAGGTCCGCTTCGTCTTCCGCCACTACCCGATCCGGCGCCACGTCCACGAGGAGGGCGCCGCGGAGGCGGCGGAGGCCGCGGGCGCGCAGGGGGCGTTCTGGGCGATGCACGGCAGGCTCTTCGCGCAGTCGAGCGAGTGGTCCCTGCTCTCGGACCCGAGCCCGGTGTTCGCGCGCTACGCCAGCGAGCTCGGCCTCGACGGGGCGCGCTTCGCGGCCGACGTCGCGTCACACCGCTTCCGCTCCAGGATCAGCGCGTCGAAGGACGAGGCGCGGCGGCTCGGCGTCCGTCGGGTCCCCACCCTGTTCCTGAATGGCGCGCGGGTCTGGAACGTACCGCGCGGCCCGGAGGCGCTGGACGCCCTGCTGGCCGACGCCCTGCGCCGCTCCGTGTCCTCGGGCGGGCGACAGTGAAGTCGAACGCCGGCTGAGCCGTGCGCCTCCCGGGAGAGGATCGATCCCGCGCAGCAACGCGAGGGGCGGCCGCCCTTGCACGGCGCGGCGACCGCGCGTATCACGGAGGTGCTGCCCCTTCGCCGTCCGGCCGTCTGAGCCTCCCGCGCGTGCGCGGAGGCTCGAGGACTGGCCCGGGCGCGGCGCGGACGGCATGCGGTCGCGGGGCTGTAGCTCAGTTGGTTAGAGCGTCCGCCTGTCACGCGGAAGGTCGCGGGTTCGAGTCCCGTCATCCCCGCCACGCATGCCGTCTCCGCAGCAGGAAGCCACGAACGCCACGTGGCCCTGCCGCGGCGCCTCGTCCGGAATGAGCCTCCGCGCGTTTCGCGCGAAAGCTCGGCCGGTTCGCCGCGCCGCGACGGCGGGGGGAAGCGCTCCCTTCCCTCCCAACCCCCATGTTCCACCCCACTCCAGAGCGAGCCTCCGCGTCGACGGGCGCCGAGGACGTTCAGACCACCGACGTCGCATCGGGACGCCATGATCCGGCCCTTCCCACGTCGCTCGAATCCTGGGATCGTCGCTTCCGGGAGTTCTGCGACTACGCCGCGACCGGCCTCGGCCACAGCGCGGCCACGCTCCACGGCTACCGGCACGCCTACCGCGACTTCCGCCGCTTCGTCGTCCAGACGGGGCGAGCGCTGCCCGACGCCTTCCTCGACGTCGAGGGCTGGGTCCGCTCCAACCGGCGCCGCGGGCTCGGGCCAGTGACCGTGAACACGTACTGGCGCCAGCTCCGGCCGTTCTTCGCCGACCTCGAGCGCCGCGACGGCGTCGAGAGCCCGTTCCGCCGCCTGCGGCCTCCGGCCGTCCCGACGCGGATCGCGAAGGCGTTCAAGCCGGCCGACTGCCGCCGGATCCTGGAGGCGGCGGAGAGCTACCCGTGGCGCACCCGCTTCCAGCGGGTGCGGGCCGTCGCGCTCCTGGCGACGATCCTCTACGCGGGCCTCCGGCGCGGCGAGCTCCTCCGCCTCACCTACGCGGACGTGAGCCTCGACGAGGGCACGATCCGCATCGTGCGAGGCAAGGGCCGTGGCGGCGGGAAGGACCGCACCGCGTACGTGGCCCCGGAGCTCCGGCGCGTCCTCGAGGACTACCTCCGCGAGCGCGCCCGGTGCGGCTTCGTCGGGCCGGGCTTCTTCTCGTCCGAGCGCACCGGGCGGGGCATCTCGCTCGCGACGCTGCGCCGGGTCCACCAGGCTGTCCGCCGCGCGTCCGGAGTGCCGTTCTCGCTCCACGGCCTGCGCCACTCGTTCGTGACGATGCTGCTCCGCTCGGGCGTCCCGCTCCACGTGGCGCGGGATCTCGCCGGCCACTCCAGCATCGCGACGACGGCCGGCTACCTCCGCGTGTGGGACGACGACAAGCGCCGGGAGATTCGCAAGGTCTCCTTCCGTGGCCGCTGAGGGAGCGGGGGCGACCCTCACGGCGGTGCGTCGAGGTCGAGCCGGCGAACGCCATCACGCCGCTCGTCGTCGGTGACGTGGGAGTAGCGCTGGAGCACGCCCAGGCTGGCGTGGCCGAGCTGCTCCATGCTGAGCCGGTCGGCCACGCCGAACTGCCGCAGGAGCGTCGCGCAGGTGTGCCGGAGCATGTGGGGGGCGACCGCGATGCCGGCACCTTGGCGCACGGTCTCGCACAGCCGGCGGATCGTGATCACGCCGATGGGCCGGTCGCCCCGCGTCGAGAGGAACAGCGCGCTGCTGGCTGTCACACGCGAGGCCCGTTCGTCCAGGTACGCGGTGAGCGCGCGCACGAGGCCCGGGGGCAGGAAGACGAGGCGGCCCTTCCCGCCCCCGGTGCCCTTGCCCAGCACCTTGACGGACGGCGCTCGGAGGTCGACAGCGGCCACGGTCAGCCGGAGCACCTCCGCCCGACGCAGCCCGCCGAGGGCCATGCAGGCGAGCAGCGCGACGTTCCTCCTCTGCTCGAACGCGCCTCCGGGCCACTGGTGGTTCGCCACGAAGTCCAGCACCTTCGTCAGGGCGTCACGCGTGAGGAACCGCGGCAGCGGGCGCCCGGTCCTCGGGGTGGGTAGGAAGCTCGTCGGGTCGACCATCCCAGTGCGCGCCGAGAGGCGCTTCAGACCCGAGTGGAGCATTCGCCAGTAGTGGTTCACGGTCGTGTGGTTCGCACCGCCGGCGCGGAGCCAGCCTAGCCAGCGCTCGAGGATCTGGAGCTGAACGGGGAGCTGCCCGGAGAGGAAGCCGCGGTCCGCGCGCGTCCGGTCGAGGAAGTCGCAGAGGCGCCGCACACTGAATCGGATGCGGGCCACGGTGCGGTCGGAGAGACCCTCCGCGCCAGACGCCGCTTCGAGCACGCCAGTGACGCTCTCCTCGAAGTGCTGGAGGGAGGGGAACGTGAAGGGCAGCGCGACCAGCGGGAGAACGCCCTGGGCACGGCGGTTTAGCCCGACCGGAAGGCCGGGGTGGCCGTTGAATCGAGTCGACGCAAGGGCGACGAGCGGATACTCGCTCATGGGGCGAGGCGGGTGAGCATTCCATTCGACTCTGCGGACTGCGGGATCTCGATCTCATCCTCGCGCGGCACATCGAAGATCGGCTTCTTCGGCTCCATCGCCTTCCGGATCTGCCGGAGCGACCGCGGCGGCGCCTTCGCGGGCGTCACCTGGATGCGCCGCGCGCGGAAGCTCTTGCCGCGGATGGCCCAGTAGCACGCGCCGACCGGCAGGTTCGCGAGCTCGCGCGTGCGCGCCGTCATCTCCTCCGGCGGCGTGAGGAGCGGGTCGTCGAGCTGGTCGTAGGGGCGGACCTGCTCCCGGCGGACGTTGCCGAGCGGCTCGAAGAGGTCGGGCGCGAGCTCCCGCGCCTCCTCGTGCGGGAGGCGGAAGAGGAACTGGCGGCCCGTGTTCCCGAGCAGGTGCGGGCGGAAGCTCCGCGGGAAGAGCGAGAGGCTCTGGGCCGCCAGCGTGACGTAGACGCGGTACTTCCGCGCCGCGATGAGCAGGTCCTCCAGCCCGCTCCCGGCGTGCGCGAGCGTGTGGGCCTCGTCGAGCACGATCGAGAACGGCCGGCGGCTCGGGAGGCGCACCGCCTCCCGCCGCAGCGCGGCGAGCCCGAGGACGTTCACGAGCATGCGGCCGAGCACCTCGGCGGTCGGGCCGAGGTAGCCGCGCGCGAGGTTCACGAGGAGCGTCTCGCCCGCCTGGAGCACGCGGAACGGGTCGAGCGTCGACCGCCTCGCGCCGAGGAACTTCTGGACGCTGGCGGAGCCGAGGAGGGGATCGAGGCGGTTGAGCGCCCCCTTGAGGTACATGTCCTCGCGCGGCCCCCACTTCCCGAAGTAGGCGCGGCTCTCCGCCGAGGCGGTCGCGAGCACCTGGCGGCGGAACGCGAGGCGCAGGAAGAAGTCGCGCAGCTCGACGAACGAGACCTCAGCCTCGCTCTCCACGCAGGCCGCAATGCCGTGGCGGAGGATGTCCTCCACGGCCACGCCCCAGGCCCAGGACGCCGCCTTCTCCCCGGCGAACAGCCGCTTCAGGACGCCGACCAGGAGGTCCACCTGCCGCCCGACGTCGACGCCCGGCATCCGCGCGAGGGGATTCCAGCCGGGGATCGAGGCCGGGTGCGTGAAGTCGAGGAGCGTCAGGTCGCGGACGCCCGCCTCGACGCCCCACGCCGCGACGCGCTGGAAGAGGTCGCCGTGGAGGTCGAGGAGCGCGAGGCCCTGCCCGCGCCGGAAGTGGTAGCGCGCGAGCGTCTCCAGCAGCGAGGACTTGCCGCTGCCGGTCGCCCCGAGGACGAGCGTGTGGGTGCGGAGGTCCGTCGCGGTGAGCGTCGCCTCGACCTCCTTGCCGTCGGGGGCGCGGTACGTCGCGAACGGCACGCCGAGGCCGCGGCGCCGCAGCAGCTCGTGGAAGAAGCGGTCACGCGCGAGGTAGAACGCCTGCCAGCCGTACCGGGTGCGCGCGTTGGCCGTCTGGAACTGGAGCGGGAGGGAGGACATGGAGCGGGTGGGTGGCGAGGTAGCCGAGGACGAGGAGGGCGAGGGCGAGGATGAGGGAGGTGACGACGATCCGCCGCCACGGCAGCGGCAGGAACCCCCAGCGGAGGAGCTGGAGCCGCACGCGGCCCCAGCGCGTGAGCGGCGGCGGGTCGAGGACGATGAGGCCGCGCCCCGACCGCGTCCGCCGCACGAGCCCGTGCCGCTGGAGCCGCCCGAGGTGGAGGTGGACGCCGAGGACCCAGCGCAGGCCGACCGCCGCCGCCACCTGGCGGACGAGCACCCACGTCCGCTCCTGCGGCGCCCCCTCGCGGGAGAGGAGGTACAGGTAGACGAGGAAGCTCGTCCGCCCCACCCGCGGCAGCACCTGCACGAACCAGTGCGTCGGCAGCTCGTGCGGCGGCGCGGGGACGACCGGATCGTCGACAGGCCAGGACGCGGGGTCGGGCGGCTCGGCGACGACCTCCACCACGAGCGCGTCGCGCACCCCCTGCCGGTCGTATACGACGAGGCGCGCCCGCGACAGCCGCTCGAGCCACCCCATCACCTCGCCGCGCGTCGCGACCAGCACCCACGCGAGGTCCGAGAGGCGGAGCGCCTCGACGGGCGCGCGCAGGCGCAGGGCGCGCAGCGTGAGGAGGAGGAGGCCGGGCTCCGGCCCGACGCGGCGCACGGTCACGAAGAACGCGGGGAGCTGGACGCGCACGGTCGCGACGCCGTGCGGCGCGTCGGCGCGCGGGCCGAGGAACCAGAGGCGGGGTCGGTCGTCGCTCGGCGACGCGGAGGCGCTGCCAGGCATGGCGGAGGGAGGAAGGGGTCAGGCGTTCTGCGTAGCGATGCGCGTTCGGAGCGGTGGCGCCGCGTCCGTCGAAGGGCGGCCGACCGTGACGGTCCTCATCCGGCTCTGGAAGAGCTTCGACAGCGGCTCGTCGCGGAGGGCCGTGAGCGGCGTCGCCGTGGTCACGACCGTGGCCTTCCCGTAAGCGGCACGCGCGCGCAGCACGGCGGCGAGGGGGTCGCGCAGGTGCTCGATGCGATCGACGAGGAGGAGGGGAGCCGCGATGAGCGAGGCCGCCGCCGAGCCCACGGCGAGGTCGCCCGCGCCGCGGCGGATCGTGTGGACCCCGCGCTGCGCGAACTCGGCTTCGAGGAAGCCGAGGCACGCCGTCAGGAGCGGGGCGCCTGCCGCCTCGGCAGCCTCCAGCGCGAGCCCCCGCCCGAGGACCGCCTCCGCTGGGAAGTCGCGCACGAAGCCGCGGAGCGCGTCGAGCGCCGCCGCGGGAATGCGCGCCGCGTATCCCGCCCCTTCGGTGGACTCGCGGGCAATCCGCTGCCGCCGCTCCGGGTGGGTCTCGACGCCGAGGGCCAGGTACTCCCACGCGAGCCGCATCACCTGCTCGTCAGTCGGATAGAGGCGCGCGATGCCGTGGAGCATCGACAGGCTGATTCGCGCCCTGCCCGTGCGCACCCGCGCCAGTGCTGATGGGCTCACCCCGAGCGCCCGCGCCAGCTCCTGTCCAAGCAGCCCTTGGGCACGCGCGCGTCGCTCGAGTTCACGGGCGAGGGTGGGTAAGGGAGGCACAGTCGGGGGAGAAGGACGGCCCTATCGTGAGGGGGTGAGGGGCTTCGTGTGGAGGGGCGGGGGTCACTTCTTGCGGTTTTCGCAAGGCGCTGATGGCGTCAGGGAGCCGCGGGGACGGCGTCGCCGGTTGCGCGTCCCGCAACTGGGCACATGCCGTGCTGCGTTCTGAGGAATGAACCTCTACCCTTCTCTTGCTTACAACGCAAGAGTATGTCCAAGTATTCATCTCCACCCGGCACCTCGCAGGCGTCGACGATGCGCGGAGCGCAGCGTGATCACCTCGGCGACCACCTCTTCGGAACCCTTCCTGACGTAAACGCCGACGACAGCCCTCTTCGGTCTACAGCGAAGGGAGTTCCGAAGGGCCGTCCCGAAGACCCCACCCCACCTCTCGAAGATGAGCGCCCGCCCACCGATCGGGACGGGGCCATCCTGGAGACCCTGACCCGCCTCCGCCTCCTCTCGTACCCGCAGCTCCGGCGCGCCTTCTTCCCCGGGCGCAGCCTCGAGGCCGTCGGCCAGCGCGTCCGGAAGCTCGCCCAGGCGGGTTGGGTCACGATCTTCGAGCATCGCGCGCTGCGCGGCGGGCACCCGCGGTACGTGCTGCCGACCACGCGTGGGCAGGCGTTCGGTGTCGGCGCGGTCCGCTCGGCGGCCGAAGGCGCTCCGCACGCTGCGCTGGTCGAGCTCATGCTCCCAGCCGGGCCGAAGGGCGTACTGGAGCTCGCCGCCGGCGCGCAGCCGCCGTTCCTCGCCCACCAGCGCGAGTGCAACCACCTCGCGCTCACGCTCGAGCTCGCCGGACCCGTGCCGGTGCTCTGGGCATCGACCTGGGACCGGCCCTTCCCGCCGCGCCTGCGCGATGTCGCGATGCCGCAGCCCGACTGTGTCTTCGTGCTGGAGGTCTCCGGTGTCCCGCGTCTCGTGTTCCTCGAGCACGACCGCGGTCAGGAGTCCCTCGCGCACTTCGCCGCGGCGAAGGTCGAGCGCTACGCCGAGCTCGCCGCGCGACCCGCGCTCTGCGCGGAGCTCCTCGGCTTCTCGACCTTCGCGGTGTGGGTGACCGTGCTCGATGCCCGGTTCCACCGTCCGATCCGCCGCCTCCGCGCCCTCGCCGGCGTCGTCCGGCGCGCTGGTGCCGGGGACCTCCTCTCCTTCTCGCTCGCGGGCTGGGTGAACGACTTCCCGAGAGCGCCCGTCTGGTTCTCCGGCGGCGCCGCGCCGGAGGATGAGTCGGTCACGCTCGGCGCGCACGATCCCTCCCTGCTCGCGTGCCATCCGATCGTGGCGCCCGCGGAAGACGGAGAGCCGCTCTCCGGCTGACGGGCCGAGGTCCCATTCGCTTGCGCTTCTCGCAAGCCGGGCCGGGCCCGGCGCCAGAGGGGCCATACGCCGCACGGCGCTTGCGATTTCCGCAAGACCCGGCGCGTGCCACTCCTCGCGGTGAACCCGATCCGCTTCACTCTGGGCTGTCCGGCGAACGCCCGTCGCACCTTCACATCCCGGCTCGTCTGCGCACGCCTCTGACGGAGCGAGCGCGAGGACCCTCTCGGGCGGTCGGCGCGGCACCACACCCCGCGGCT
>CAYLNK010000214.1:0-11516 GCA_964384675.1 uncultured Holophagales bacterium | reverse complement strand
CCGGCGGGCCGCCTCGGGCTGACCGAGCGCGAGGCGCCCCTTGCCGAGCGCGTGGCGGCCCGGTCCGGTCGCCGCGTCGCCGACGCGGGCCATCGTCCTCTCGATCTCCTCCAGCTTGGCCGCGACGAGCGCCTCGTCGCCGCTGACGTCGTGCAACGGGAGCAGATGGGCGATCCGGAGCTGGCCGTCGATCCGCTCCACCTCGGCGCCGAATCGCTGCGCCAGGCGGGTCCGCTCGCGCGCCGCCCGGGAGGACTGAAGGAGGAACGCCCCCGACAGCACGAGCGTCGCCACGAGCGCCAGCAGGGCGGCGGCCGCGAGCCGGTTCTTGCGGGCCCGCTTCAGGGTGCGCCCCACGACGGACTGCGGGCGTGCCACGACCGGCTCGCCGTCGAGGTAGCGCCGCAGGTCCTCGGCGAGGGCGTGCGCCGAGTCGTACCGCCGGTCCCGGTCCTTCTCCAGGCACTTGAGCGCGATCGTCTCGAGGTCGAGAGGGATGGCGCGGCTCACCGAGCGGAGCGACGGGGGTTCCTCGTCCACCACCTTCAGCATCACGTCGAGCGCCGACGCCCCCTGGAAGGGGGGCCGCCCGGTGAGGACGTGATAGAGCGTGGCGCCGAGGCCGTAGACGTCCATTCGCCGGTCCATCGAGGCGTCGTCGCCGCGCGCCTGCTCCGGCGCCATGTACGCCGGAGTCCCGACGGTCTGTCCGGTGGCCGTCAGGCCGGGCCCCTCGAGGTCGCGGGCGAGGCCGAAGTCGAGAACGTACGGATGGAAGCCGCCGTCGGCGCTTCGCTCCACCATGACGTTCGCGGGCTTCAGGTCGCGGTGGACCAGCCCCAGCCGGTGGGCGGCGTGGACGCCGTCGGCCACCTCGGCGAGCGCCTTCACTTTCTGAGCGAGCGTCATCGCGAGGGCGCTCTTCTGGAGCGGCTCCCCCTCGACGAGCTGCATCGCGATGAACGGCTTGCCGTCGAGGACGCCGGCGTCGAAAACCTTGCAGACGTGCTCGTGGCTGACCCGCGCCTGGGCCCGGGCCTCGCGGAGGAACCGCTCCGCCCGCGACGGGTCGTCGCCGACCAGGAGCTTCAGCGCCACGCTCCGCTTCAGGACCGGATCGTAGGCGCGGTAGACGGCGCCCATCGCCCCGCGCCCCAGGAGGCTCTCGACGACGTAGCGTCCCGACAGCGTCGGCGCGGTGGCCGGGACCTCCGGCTGCCTCGACGCGTCCCGCAGCGGGAGCGTCGCGCCGCCGGTCGAAGGACTCGACGCCTCGAGACCCCGCAGCACCTCCGCCACGGTCTCGCCATGGACGATCCCGCGCGCGACCAGGTCCGCGAGCCGGGCTCCGGGCGCAGCGCTCGCGAGCTCGTCGGGGGAGAGGGCTCCCTTCGCGACGAGCGCCTCGAGGAGGGCGCTCTCGGCTCGTTCGTCCACGGAACGCGACGAGTCTAGTGCTTGAAGCGCCGTCCCGGGCGGGCGCAGACTGCGGCGCACCGGAGGCCGGCATGACGATCGCGCTCCTCTCCCTGGTGCTCTCGATCGGGAATCCGCCAGAGAGCCGCGCCGGAGGCGTGCGGGGAGAGGTGGCCGTCGAGCGCGTCATCGTCGACGCCCACGTCACCGACCGGCGCGGGGAGCCGCTGCCGGGCCTCTTGCCCGCCGACTTCCAGGTTCTGGTGGACGGCGTCCCGGTGACGGTGGAGGCCGCCGACTGGGTGGCCGCCGACCAGCCGGAGGTGGCACCGTCGGAGCCCGCGCCGACCGCCGGGGAGGGCGCGGGCGCGCCCGCCACCCCCGCCGTCGAGGCGCCTCCCGGACGGCTGATGGTCCTCTTCTTCCAGACGAACTACGAGTCGGTGCGCCTGCGCGGCTTCATGCGGATGGTGAACGAGGCGGGCGAGCTCCTCGACCGGCTCCTCCCGACCGATCGCGTCGCCGTCCTCTCGTACGACTCGCACCTGAAGCTGCGGCTCGACTTCACCGCCGACCGCGCGGCGATCCGGAAGGCGATCTTCGAGGCGATCTCGTTCTCCGAGCCCGCGCCGCTGCCGCCCGGCCCGTTCCCGTCGCTGGCGGCGCGGTTCGACTTCGCGGCGGCGAAGAAGGCGTACACCGTGGAGAAGGGGATGACGCTCACCGCGCGCGCCCTCGCCCCGATCCTGGGCGCCAAGTCGATGCTCTACTTCGGCTGGGGCTTCCAGGTGAACCGGCAGCCGAACGAGAGCCGGGACTACGCCGAGGCCCTCCAGGCGCTGTACGACGCGCGCCTGAGCGTCTTCACCCTGGACGTCTCCGACGCCGACTACCACACGCTCGAGACGCAGCTCATGGTCACCTCGGACCTGACCGGCGGCACGTACCAGAAGACCCACGTCTTCCCGAGGCTGGCGCTCGCTCGCGTGGAGCGGGCCCTGGGCGGCCGCTACGTGCTGGTCTTCGCCAGGCCGCCCGGCGCGCGCGGGTACCACCGGGTGCAGGTGAAGCTGGCGGGGCGGCGCGGGACCGTCATCGCCAAGGAGTACTTCCAGGACTGAGATTAGCCCGCGTGGAGCCTCAGCTTCACGTGGCGGGAGATCTCCCCGAAGTGGGAGTCGAGGCTCCAGACCGGAGCCTCGAGCCGGAGCGCGAGCGCGGCGATCACCAGGTCGACGGTTCCCACCGTGACGCCCTTCCGGCGAAGGAGCGCCCCGATCTCTCCGGCCTGGCGGTAGTCCTCCTCCGCGGGAGTGACGACCCGGGTCACCTCGAAGAGCTCCCCGAGCGCCGCGCGCTCACGTCCGGGCCTCGCTCCGAGGAGGAGCTCGGTGACCGCCGGAGCCGGCAGCAGCGCCCGCCCCTCGAGGACCAGGGCCTCCAGGGCCGCGCGGCTCGCCCCGTCCCGCAGTCCGTCGATCCAGATCGAGGTGTCGACCGCGACCGGCTCAGCGAGCGTGCCGGGCACGGTCGGCCGCCTCCGCGTCGAGCCGGATCTCGCCCCGACCCGCCCGCGCGAAGAGCCGCTCGACCTTCAGGCGCCGCACGTACTCCTCCAGCGCCACGACGAGGACCCTCGTCTTGGTCTTCTCCCCCGAGAGCTCGAGTGCCTGCTCCAGGAGAGGGGCCGGGATATCGTATGTGCTCTTCATCGGATAGCCATTGTATCGTGACGTGGCTATCCGATCCTCCCGGGGCCGTCCGTCAGGGGACCACGACGTCGAGCCCCTCGAAGGTGTCCGCGAAGAACCCGTTGTCCCGCGTCAGCAGCGCGTCGGCCTGTCGAGACGCGTGCGCGCCCACGAGGAAGTCAGCCAGGACGCGCGGCCGGCGGCGCCCGACGCGCCGGCAGTAGTCACGCCAGAGACGTCCCGCGTCCTGGGCCGCTTCGGCGCCGAGCGGATCGAACTCCAGCCCGAGCAGCCGGGCCGCGGCGGTGAGGTCGGCGTCGGACGCGAAGTGAGCCCTCACCTCCGCCCAGACCACCTCGCAGGCGACGAGAGCCCCCCGGTCGAACGCGCCCTTGAGCGCCGCCCGGGACCTGGGGCCGAACGTCGGATCGCCCCCGAGCACGTCGAGGAGCACCGACGAGTCGACGGCGGTCCTCACCGCGGGGAACGGCCCTTCACGGCGGGGCGCCACGGCTTCGGGCGGGGCCCTCTCGTGCGCTCGAGGATCTCGTCGACCGGCCGGTCGAGCGCGAGGACACCGAAGACCTGGTCGACGGGATGGACGGCGCCGCCCCCCTTCCGGAGGACGATCCGGTCGCCCTGGAGCTCGAACTCCACGACGGTCCCCGCCCGGAGACCGAGCCGGGTGCGAAGCTCGAGCGGGACCGTGATCTGACCCTTGGAGGAGATGGTGCTCGTCACCGGTAAAGCGTAGGCGCCTTTACCACGCTGATCAAGCGCTCTCCCGGAACGACCCGCTAGACTCGGCCATCGACAAGGCGGAGGTCTCCATGCTCGTCCGGCGGTCTGCCCTCGCTCTCCTCGGGCTCGTCCTCGCCCTTCCCGCGGCCGCTCAGCCGCTACCCCAGAGGGACGTCCCGGCCCCGCTCCAGACCTGGGTGCCGTGGGCCCTCGACGGCGCCGGCGAGAGGCTCTGCCCGACCGTGGGCGACTCCACCGTCTGCCTCTGGCCGGGACGCCTGACGCTCGCCGTGGACCGGACGGAGGCGCGCTTCAGCCAGGAGGTCGTCACCGACCGGCCGCTCTGGGCCCCTCTGCCGGGATCGGACACGCTCTGGCCCCAGGAGGTGCGCGCGAACGGCCAGCCGATCGCCGTCGTGGAGCGCGAGGGCACGCCGTCGGTGTGGCTCAACCCGGGCACGTTCAAGCTGGACGGCAAGCTCCTCTACCGGAAGACGCCCGACTCCCTGGCCGTCCCCGGCGACACCGCCCTGATCGACCTCACGGTCCTCGGCAAGGGCGTCCCGTTCCCGAAGCGGGAGGACGACGGGACGCTCCTCCTGGCCCAGTCGGCCGGCGAGGAGGAGGGCGCCGACGAGCTGCAGCTCAAGGTGTTCCGCAAGCTCCGCGACGGGATCCCGCTCTTCGTCGAGACGCGCGTCGCCCTCGAGGTGGCGGGAAAGGCGCGCGAGGTGCGCCTCTCCGGCGCGCTCCCGGCGGGCGCGGCCCCCGTCTCCGTGCGCGGCGACCTGCCCGCCCGGCTGGACGGCGCCGAGCTGCGCATCCAGGTGCGCCCCGGCAAGTTCACGATCGCCATCGAGTCGCGGCTCCCCGGCAACGTCACCGAGGTCAAGCCGCCGGCCCCGGTCGCCCCGTGGCCGGAGCAGGAGATCTGGGTCTTCGCCCCGAACGAGAAGCTGCGCCAGGTGGAGATCGCGGGCGCCTCCGCGATCGACACGTCGCGCACCGACCTCGGAGACGACTGGAAGCCGCTCGCGGCCTACCTCCTCGAGAAGGGCGCGGGGCTCACGATCAAGGAGACCCGCCGCGGCGAGCCGGAGCCGGCGCCCGACCAGATCTCGCTCCGCCGGACGCTCTGGCTGGACCCGGGTGGCGCCGCGTTCACGGTGCAGGACACGTTCTCCGGGACGCTCGGCCGCACCAGCCGTCTGAACCTCGGCAAGCCGGGCGAGCTCGGGCGGGTCGCCGTCGACGGCCAGGACCAGCTCGTGACCGCGGACCCGTCGTCCTCCCTGCCGGGCGTGGAGCTCCGCAAGAACGCGCTGAACGTGGGCGCCGACGGCCGGCTGCCGCGCGCCGCGAGCCTCCCGGCCACCGGCTGGGACGCGAACGTGCAGAGCCTCTCGATCGAGCTCCACCTGCCGCCCGGCTGGCGCGTCTTCTCGACCGGCGGCGTCGACCGGAGCCCGTCGGCGTGGGACGCGCAGTGGACGCTCTTCAGCTTCTTCTTCGTGCTCCTCACCGCCATCGCGACGGGCAAGCTCTTCGGTCGCGTCTGGGGCGTCGTGGCGCTGGCGACGCTGGTGGTGTGCCACCGCGAAGGGGGCGCGCCCGAGTTCGTCTGGATCACGCTCCTCGTCCTGACGGCCCTCCTGCGGGTGGTCGACGCGCCGCGCTGGGCGCGCGTCCTCAAGGTCGCGTGGGCCTTCTCGTTCGTGGTCCTCGCCCTCCTCGCCGTGCCGTTCTTCATCAAGCAGGTGCGGCAGGGGCTCTTCCCGCAGACGGCCGGAGGTCCGGCGCTCGGGGGCGGCGTCGACTACGGCGCGGTCGCGAGCGCAGGGTTCACGGCACGCGGGGTGATGCCGATGGCGAAGCAGGCGGCTCCGGTGCCCGAGGCGCCGAAGGCCGTGGAGGAGGAGCCGGCCGCGCGGGAGGAGATGCAGTCGTTCTCGAAGTCGAGCGGCTACAAGACGAACGTCTTCAGCGGCGCGAGCAACCGCCTCTACGAGCAGGAGCCGAACGCGATCGTCCAGACCGGCCCCGGCGTCCCGCGCTGGCGCTGGCAGAGCCACACGCTCTCCTGGTCGGGCCCGGTCGACAAGGGGCACCGGTTCCGCCTGACCCTCCTCTCCCCCGCCGCGAACCTCTTCCTCGCGCTCTTGCGCGTCGCGTTGATCACCGCGCTCGCGGTGCGCTTCGCGAGCGCCTCACCGCTGGTGATCCCGGGCCGCGGCGTGGCGGCGGCGCTGAGCCTCCTCCTGGCGCTGCTGGTCGGCGCTCCGCCCGCGTCCGCCTCGGAGCCGCCGCAGCAGAACGCCCCGAACGCGCCGAACCAGGAGAACGCGAGCACCGCCAGCGCGCCTCGCGGAGGCTCGGGCCTCCCCGACTCCGCGTTGCTGAACGAGCTGAAGGAGAAGCTCCTTCGCCCCGCGCCGTGCGCGCCCGACTGCGTCGCCACGGCCGACGTCCTCCTCACGGTCGAGGGGACGGAGCTGAAGATCACCGCCGAGGTGCACGCGGCCGCGGCGACGGCCTGGACGATCCCCGGCCCCGCGACGTCGTGGGTGCCGCGCCGCGTCACCGTCGGAGCCCAGACCTCACCGGGGCTGGTCCGCCTGGACGACGGCTTCCTCCACCTCCGCCTCCCCGCCGGCGTCCATCGCGTCGAGGTGTCGGGTCCGCTGCCGCCCCGTGACAGCGTCACGCTCCAGTTCCCGATCAAGCCGCGCCGCGCCCGCGTGAACGCACCGGATTGGCAGGTCGACGGCGTGCGCGAGGAGGGCGGCATCGACGGCTCGGTCCAGCTGACCCGGCGGCTCAAGGCCGCGGGGACCGCCGGCGCCACCGAGGGGACGTACGAGCCGTGGGTCGAGGTGCGCCGCACCTTCGACATCGGCGTGTCCTGGACCGCCGAGACCATCGTCCACCGCGTCACGCCGACCGGCGCGCCGCTCGTCCTGAAGGTGCCGCTCCTGAAGGGGATGCTCGCGACCGGTGACCAGGAGGTGAAGGACGGCGCCATCGTCATCACGCTCGGGCCCGACCAGACCGACGCGCGCTGGACGTCGGTGATCAAGCCGACGCCCGGCGAGGAGGTCGTCCTCCAGGCCGCGGAAGGGAAGCCGTGGTCGGAGGTGTGGGTCGTGCGCTGCGGCCCGATCTGGCAGTGCGTGACGAAGGGGCTCCCGCCCGTCTCGCGCCAGGAGAACGGCGCCCTCGCGGAGGAGTACCGGCCGTGGCCGGGCGAGACGCTGAGCCTCTCGTTCCGGAAGCCCGCCGGGATCGAAGGGGGGACGCTCACGATCGACGCCGCCACGCTGGACGTGAAGCCGGGCCGCCGTCTGACCGACGCGTCCCTCACCCTGGACGTCCGGGCGAGCCGCTCGACGCCTCTCGTCCTGACGCTTCCCGCGGGTGCCGAGGTGCAGACCCTGACGGTCGCCGGCGAGAGTCGCCCGATCCGCCCCGACGGCGGGAAGCTGACGCTCACGATGGACCCGGGCGCGCGCCAGGTCGTCGTGACGTGGCGGCAGAACGAGGGGGCGCGGCTCCGGATCGCCGCGCCGCGCGTCTCGCTCGGGCGCGCCGCCGTGAACGTGCAGACGACGCTCCACGTGCCGGAGGGACGCTGGCTCCTCCTCGCGGGCGGCCCGTCCTGGGGCCCGTCGGTGCTGTTCTGGGGCGTCTTCCTCGTGATGCTCCTCGTGGCCTTCCTCCTGGGACGCGTTCCCTCGAGCCCGCTCCGGAGCTGGCAGTGGCTCCTCCTGACGCTCGGCCTCACCCAGATCCCGATCCTGGCCGCGGCCCTGGTCGCCGGCTGGTTCCTCGCCTTCGCGTGGCGCGAGCGGAAGCCGATCGAGCCGCCGGCGCTCCACGACCTCGTGCAGGTCGCGCTCGCCGTCTGGACGCTCGTCTTCCTGGGGTGCCTCTACGGCGCCGTGCACGAGGGGCTGCTGCTGATGCCCGACATGCAGGTGACGGGCAACGGCTCGACCAACGACACGCTCTCCTGGTACGTCGACCGGACGGCGGGCGACACGCCGGCGGCGTGGATCGTCAGCCTCCCGATCTGGGCGTACCGGGTCGCGATGCTGGCGTGGTCGCTCTGGCTCGCCGCCAGCCTGGTGAAGTGGCTCGCCTGGGGCTGGAGGGCGTACGTGGCCGGCGGCGGCTGGAAGCCGCTCCGGGACGTCTCCCCGACGACACCACCTCCGCCGCCGACCTTCGTGCCGCCGCCTCCGCCGACGCCGGCGCCCGCCGACGATCCGGAGCCGCCTGCTCCTCCGCCGCCTCCCCCGCTGCCGACCGCGTGAACGTCCTCTGGATCGTCGCCGTCCTGCTCGTCGTGGCCGGGGCCGCCGGGACCGTGCTCCCGGCGCTCCCCGGCGCTCCCCTCGTCTTCGCGGGGCTCTTCCTGGCGGCCTGGATCGACGGCTTCCAGCGGGTCGGCTGGCCGGCGCTGCTCTTGCTCGGCCTGCTCACGGCGGCGTCGCTCCTCGTCGACCTCGTCTCGACCTGGTTCGGGGCGAAGAAGGTGGGCGCGAGCCGCCAAGCGATGATCGGAGCCGCGGTGGGCACGCTCGCCGGGCTCTTCTTCGGCCTGCCGGGGCTCGTCATCGGACCGTTCCTCGGTGCCGTGGCCGGGGAGCTGTACGCGAGGCGTGACTGGCGCCAGGCCGGCAAGGCCGGGCTCGGCGCCTGGCTCGGCTTCCTCCTCGGGGCCCTTGCGAAGCTGACGCTCGTCTTCACGATGCTGGCGGTCTTCGTCACCGCCTACCTGCTGTGACGACGCTTGGGGCGCCGGCTCCGTAGAAGCGCCGCCTGATGATCGAGGTGCGCGGTCTGACCAAGCGGTATGCCGACGGCAAGGTCGCCCTCCGCGGGATCGACCTCTCGATCGGGCACGGGATGATGGGCCTCCTCGGCCCGAACGGCGCCGGGAAGACGACGTTCCTCTCGATCCTCACCCTGGCCCTCGAGCCGTCGTCGGGCTCACGCCTCTACGACGACCTCGACGCCGCCCGCGCCGCCGACCGCCCGGAGATCCGCCGCCGGATCGGCTACCTCCCGCAGGACTTCAGCCCGATCCGCCACCTGACGGGGCTCGAGTACCTCGTCCACTGCGGGCGCCTCCGGAGCCCGTCCACACCGGTGCAGGACGTCGAGCACCGGGCCGCCGAGCTTTTGGACGCCGTCGCGCTGACGCACGCCGCGCGGCGCCCGTCCGGCGACTACTCGGGCGGGATGCGGCGGCGGCTCGGCGTCGCGCAGGCCCTGATCCACCGGCCGTCGCTCGTCGTGGTGGACGAGCCGACCGCCGGCCTCGACCCCGAGGAGCGGATCCGGTTCCGGAACCTGATCGCGGACGCGGCCGAGGAGACGGCCGTCCTCCTCTCGACGCACATCGTCGAGGACGTGGAGGCGATCTGCCCGCGCCTGGCGGTGATCGCCGGGGGGACGCTCCTCTTCGACGGCACACCGACGCGGCTCTTCGAGGAGACCGCCGGCGCCCTGCCGGAGGGCGAGCCGACGCTCGAGCAGGCGTACGCGGCATACCTGGCGCGGCACGCGGTCAGGGGAGAGCCGGCGGCGGCGGAGCCCGCGGCGTGAGGCTCCTCGCCGCCTTCGCCGCGCACGAAGCCCGGACGCAGCTCCGCTCGCTGAAGTTCCGGGTCGTCGCGGGCGTCTACCTCGCCGTCGTCACGGCGCCCACGATCCTGACGTGGCTCGGGCGTTCGCGCGCCGGCTCGTTCCTCGGGCCCGGCACGTTCGCCGGCGCCACGCCGCTGGTCCAGCCGTTCCCGACCGCCATCGTGGCGGCCCTTCTCTGCGTCGACGGGATCGAGCGGGAGCGGGAGGAGGGCTCGCTCGCCGTCGCGGGGCTCGCCCCGGTCACGAACGCCGGCTACCTCCTGCGGCGCTGGGCCGCGCTCCTCGCGCTACTCGTCCCGCTCACGCTCGTGCCGCCGGCCGCCGGCGTTCTCCTCTCGCCCCGACCCCTCGAGACCATGCCCCTCGCCGTCGTGCCGTGGCTCCTGCGCACGCTCCCGGTGGCGGTGGGTGCCTCCGCGCTCGCGCTCGCCCTCGGCACGATCACGGGCGGCACCGTGTCGGCCGCGGTGACGGGCTTCCTCGCTCTCGCCGCCGCGATGCTCCTCGGGAACGGGATCGCCTCGCGCTTCCATCGCGCGGTGACCGGGCCCGACGCGTGGCTCGGAACGAGCGACTTCGGGAACGGCGCGCGGCAGGTCTACTGGGCGCTCGAGGGCTTCGCCGGCGTGTCGTCCGCCACCGACGGACGCCTCGACGTGAGGCTCGCGGCCGAGGAGGCCCTCTCGGTCGGCTGTCTCCCGCTCGCCTCCTGCGTCCTCGCCCTCGGCCTGGCGGCGGCGTTCCTGCGACGCACGCGGCCGGACCTCCGCCCGTTCGTCGTGGGGCCGGCTCACCCGCTCCGCAGCCTCGTCGCGTTCGTGAACCGCCTCCGCGTGGCGTACACCCCCGATCCCGCGCCGGCCCGTGCCGACGTGGCCCTGCTCGCCGCGACGCTCCTCGCCGCCGGCGGCCTCGTCGCCGTCTGGGAGGCACGGTCGCGTGACGCCCTCACGCTCGCGAGGGAGCGCTTCCAGGTGGAGACCTCGGGTCTTCCCGAGCCGACGCCGGAGACGCTCGTGCCGGGCGTCTGGCGCCTGCGGGGCGCGCTGGCCGCCGACGGCCGGCTCACCGCCACGCTGACCGCGACCCTCCGCAACACCGGCACGGAGCCGGCCTCGCGCGCGGCGTTCTCGGTCAACCGGTCCGTGGCCGTGACGGGCGCGCCGGTCCTCGGCCGTCGAGGCGACCGCCTCGAGGTCGCGTTCTCGCCGCCCGTTCCCGCCGGCGGCGAGACGACGGTGACGCTCGGCCTCGACGGGAGGCCGGCGGACGTCCAGCTCGCGGACCGCGGCGTCTCCTTCGTGACGGCGTTCCGCGGCCTCCTGTCGGGCCGGTCCGCGGGCGAGACCAGGGACCTTTCCCTCGCGACCACGCGGCGGCTCGCCTCACCCCGCCGCATCCGTCTCGTCGGATCGGACCTCGCCCCGACGCCTCGCTACGCGTCCTTCCGGCTCACGCCGCCGTCGAAGTCGTTCGGAGAGCTCGGCGAGCTCGTCCCGCCCGAGTCGCGCTTTCCCCTCGCCGACGTGGAGATCGACCTCGCCGTCCCGCGCGGCCTCTTCGTCGCCGATTCCTGCGGCCACGTCGCCACGCCCGAGGGGAGGCTCACCGGAGCGTGCCGGATCTCCCCGGCCGAGCTGGCGCTCCTGGGGGGCCCGATGACGGCCGCCGGCGGCACGAGCGTCACGTTCGCGGTCCTCGACGGTCACGAGGAGGCCGCGCGGCTGCACGCCCCGGCGCTGGACCAGGCGTCCGAGCTCCTCGCGAAGGCGTGGCCCGGGCTCGACGCGCTCCGCGGCGCCGTGGTGCTGGAGTGGCCTCCCGAGTGGAGCCGCGACCCGTGGACCGGGATGGGCTGGTGGTACTGGGGCGACTCGCTGGGCTCGGCGACGGCGCTCGGCCGCGTCTTCCTCCTCGACGAGGCGACGCTCGTCCGCAGGAAGGCGCTCGAGCCGGAGGGCCTCGCCGCGCAGGCCGTCGCCGCGGCGCTCCTCGCGCGCCGAACGCTCGCGGGCC
>CAYLNK010000213.1:0-11531 GCA_964384675.1 uncultured Holophagales bacterium | reverse complement strand
GGGGACCTGCGAGGCCGGTCCCCCCGTGCCCCCCTTGGCCGGGCGCGGCGGGGGATCTCCGAGGCCGTTCCCGGTGCCTACTTCTTCGGGGCGAGCCCGAGGTCGGGCCTGGTGTTCGCAATCGGCGAGACCTCGACCACTCCCTTCCAGCCGAGCGCCTCCACGGATCCCTGGATGAGGTCGCGCGCGTTCTGCTCGGCCTTCTCGATCAGACCGCGGCTCTTGGCGGTCCGGGCGAGCGATCCTCGCGCCCACGACGTCCAGCGGTTGCGGTCGGTGATCGTCACCGGGTTCAGCCAGCCCGCCGTCTCGTTGAACCACTCGACCCGGTCCTCCACCGAGAGGACCTGGGCCCGGGGGAGCAGTACGTGGATCGTCTTCGTGTCGTCGTCCGCCTCGACCGAGAAGCCGTTCATCAGGTCGAAGCCGCCTGTGACCTTTCCACGGAGCCGTACGATGGCGCTCTTCGGGATGTCGATCACCAGGATCGTCCGCACCTCCTCGAACTTGAGGACGTCCGAGACCTCCATCTCGACGGTGGCGAGCTTGGCCACCTTCCGGACGGCCTCCACGATCGGGCCCGACTGATAGGTCGGGCGCGCCACCCGGTGGCCCACCATGAAGCCGAGGACGAGAGCCAGCCCCGACCAGATCAGGGTCGGGCCGCGCGACGCCGTCGGCGGGCCCTTCGGGGACTTACTTCCGGGCGAGCTGCGGGCGCTGACCCGCGGAGGCCGCGAGCCTCTCGGCATCAGGAAATAGGGCGAGGGCCCTCTTGAGCTGGACATCTCCCTCCAGGCCCACGCGATAGCCGGCTTCACGGCCCGCCAGGGCGTTGAGCATCTCTTCCCGGATGGCCCGGTCGACCAGGCTCCTGTCCTTCTCCGCCTCGTACGAGGCCCGGGCCTTCTTGTCGAGGATGGCCGGTCTCGAATCGACGAACTGGAAGAAGGCGTCCTTCACCTCGTCGGTCACCTTGAAGTCACGCCCGACGTCGGGGTGCTTGGCGCGATAGTCGACGGCGAACTCGAAGAAGATCCCTCGGGCGTACAGGGTAGCCAGGTAGCGCGACAGCGGCTCGACCTTCACCAGGACGTCCGGTGTGATCCCGCCGCCGCCGTAGACGGTCCTCCCCGAATCGGTCTTGAAGGTCTCCCGATGGTCGGGTCCCGCGCTCGTGTCGGCGTCCTCGGCGTCCTCGTCGCCCGGGGAGAGGTACTCCAGGACCTCGTGGTAGTCGCGCTGGATGCAGCGCCCGGAGGGCGTGTAGTACTTGGCGGTCGTCAGGGCGAGACCCGCGTTGTCGGTGAGCGTGTAGACCGACTGGACGAGTCCCTTGCCCCAGGAAGTCTGGCCCACGATGAGCCCACGGTCGTGGTCCTGGATGGCCCCGGCCACGATCTCGGAGGCGGAGGCCGACCCCTTGTTGACCAGGACGATCAGCGGGATCCGGGGCCGCGTGCTCTTGCCGGGCGCGGTGAAGACCTGCTCGGACGAGACGTTCCGGCCGCGGGTGAGGACGACCTTCTGACCCTTCGTGACGAAGAAGTCGGAGACGGCGATGGCTTGGTCGAGGAGGCCGCCGGGATTGCCGCGAAGGTCGAAAACCAGCCGCTTCATCCCCTGCTTCTCGAGCCTGGTGAGAGCCTCGGCGACCTCGGGGGCCGACGTGTGCGTGAAGTCCTTCAGCCGGATGTAGCCCACCTCGGGCTCGACCATGAAGGCGTACGAGACGGAGTTGGTCGGGATCTCGGCGCGCGTCACGGTCATCTGGAGGGGCTCGCCGAGACCAGGTCTCACGATGGTGATCCGGACCTTCGTCCCCTTCGGTCCCTTGAGCTTCTTGACGACGGCGTCGACCGGGAGGTCGTCGATGGACTGACCCTCCACGCGGTCGATCACGTCGCCGGCGCGGATGCCCAGGCGCTCGGCGGGGGAGCCTTCGATGGGCGTGATGACCGTGACCTTGCCGTTCCGCTTCGAGATGATGATCCCCAGCCCGTAGAAGGAGCCGCGCTGCTTTTCCTGCATCGCGCCGTACTCCTCGGGCTCGAGGAAGTTCGTGTGCGGGTCGAGCGTGGTGAGCATCCCCTGGATCGACGAGTAGACCAGCTTGTCCGCCGGGAGCTCGTCGGCGTACCAGGCACGAGCCGTCGAGAGGAGGTCGGAGTACTCCTTGAAGCCGGCGTTCGTGGCGTCCGAGACCGCGAAGAGCCGCGGTCCGAGGACACCCCCGAGCAGGGTGGTCGTGGCCAGGACGAGGAGCGCTCCGGTGAGCGTGCGGACGCGGGGACGCGGCAAGGGCTTCAGGGGCACGGGAGCCTCCACGAGGTAAGGTAACACGCTCCCCCGGCCGAAACTTCCGGCAAAGGGACGGGAGGCCGGCTTGACATCGCCGGAGGGGCGGCCGATTCTGGCCCGGGCGTCCGTCGACGGCCCGATGGAGGGTGGATGGGTAACCTCGGGATGCCAGAGCTGATCATGATCGCGGTTCTGGCCCTCCTCCTGTTCGGACCCAAGAAGCTCCCCGAGATCGGGAAGTCGGTGGGCCGCGCCCTGGGCGAGTTCAAGCGCGCCTCGAACGACCTGAAGAGAACGATCGAGGACGAGATCGAGAAGAGCCAGGAGCCGACGCGCTCGACCGGCCCCGTCGTCGATCCCGGGCCCACGCCCCGGACGCCCGCGAACACCGTGGCGGCCGACGCCCTTCCGGCCTCCCCTGCGTCGGACAGCCCCACGACACCCTCGTGACGGAAGAGGTCGACCCGGAGGATCAGCTCCCCCGGATGACGTTCCTCGAGCACCTCGAGGAGCTCCGGCACCGTCTCGTCATCTCCGCTGCCGGGATCGCCGGCGGCTTCTTCCTCTGCTGGTGGAAGGCGAAGGAGATCTTCCACTTCCTCTCGAAGCCGGTGCTGGACGTCCTCCCGCCGGGGACGAAGCTCGCTTACACGCAGCTGACCGAGCCGTTCATGCTGTACGTGAACATCGCCCTCCTGGCGGGCGTCTTCGTGGCGAGCCCGGTCCTGCTCCACCAGCTCTGGCTCTTCATCGCGCCGGCCCTCTATCGGCACGAGAAGAAGTGGGTCGCGCCCTTCGTCGTGATCTCGGTGCTCTTCTTCGTCGGGGGCGGGGCGTTCGGCTACTTCGTCGCCTTCCCGATGGTGGCGAAGTTCCTCGTCACGGCCGGCGAGGACTTCATGCCGGTCATCAAGATCGACGATTACCTGGACATCCTGTCGAAGATCCTGCTCGGGATGGGCCTCGTTTTCGAGACGCCGATCCTGATCTTCTTCCTGGCCCGGATCGGCGTCGTGACCGAACGGTGGCTCCTCGCGAAGTTCCGCTATGCCGTCCTGATCATCTTCATCCTCGCGGCGGTGATCACGCCGACGCCCGATATCCCGACCCAGTGCGCCTTCGCGCTTCCGATGTGCGCCCTCTACCTGCTGGGCGTCGCGATGGCGTGGGTGTTCAAGACGAGGAGCTAGGCCGCCCGCCCGGGAACGGGATGACGTCGCCGTCCGTCGAGGAGACCGCCGGCTCGGCGACCGCCACGGGGCGGTCGGCCCTCGAGCCACGCCGGACCTCGAGGATCAGGTCGCACACCTCGCGGACGGCTCCGCCGCCGCCCGGCTTCGTGAGCCGGAGCGCGGCGGCGTCGCGCACGATCGGGACGGCGTCGCTCGGACAGGCGCCGACGCCGGCGCGGCGCATCATCGACAGGTCCGGCAGGTCGTCTCCGACCGCCAGGACCTCAAGGGCGTTCAGCTCCCAGCGGGCCATGAGGCGGTCGATGGCCGCGGCCTTGTCGCGCTCGCCCTGCAGGACGAACTCCTCGGGGATCTTCAGATCGCGAGCCCGGATCGACACGACCTTCGACACCCGGCTCGAGATGATCCCGAGCTTGTAGCCGAGGTCGCGCAGGAGGACGAGCCCGAGCCCGTCCTTCACGTCGAACGTCTTGGTCTCCCGGCCCTCCTCGTCGAACGTCAGCGAGCCGTCCGTCAGGACGCCGTCGACGTCGAGCACGACGGCGCGGATCCGGGCGAGGCGGGTCCTCAGGTCCTCGGGGACGATCGGGGCGGCTGGCATCTCGTCGTGCGGATCATATCGACTCGACGCCCCACAGGTCGTGGAGATGCAGGATGCCCTCGGGACGGCCGGCGGCATCGACGACGAAGAGCGAGGTGATCTTCCGCTCCTCCATCCGCGCGAGGGCCTCCGTGGCGAGGGCGTCGCGGGAGATCGTCTTCGGGGACGGGTTCATCGCGTCCGCGGCGGTCTCCCGGAAGATCCCCTCCCCGTCCCGCTCCAGGAGGCGTCGAAGGTCTCCGTCCGAGACGACTCCGGCCAGCCGGCCGTCGGGCTCGAGGACGCCCGTGATCCCGAGGCGCTTCCTCGACATCTCGTAGACCACGTCCTTCATCGGGGCCGTGCGCGGGACGAGCGGGATCGCCTCGCCGCCGTGCATCAGGTCGGACACCTTCAGGAACCGCTTGCCGAGCTTCCCGCCCGGGTGGAGCGCCGCGAAGTCCTCGGGGCGGAAGCCCTTCTCCACCGAGAGCGCCATCGCCAGCGCGTCGCCCATCGCCAGCTGGGCGGTCGTGGAGGCGGTCGGGGCGAGGTTGAGGGGGCACGCCTCCTCGCGGATCGTGATGCGGACCACGAGGTCGGCGTTGACGGCGAGAGTCGACGCGGGCCGCCCGGTCATCGCGATGAGCGTCGCGCCGCGCCTCCGGATGTGAGGGATGAGAGAGACGACCTCGTCGGTCTGTCCCGAGTACGAGAGCGCGAGGACCACGTCACCGGCGAGGATCATCCCGAGGTCGCCGTGGATCGCCTCGCCCGGGTGGAGGAAGAAGGCGGCCGTGCCCGTGGATGCCAGCGTGGCCGCGATCTTCTGGCCGACGATCCCGCTCTTGCCGATGCCGGTCACCACCACCCGGCCCGCGGTCGCCTTCATGGCGGCGACCGCAGCGTCGAACCCCTCGTCGAGGTCCTCCAGCAACGAGCGAACGGCGTCGGCCTCGATCTCGAGGACCCGACGGGCTTCCTGTCGGGACCGCGTCGTCACTTCGGGTTCGCCGCCTTCACGGACGTCACCGGCTGGCCCTCGAGATCCAGGACCACGACCTCGCCGGCCTTCAGCTCCTCGATCCCGGCCTGGATCTTCGCGAGGTCGCCCACCAGGAGGAGGGTCGCCTTTTCCGGCGCCAGGTACTTCCGCGCGACGGCGTTCACGTCGGCGAGCGGCACCTTCGGAGAGGCTTCCACCTGGCGCTGCAGCTCGCCCGGGGGAAGGCCCAGAAGATAGGCGTCGGCGACGATGCCGGCGATCCGGCCGAGCGATTCGAACTGCTGCGAGAAGCCGCGCACGTGGTTCGCCTTAGCGTCGGTCAGCTCTTTCTCGGTCACCGGCCGCGCGCCGGACATCCCTTTCAGCTCCTTCACGAACTCGGCGACCGACTCCTTGGTCTTGTTCGTCTGGACGCCGCCCCCCGCGTTCCAGACTCCTCCCTCCGAGCGGAGCGCCGGGAAGGAGAAGACACCGTACGACCAGCCCTTCTCCTCGCGCAGGTTCAGGTTGAGCCGGGTGCCGAACCCGCCCCCCCAGACGCCATCCGCCAGGACGAGCGCGTCGTAGTCGGGGGTCTTCCGGCGGGGCGCCGGTACGAACTGCGAGACCACGGTCTGAGCGGCGTCCTGCCGGTCCACCACGTAGATCTTCCCGGGCGCGGCCGGGATGGGCACGGGGATCGCCACGGGAGGAGCGGAGCCGGGGGCCCAGGAGCCGAACGCCCGCTTCGCGAGCTCCGTCGCGCGGGCGAGCGTCACGTCGCCCACGAAGACGAGCGCCGTGCTCCCCGCCTTCCAGCTCCTCGCGTGAAGGGCGGACAGGTCTTCCCGGGTGAGCGCCGAGACGGTCGCCGCCCGCCCGCGGACCGGCCGGCCGTACGGGTGGCGCGCACCGAACGTGAGGGTCTGCCTGAGCCGCGCCGCCACGGCGTTGGCGTTCTTGTCGTCCTGCCCGAGCTGGTCGAGGAGCCGCTTCCGCTCGCGGTCCACCTCCGCGGCGGGGAAGACCGGGTTCTGGACGACGTCCGCCGCGATCTCGAGCGCCGCGGCCAGGTTCCTCTCGAGCACCTCGAACGAGACGTTCGCGCCCTCGGGGCCGACGTTGCCGGCCAGCGAGGTCCCGAGGTCCCCGAGCGCCTCCTCGATCTCGAGCGCCTTGCGGCTCTTCGTGCCGGCGTCGATCGTGCGGATCAGCAGCTCGGCGAGGCCTTCCTTTCCGACGGGATCCGCGATCGAGCCGGCCCGGGTGGTGAGCGTGACGGCCACCTTCGGCAGCTCCGGCCTCTCGACGACGTACACCGACAGTCCGTTCGGGAGCGTGGCGCTCGCGACCGCGGGCGTGGTGAAGGGGCGGTCGGCGCCGGTCGGCGGCTCCTTGGCCCGGTCGAGCGTGGAGGCGGCGGGCCGGCTCGACGCCTCCGGGTGGAACCTCACGGCGACGCGGTTCGGCGTATCGAGCCAGCGCGCGACCGCGTCCCTCACGCTCGCGACCGTCGCCTTGCGGTAGCGGCCGAGGTCCTCCTCGAGCTTCCCGGGGTCGCCGAGGTACGTGTTGTAACGGTTCAGGGCGTCGGACTTGCCCCCGAACCCCCCGATCCGCTCCAGGCCGGACACGAAGTCGTACTCGCTCTTCGTCTGCTGCCGGCCGAGCTCGCGCGGGGTGGGCCCTTCCTTCGCGAGGCGCGAGATCTCCTCGCCGATCACCTTCTCGACCTCGAAGAGGGAGGCGCCGGGGCGCGCGGTCGCGATGACGCCGAACCACCCGGAGATCTCGGAGCTCTGCTGGAACGCGTTCACGGACGTGCAGAGGCTCCGGTCGTAGATCAGGGCCTTCTGGAGGCGCGAGGAGAGGCCGTCCGAGAGGATCGTCGCGGCGAGGTCCAGGTCGGCGTCTCCCGCCTCGAAGAGAGGCGGCGACGGCCAGGCGAGGTAGACCCGCTCCTGCGGCACGCGGTCGTTCACCTCGATGGTCTTCGGGCCGGGCAGCGACGGCACCCAGCGCCCGGGCCGGTCCAGCGACGGACCCGGCGGGATCGGCGCGAAGTACTTCTCGACCAGCCTCTTCGCCTCGGCCGGGTCGAAGTCGCCGGCGATCACGAGCGAGAGGTTGTTCGGCGTGTAGTAGGTCTTGAAGAACTCCGTCACGTCCTCGAGCGAGGCGGCGGTGAGGTCCTCGTGGCTCCCTATCACGGGCCACGAGTACGGGTGTCCCGCCGGGAAGAGGGCCTCGCCGAGCAGCTTGAACGCGCGTCCGTACGGCTGGTTCTCCAGCCCCTGCCGCCGCTCGTTCTTCACCACGTCGCGCTGGTTGTCGAGCTTCTCCTTCGTCATCCCGTCGGTGAGCGTCGCGAGGCGGTCCGATTCGAGCCACAGGATCGTCTCGAGGTTCCCGGACGGAGCGGTGATGAAGTAGTTCGTCCGGTCGTTGTTGGTGGTGCCGTTGACGCCGCCCTCCCGCAGGTTCGACCCGAGCTTCTCGGCGTAGGCGAGGTACTTCTCGGTGGCGTTCTTCGAGCCCTGGAACATCATGTGCTCGAAGAGGTGCGCGAAGCCGGTGCGGCCCGGTTTCTCGTTCTTCGAGCCGACGTGGAACCACTCGTTGACGTGCACGATCGGCAGCTTCCGGTCGACGTGGAGGATCACCTGCAGGCCGTTCGGCAGCGCGTATTTCTCGAACGCGATCTTCGGGGTGGCGGGCGGCGGCGGAGCCGTCGAGGGCGCCGAGCGCGCCCCCTGGCCGAGGAGCGTGGCCGGAAGCAGCGCGGCGGCGAGGGCGAGCGGGAGACGCATCGGGAACCTCCTGGGGCGCCGGTATTCTAGGAGCCTGCGGACCAGCATCGATCCCGCCGACCTCTCGGGGCCGCTCCACGGGTGTCCGGTGCGGCGGCGGTACGCGTGGCAGCTCCTACGGTACGGACCGGGTGTCGCCCGCGCCGTCCGCGACCTCCTCGCCGCCGATCGAGGCGGGGCCGGGGCGGACTCCCTCCAGTCGGCGGGCCTCGTCCGGCTCCTCCTCGGGGCCGAGCGAGACACCGGGTATTACCCCGAGGCTTTCGCCGCGGCCGGCGTCTCGGCGCGGGACCTCGGCGGCGTTGAGGACCTGGCCCATTTCCCGACGCTGTCGCGCCTGAAGCTGCAGGAGCGGTCGAGGGACCTCTTCAGCCGCAGGCTCGGTCCCCGCGACGTCGCGGAGGGCTGGCTCGGCCAGAGCAGCGGCTCCACGGGAGAGCCGGTCCGCTTCTTCATGGACGCGCCGTCGATCCACTACTTCGTGGCGTTCATCCGCTTCCTCTGGCGCCGGCACGCGCTCGGATCGCTGCCGGGGCCGACGGCGACCGGCGTCGTCCTCCTCTGCACGCTTCCGCGCTCCTCGATCTACGAGACGCGCCTTCCTCTCCTGGGCGGCTCCCGGTTCCGCAAGCTCCACTTCGGGGAGCGGCGGGCCGGGGAGACCTTGACCCGGCTCGCTCCCGCGGTCGTGACGGGCGATCCCGGCTCGTTCGCCGCGATGGCCGACCGGATCGAGGGGGGCGACGCGCGGGTGCGGGCGAAGCTGGTCCTGTCGAGCGCGTTCGCGCTCCCGGAGGCGCTGGGCGCACGGCTCGCGCGCCTGACGGGCGCCGTCGTGGTCGAGTACTACTCGATGGCCGAGACCGGGCCGATCGCATGGCGATGCGGCGCCGCCGGCCGCTTTCACGTCCTCTCCCCGGCCTGCGTGGTGGAGTCGGTGGGCGGCGAGATCGTGGTGACGAACCTCCGGAACCGGCTCTTTCCGCTGATCCGCTATCGGACCGGCGACCTGGGTGAGATCCGGCCGGACGACGGCCCCTGCGCGTGCGGCGCCCGCGGGGCCTACCTGCCCTCGCTCGAGGGGCGCGTGGTGTCGCGCTTCGTCACACCAGGCGGGGCGCGAGTCGACCCCTCCCAGCTCCAGCCGCTGCTCTCGAGGCTCGGCGCGCGTCAGTTCCAGCTTCGCCAGGACACTCCCGATCGGGTGGTCGTCCGCCTTTTCGGCGAACCGCCGCCGCAAGGGGCCGTGGCCGAGCTACAGGCGGGAGTCGAGAGGCTTCTCGGGCACGTGCGGCTGGACGTGTCGAGCTCGTCTGAACCGCTGTTCCACCCGGGCGAGAAGCCGATCGTCTACCTCTCTCTCGTCGCCCCGCCGGCTTGACCCCCTCCCCCCGGGGGTCGACACTGACGAGGCCGGCCTTCTGACAAGGAGCTCAATCATGCGTCTCGATCGGCTTCTCTCCTCGGTCCTCCTCGCCGTCGTCCTCACGGCAAGCTCTGCCCGGGCCCAGCAAAGCTACGGTACGGATTTCGATTCCTTCCCGAGCTTCATCTTCGCCGAGCAGCTCAACGTCCCCGGAGTGACCTTCAGCTCGAATCCGGTCAACTCCTGGGTCACCGCGCCCTCCTTCTTCCAGGATCTCACCGGCCAGGTCCTCTTCCAGCCCACCGGCGAAGCCGGCACCCTCGACGTGGTCTTCCCGGCGATCCGCAGCGTCAGCCTCACGTTCGCGATGAACGCCTTGGTGGGCCAGTCGAGCGTGGTCGTTCAGGCCATCGAGGGAAGCACGGTCGTGGCCCAGGTCACCCAGGTGACGGTCGTCTCCGACCAGGGTTCTTTCGGGGAAGGGGTGGTCACGCTGGCGAGCTCGACGCCCTTCCACAAGGTCCGGATCAGCTCCCTTCCCGCGGACGTCGAGATCGCGATCGACAACCTCTTCGGTTACACCGATACGGTCTGCGTGGCGCCGACGCGCGCCCCGGTGATCCGTACGTCGGCCTCGACGACCGTGGTCGCCGGCCGGTCCTTCACGCTCGACTGGGACCCCGCGTTCGGCCTCGCGACCGGTGGAAGCTACGTCGTCGAGACGGCGTTCAGCCCGAGCTTCTCGTCTGTCGACGCGACGTACAGCACGTTCGAGACGTTCGCCATCATCCCGGTCTCGTCGACGTCGGCCGGGCGAACCCTCTACACCCGCGTTCGCGCCGTCCAGGCGTGCGGCGCGGCCGGCCCGAACTCGAGCGCCGTCGGCTTCACGGTCAGCGCCGCGGCGGCCTCCTTCGAGGTGACCACGGCGGCCGCGGCGCTCACGACCTCGATCGGAAAGCTCCCGCCCGCCGGGAGCGTGGCGTTCCGGAACACGGGTGGCACGTCCGGCACGCTCTCGCTGTCCGTGACCGGCGGGCTCCAGCTCGACCGGCCCAGCCTCGCGCTCGCACCGGGCCAGGTGGGGACGGTGAGTGTGAGCGCCACGAGCGTGCTCGTGGCCAACGCGGGATCGGTCAAGGGAACCCTGACCGGGACCTACGGAAACGACAAGGTCACCGTGCCGGTCAGCCTCACCGTCACGGGCGCGGCCACCACCGATCGGACCGGGACCCGCGTCGCCCCGTCTCTGGCCACGGTCTCGTTCTCCGCCCCGTCCGGCCAGAACCCCGCTCCGCGCACGGTCCTCCTCGCGGTGGGGCCGATCACCGGGACCGGTTCCGTCTACCTCGTGCCGAGCGTCGGCCCTGGCGGCGCCTGGCTGGACCTCTCCGGCGACTTCACGAGGCCGATCTCCGCCCCGGGGACGGTCTCGCTCACCCTCTCGGTCAACCGGTCCGCGCGGAGCGCCGGAGACGGCGCCGCCTCTTCGTATCGGACCCTCGTGAAGGTCAAGGCCGACGGAGCCAGCGACGACGACGCGGCCGTGATCGAGGTCGTGGACTACGAGCCGGGGACGGTGGTGAGCGGGACCGATCGCCTGCTGCCCGAGGGCCGGGTCCCGAACGCCGCGCAAGGCTGGGGCCGGTCGCGGCAGGCGCTCGCCGCGGTGCCGCCACCGGACGGGACGTCGTTCATCGTCCCGTCGGCGGTGAAGGCCGTCGGGAACGCCGGAGCGCAGTTCAGCTCCGACGGCTGGCTGAAGAACCTCGGCTCGACTCCGGTCTCGGCGACCTTCTACTTCACGCCCGATGGGAAGAACGGCCTGACCGATCCGTCGGTGCTGAAGGCCACGCGGAGCCTTCCCGCCGGGACGACGTTCCGGCTGTCGGAGCTGCTGCCGTCCATCTTCGGCGTGGCGGACACGTCGGGCCAGGTCGAGATCCGCAGCGCGGGCGCATCGAGCCTGACGCTCCGGACGGCGGTGGAATCCGTCACAGGCGGGGACGCCACGTCGCGCTACGGCACCGAGATCCCGACCGTCTCGTACGGCTCCGGCGTCGGTCTCGGGGGCGGGGAGCTCGTCATCCCCGGGATCGACGAGGACGACGCGAACCGCTCGAACGTGATCCTGGCCGAGACGACCGGGAACGAGGCCACCGCGAAGATCACGATCACGACCGCGTCGGGACAGGAGATCGGCACCACCAGCATCACGATTCCGCCGTACGGCAAGAAGCAGATCAACGCGCTGATCAAGACGCAGCAAGACAAGCCGCCCCACGTCAAGATACTG
>CAYLNK010000212.1:0-11661 GCA_964384675.1 uncultured Holophagales bacterium | reverse complement strand
GTCTCCAGGCGCGGCACCGGAGCGGCGGCCCGGGGTGGGACCGGAGGCGGAGCGACGCCGGTAGACGTCGGGCGGACGGGCGGGACCGGGGGTGGGAACGCGGCAGGCGAGGCGGCCCCGGGGACCGCGACGGTCGGCGCGCCCATCTTGGCGAAGACGACGCCGCAGCGCGGACACTCGACCGAGCCGGCGGCCTGCTCGTACCGGCAGCGCGGACACTGCATGTCGACAACTTGTGCCCCCGGGATGCCGTTGTAAAGGTGCGCGCGCGAGTCCTCGATCTACGGCAGCAGCCGCCGGCACGCTTCCAGCGCGGCCGGCTCCTCCGCTCCCGAGAAGCCGAACCCGTTCCACGAATAGACGGCGTGCCGCGTGGACGTGGACGCCGGGTCGAGCGTCACGAAGGAATCGCCCCGATGGAGCGCGCAGAGCCGCCCGTCGGGGAGGAGGGTCGCGTCGAGGAGCGGCCAGGCGAGGGCCGACCCGCGCCAGCGGGCGACGAGCCCGCGCGGGCCGACCGCGTAGACGTAGGGGCGCGGGCCGGTCTCCCGGTCGATCGAGGAGGGATGCCGTTCGAGGGCGAGCAGCCAGCCGGGTCCCGCCTCGAGCGAGAGGAGGTGAGCCGGCCGCGAGCGCCACACGGCTCGGCCGTCGCGTCGCGCCTCGAGCACCAGCCGATCGGCGGTCGCGCCCGCGAGCGGGCGGAGAGTCACGTCACCGGCGCGGAACGCCGCGTTCAGCGGGACCGGGCAGTGCGACAGCGCGGTCCGCGTCGCCACGTCCTCGCCGCGCGGCTCCGGGAACGAGGAGCCGGCCGCGGTGGCGGTGGCGAGGCCGGCGCAGGTGAGCCTTCCGCCGGCGAGGGCACAGTCGGCCACCAGTCCCTGCTTGGTCTCCGGGTACTTCTGGTCGAAGACGTGGTTGCCCAGCGAGAAGAAGACGGGTCGGTCGTCCACGCACTCGGCCGCCTGGACCACGTGCGGATGGTGTCCCACCACGAGCGACGCCCCGTGGGCGACGAGCCAGCGAGCCGCCTCGCGCTGCCGGTCCGACGGCCACGTCAGGAGCTGCTCGCCCCAGTGGACGGAGACGACGACGACGCCCGCGAGCCGGGAGGCGAGGCGGAGCTTCTGCGCCAGCGCCGTGGACGGAAGGGTCTGGGCCTCGCCGTCGCGCCCCGGGACCAGCGAGAGCGCGATCACGGCGACCGTCTCGTCTCCGACCCGGAAGAAGCGGGGCGACGTCTCGAACGTCAGCGGCGAGACGCCCGCTTCCTCGAGGGCGCGGGACGTCGCCGCGCGGCCCGCGGGGCCGAGGTCGCCCGCGTGGTTGTTCTCGTGGGTGACGGCCGTGAAGCCCGCGCGCGAGAGGAGCGGGACGAGGCCCGGCGGGATGGCGAAGCAGGGGCTGGCGTCCCGGGCCGGGGCGCACGACGCGTCGTCGCCGACCGCGCCCTCGAGGTTGCCGATCAGGAGGTCCGCCCCGGCGAGGGCCGGCGCGAGCCGCTTCCACGGAGAGGACTTCGTCAGCTCGATCTCCCGCCGCGCCTGCCGCGACAGGAGGACGTCGCCGGCGAAGAGGAGCCGCCGCGCCGGCGGGCCTTGCTGGGCTTCGATCTCCGTCGCGGCGAGGGCCGCGAGCACGATCGCTAGAAGGGGCTTCGCGGCGGGCACGTCGACGGGACCGGCGTCAGGAACGGCGAGATCCAGGCCGGGCGCGGCTCCTTCGCCAGCGTCGCCCGCCAGGCCGCGTCGTCGAGGAGCGCCGGAGACGACCGCTCGTGGAACGAGTAGATCGACCCCTTCACGATCTGGCGCCGTCCCTGGAACGGCAGGATGAAATCCCACTGGAGGGGAAGACCGACCCCCGCGAGGAGATACGGGGCCACGCCGCCGCCGGCCACGTCGACGACCTTGGATATCGGCTCGGGCGTCGAGAGCGCGAGCTCTTCGTTCGCGAGGCTGTTGAAGACCAGGAAGTTGTGCTCCGCCGCGCGGCCGACGAAGAGGATCTCGTCGTACTCGACGGGCGAGAGAGCCTCGCCCCGCGCCTGCTTGCGGGCCAGGCTTCCGAAGAGACGTGTCTTCGCCGCGCTCTCGGCGAGCCGCTTCAGGATCCCCTGTCTCACGGGCTCGTCCTCGAGCTTGCCCGAGAGCGCCATCCCCTTCACGCGCTCCGCGGCCGCGTCGAATAGCCCGCCGATCACCTCGAAGGTGGCGGGGTCCGGCTCCACGGCGCCGTGCGGCGTCTCGAGGACGATCTCCTCGAAGCCCCCCTCGCCGCACTCGGCGGCGGTGCGCTCGTTCACCAGGACCGTGGCGTGGCGAAGCGTGGTCCAGGAGGCGAGGCCCGTCTGGAGGCGCTTGGCGCCCCACAGCTCCCGAGCGGCCGGGAGAGCGCCCGAGAGAGCGTCGTCGGCCCACTGGACGGCGAGCGCGGAGATCCAGCGGTCGTACAGGGTGCCGGCCGGAGCGCGGGGCGCCCGCGCCGAAAGGCCCGCGAGGACGGGCTTCAGCGCCGGGTAGCTCGCCATCTCGCCGGCGAGGAGGCTCTCGGCGAGCCGGCTCCCGAGCGCGGCCGCCACGTCGAGGCTCGACGGCAGGAGGCGTGCCCCTTTGGGTCCTTTCACCTGCTCGGCGGCGGGCCAGTCCGGGTGGAACACCGTGGAGAGGAGCACCTCGTTGTCGAAGCCCCAGGCGAGCGGGAAGAGGACCGGCCTCTCGATGGGGCGCTTCAGGTAGGCGGGCCGGGTGCCACCCTCCGCGAGGAGCGAGGGCGCCCGCGACGGGGCGAGGAACGGCTCGTACGCCGCGATCCAGGTGGCGGCGTCCTTCCGGACCTCGGGCGCGAGCGCCTTCAGTCCGGCGAGGTCCGCGTCGGGCAGCTGCCGGGTCACCTCCGTCAGGTAGCGGAACGCCATGAAGTAGGCGCGCGAGGCCTCGCGGCCCGTGTAGTGGCCGCGGGGCTTCGTCTCGCCGAACTCGAACGGCTTGCCTGTGACGGACGAGGTCGCGGTCTTCTGTCCGCGGATCCGGGCCGTCTCGGGGTCGGCCTTGCCCGACCGGAGCGCTGCCGCGGCCGTGAACGCGTCGCGGAGGTGTCCGGGCTGGAGAGAGGCCGCCGCGCGCTCGACGAAAGCCCAGAACGCCGGCACCGCCTGCTGGCGCTCGCTCACGATGAAGAGTCCCTGATAGGCGGCCGCGAAGACCTCCCAGAAGAGGTCGGTGGTGACGAGGTACGGACGGGTCGGCGTCGTCGAGTCGTAGCCGCCGCACCGGTACATCTCGGTGTCGTAGAGCGAGTAGAGCTGGTCGTTCGTCATCTCGCCCTCGCGCCGGATCGTCCGGAAGAGTCCGCCCGCCTTCTCGTAGCGCTCGCGGTCGTCCTTCCCCTCCACGAACATCCAGGCGTTCGCCACGTCGGCGAGCGGGACGTCGAGGAGCTCGTACCGGAGCACGTGGCGTCCGCCGTCCTCGCTCAGCCCGACGAGCCCCCTGCCGTCAGGCGCGAGGGACGGCGACGACGTGAGCGTCACGCCGGGGAGGCGCGGGAGGACGGTCTCGCCGCGGTCCAGCACCACGTCGACGCCGGGTCTCCCGGAGCGCCAATGCACGACGCCGAGACCGTTGGGCAGCGAGGTGACGGTCCCGCCCGACAGCTTCCCGGAGAAGAGGCGCGCCGAGCCCTGCCACGAGGCGAAGTGGTACGTGGCGACGTGGAACGCCTTCTGCCCGTCCTCCCACAGGAGGAGGTGCCCACCCGGATGGAAGCCGAGGGGGAGCGCGGACGCGGCGACGATGTCGCTGGCGTGGCCGTCCTCGTTGCCGGTGATGGAGGCCTTCGGCCCCACGACCTGGATCTCGGCGTCACCGTGCTCGGCCACCGAGCGGATCGAATACGTCCCGCCGGGGCCCGCCGCCCCGTAGAAGACGCGGTGCCTCACGACGAGCTTCCCGGCCGCCTCGATGCCCTGGAAGGGGCGTGGTCCGACGCAGAGCCGCCGGAGCGCCGTCTTCGAGCGGAGGATCACCTTCTCCTGCCAGGCCGGGCCGCTGCCGCTCACGCGCAGGATCTCGCCGCCGGCGCCGCGGGTCCCGAGGACGAAGACGGTCCGTTCCGCCGCCGGGTGCCACGTGACGGATCGCGGCGTCAGGCCGGCCGGCGACGTCCAGACGGACGCGGCCGTCGCGCCGCCGAGCGGCCAGAGGCGGAGGTCGTACGCGTCCCCGCGCTTCACCAGCACGGCCGCCTCTCCTCCCCGCGGGGAGACCTCGAAGTCGACGACGCGCTCGCCGGCGGGAAGCTCGAGGCGCGTGGCGGCGGCAGGGGAGGGGACGATCGGCTTCGGCGCCGGCGCGACGGTCGGCTCGTCGGCACCGAGTGACCTGGAAACCAGGAGCGCCGCGAGGAGGACGCGCCTCAACCGAGCACCCGCCGAAGCACCTCGAGCGCGAGGCCCATCGAGAGACGGGCCACGGAGGGATCGAAACGCGACCCCTCGTCGCGCATGAAGGCGTGCTCGGCGTTGAGCTCGTGCCACGTGTACCTCGTGCCGGCGCTCTCGAGCGCCCGGTGGATCGCGACCCGCCCGTCCCACGGGATGTGCGGGTCCTGGCGGCCCCAGATCATCAGCAGCTCCCCGCGGATCTCTCCCGCCCGGGCAAGAGTGTCGGCGTCGCGTCCCGCCCCGAGCGTCCCGGTGTGGAGGTCGGTCGGGAAGAAGCAGCAGGCGGCGAGCACCTCGGGGTCGAGCGCCGCGCGGAAGGCGAGGTGCCCGCCGATGCAGAAGCCGATCGTCCCGAGGCGGCCGTTGCACGACGGGTGCGCCTTCAGCGCGTCGAGCACGACCCGCGCGTCGGCGTCGAACGTGGAGAGGGGCGTCGCCCACTTGTAGGCGTTCCCCTTCTCCTTGCCGGCGTCGTCGTAGCCGAGGACCGTGCCGGGCGGCTCGTGCTCGTGGTAGATCTCCGGCACCATCACGACGAAGCCGTGTCCTGCGAGCTGCACGGCGAGCCTCCGGACCGGCGCGGTCTGCTGGAAGATCTCCGAGTAGAGGAGGACGCCGGGGAATGGGCGGCCTCCGGCGGGCTCGTAGACGTAGGTTCGCATCGGGCCGGTCGGCGTGACCAGGTCCCGGAACGAGTCCCGGACGATCATCTGTCTATCTCTCCTGGCGGGCCGGCGGCCGGCCGTACGCGTGATCGTAGTCGGGACGGAGCGTGCCGAGGAGGCGATCCCAGATCAGCGTGTAGAAGCCGAAGTTGTGCCCGATCTCCTGGTGGTGCTGCGCGTGGAAGGAGCTGCCCGCGACCTGGGCGACGAGCGGCCGCCGCGCCAGCTCCGGCGGCACCGGCTCGACGCCGAGGTGCCCGATCGTCCCCCACGCCACGTTGAGCCCGAGGTAGATCGAGATGCCGAGCCACGAGAACGACGCGGCGGAGAGCACGGCGAGCCAGAGGCCGCCGAAGGCGAGCGCCTCGGCCGGGCTGAGCGCGAAGAGCGTCAGCGGCCGAGGCCGGTCGTACCGGTGGTGGAAGCGGTGGAGGAGCTCGAACAGCACCGGCAGGTGGGCCAGCCGATGGAGCGCGTACATCAGCGCGTCCATCACCAGCAGGAGGATCGGCACGTCGAGGAGCGCGCGCAGCCCGACGTCGACCCGGAGGCTGATGATCCCGATACGCCAGAGGTAGAGACCGGCGACCGTCACCGCGCTGTTCAGGAAGACGCCCGCAGCCGCCGCCACGACCTCGAGCCGGGTTACCGGCAGCGGCGGCTCGGCGACCGGGCGGTGGCGGAAGCGGCGCACGGCCCAGTCCCCGGTGGCGACGGCGATGACGAGGATCGCCGTGTTCTCGACGAGGGCCAGGAGCGCCGCGATTCCCCACGGCACCATCCGGAGCCAGTCGAGGAAGGCGCCGGACGGTGTCACCGGCCGAGCTAGACCGCGACCGCCGCCCCGATCAGCTCGCGGAGCCGCGGGAACGCGGCGCGGATCTCGTCGGTCGAGACGGCCCCGACGGAGATCCGGAACCAGCCGCTCTCCTCTTTCAGGCCGAAGGCCTGGAACGGCACGACGGCCAGGCCGGCGCGGTCGAGGAGGAGCCTCCGGATCTGTTCGTTCGTCGTGACGGTCTGGCCGTCGAAGACCCGCCCGAAGAGATCGAAGCGGAGCGAGAGGTAGATGGCGCCCTGCGGCTCGATCGCCTCGACCGGCAGCCCGTCGCGCTGCATCTCCATGACGCCCGTGTAGAGGGCGTCGAGGCGCTCCTGGAGCCGCTCCTTCATCGGGCGGCGGAAGGCCTCCATCCGCTCGGGCGAGTCGAGGAGCTTCGCGGTCGCGACCTGCTCGGCCTTGGGCGCCCAGGCGCCGACGTGCCCGAGGAGGTCCGCCATCCGGCGGCGCACCGCGGGCGGCATGACGCCCCAGCCGACGCGCAGCCCGGTGGCGCAGAACGCCTTGGAGATCGCGTCGAGGAGGATCGTGTACGGCGCCATCTCCGGCACCAGGTTGACGGGCGTGGTGTGACGCGCGTGCCCGAAGGTGAGGGCCCAGTACACCTGGTCGAACACCAGGTAGCACGGCCGCGCGCCGGCCGTCTCGCGCCGCCGGTTCTCCTCCAGGATCGCGAGGCTGATCTTCTTCAGCTCCTCGGGGGCGATCACGGTGCCGGTCGGGTTGAGCGGCGAGTTGACGAGGACGAGGCGCGCCACCGGCAGGTGCGGCGCGAGCTGCTCGACCGTTGGGAAGAAGTTGGATGCCGCCGAGACCGGGATCTCCACGCCCCTCGCGCCCGAGAGGTAGGTGTAGTGGTTGTTGTTCCAGGAGGGTACGGGGTAGACCGCCACGTCGCCCGGGTCGACGAGAGCCTTGTAGGTGCCGTACAGGAGCGGGCGCGCGCCGCCCGTGATGAGCACCGAGTCGACCGGGTAGTCGAGGTCGAGCTCACGCGAGTAGAACCGCACCACCGCCTCGCGAAGCGCCAGGACGCCGTCCGACGGTGGGTAGTTGGTGTGCCCTTCGGCCAGGGCGTCCCGGGTGGCGTCGAGCAGCTCCGCGGGGATGGGGAAGTACGCCGGGTCGAAGTCGCCCACCGTGAGGTTGCAGATCTGCGCGCCCTGGGCCTTCTGGGCGCGGATCTCCGCGGCGATCTTCAGGATCTCGGAGCCGACGACGCCGCGGGCCAGGGTGGAAAGCGCGGCGTCGCCCGTCTCCGGCAACGGAAAGCGAGGAACGATCTTCATGACGGGGCGGGAGTGTATAGAAGAGGGCCCGCGGCCGGAACGACCGGCCGACCAAGCTCCGGGTCAGAAGACGTACATCGCGTTGAAGGCCAGGGTCGTCTGGCTGCCGCGCGGCTCGGAGCGCTTCGTGAAGACGTCCTCGTCCGAGCGGTCGTGGCGCACCTCGCCCCGGAGGACCACGTGCTTGCCGATCTTCACCTCGGGCGTGAGGGTCACGCCGGTGAGCCGCTGCACGGTCCCCGTCCGGAAGCCGTCCCGATCGGTGAAGGTCTCGCACCGCAGGGCGAGCGCGAACGAGTCGGTGACGGCGTACTTGACGTACCCGGCGAAACCGTACCACCGGGCGTCCTGGCCGGGTCCGGCGGCATCCTCGTCCTGGCCCCAGTCGGCGTTCAGCGTCAACGTCAGGCCCGCGACCGGCCGGATGACGACGATGCCGTCCAGGACGTGGCGGAACGACTCCTCGTCCCGCTCCTTTCCGCCGATGTAGTTCGCGAAGACCGAGACGGCCGAGCCGTTGTAGGCGACCTGCCCGCCGAACGACTTCGAGCGGTTGTTGTCCTTCACGTCGTCCCATCCGTTGGTGACGAGCCCCATGAGCGTCAGCGAGTCGGTCGCGGCGAAGGTGGCCTTCACGCCGGTGTGCGTGAACGGGATCGCGTAGCCGAAGAGGAACGAGCGCGAGTAGTTGTCGTTCCAGCCGTCGTATCCCTCGATCAGCTCGTTGCCCATGTGGGTCACCCACTTGCCGACGTCGAGGCGCACCTTCGCGGAGGGGAGCCACGTGACGTACGCCTGCTGGACGTCGAAGTCCTGGGCCTTCCCGGTCTCGGCGTCCCGGAAGAGCCCGCTCGCGGCCGCGATGGACGGGATGGCCGAGCCGGCGGTGAGGTCGACGCGGAAGCCGACCGATCCCTTTTCCTTCGCTTCCTTCTGGACGACCAGCTCGACGACGTCGAGGCGGATCGAGCCGTCGTCGGTGTCGAAGACGCGGTACGTGTTCGTCCGGGAATCGGGCTTCTCCAGGTTCGTGGTGTAGCCGACCGAGACGAACCCGTTCACGGCGATCTCCGAGAGCCACGACGGCGCCGCGGCGGCCGGCGGCGGAGCCGGAGGGTCTTCCGCGCGGAGCGCGGTCGGCGTCAGGGCGAGAAGCGTGAGCAGCAGGCTGGCGCGGCGGGTCGGGCGCATCGGATCCTCCAGCGGTCGGGATGGCGTAGGGTATCGCGACGTCGTTGCGGACGGCAGGGGCGCCTCCTAACATGCCGGCAACACGTGAGCTTCGACGCGGAGTCCCTGTTCGCCGAGCCGGATCGGTCCGCGCTCGCGTCGGTCCCCGGCGACGGCGCCGAGGAGATCGAGGTCCTGACCTTCGGCGCGGCGGACGAGCTGTACGGGCTCGCCTTGACCGAGGTGTCCGAGGTGGCCAAGGTCCCGCCGATCACCCCGGTGCCCGGCCTTCCCCCGGCGCTCCTCGGCGCGGTGAACCTCCGCGGCGAGGTGATCGCGGTCGCCGACCTGAAGGTCCTCCTCGGCGTGGGCGCGGTGGCGCCCGGGCCCCAGTCGCGCCTCGTGATCATCCGGCTCCCCGCGGAACGCGTCGGCCTGCTCGTCGACCTGATCGGCGATCTCGAGCGCGGCGTGCCGAGCGAGCGGCCCCCCGGCGCCGGAGACCTGGTGGCCGGGCAGGTGATCCTCCAGGACGGTCGGCTCGTCGCGCGTCTCGACCTGGAAAAGCTCGTCGACGTGCTGGTGCGGGGCTGAACGGCATGCGCGACCTCTCCCTCCTCGTGATCTCCGCCGGAGGGGCGCGCTTCGGCGTGCCCCTCGAGCAGGTGGCCGGCGTCGGACCGGCCGAGCCCGGCGACGAGCCGCTCGGCGTCCGCCTCGGCCTTTCCGGCACGGGGACCACGAGGTGGAGCGTCACCACCCGCTCGGGGGTGCGCCACGCCGTGGAGGAGAGCCGGGAGCTCCTCGAGCTCCCGCGGCGCGTGCTCCGCCGCCTTCCCTCCGTGCTCCGGAGCCGGGCGCTTCCCGCGGCGGTCGGCGCCGCCCTCCTGGGCGACGGGCTCCTCGTCGTCCTCGATCTCGAGCGGCTCTCATGAAGCTCACCAAGCGAGGTTGCCGATGCTGAGGAACTGGACCATCAGCCAGAAGCTGCTGGTCATCAACGTGGCGTTCCTGGTGCCCATCGCCGTGCTCCTGACCCTGTACGTCCAGGTGATCAACGGGCACATCCGGTTCGCGCAGCAGGAGCGGGACGGGCTGGTGTACCAGCGTCCGCTACAGAAGCTCCTGGACCTGCTGCCGGAGCACGCCGCCGCCTCGGGTGCGGCGGGTGGAGCCTCCGCCGCCGGGTCCGAGGGGGACCGGAAGACCGCCCAGATCGACACGGCGTTCTCGCAGCTCTCCGACGTCGACTCGCGGCTCGCCCGGAGCCTGCAGACCGACGCGGAAGGGCTCGCGAAGCGGAAACGGAGCCATCTGGCGGTGGAGGGGCTGAGGCGCCGGTGGGAGGAGCTGAAGGCCAGAGGCGACACACCGGGGGGGCTCACGCACGGGACCCTCTTCGCCGATCTGCGCGCGCTCGTCTCGCACGTCGGGGACACCTCGAACCTGATCCTGGACCCCGACCTCGACAGCTACTACGTCATGGACGTCACGCTGCTCGCGATCCCCGACGCGCTGGTGCGGCAGGAGGAGATCCGCTCGGAGGTCGTGCCGATCCTGGCCCGCGGGACGCCCGCCGCCAAGGAGCGCGCGGCTTTCCATTCCTACGCCGAGTTCCTGAGGCGGGCCGACCTCGGCCGCATCACGGCGAGCCTCGACACCGCCATGACGGAGGACGCGAACTTCTACGGGCCGAGCCCGTCCCTCTCGCGCAACGTCGGCCCCGCGCTCGTGGACGCGACCCAGGCCACGGAGACGCTTGTGACGTTCCTCCGCCGGGCCGTGAACGAGGAGAAGGCCGAGGTGTCCGGGGACGACGTCGCGGGCGCCCTGGTGAGGACCCGGGCCGCGTACTCGCGGCTCTTCACCGCGGCCGCCGACGAGCTGGACGTCCTCCTGGCCACGAGGCAGGCGACGTATCAGGCACGCCGGACCCGCTCGCTGGTCTTCGCCGGCCTCTCCCTCCTGGTGTGGGCGCTTCCGATCGTCGCGATCATGAAGAGCATCACCCGCCCGCTCGGGAACGCGGTGACGGTGCTGTCGAGCTCGTCGGCCGAGCTGACCGCGCAGGCGCTGAGCCAGTCGGCGGGCGCGACGGAGCAGGCCGCTTCGGTGGCCGAGGTGACGGCCACGGTGGAGGAGCTGTCGCGCACCGCGCGCCAGATCGCCGAGGCGTCCGGCCGCGTGGCCCAGACCGCCGAGCACAACCTCCGGAGCGCCGAGTCGGCGCACACCGCGGTGGAGGAGACCGTGGCCGGGATGGAGACGCTCAAGACGAAGGTCCACAACCTGGCCGAGAAGATCCTGGCGCTCGGGGAGAAGGCGCAGCAGATCTCCGTGGTGGTGAACATCATCAACGAGTTCGCGGGCGACACCCACCTGCTCGCGCTCAACGCCTCCATCGAGGCCGCCGGCGCCGGAGAGCACGGGAAGCGCTTCGGCGTGGTCGCGGCCGAGGTGAAGCGGCTCGCCGAGCGGGTGGTGCAGGCGACCAGCGAGATCCGCACGCTGATCGGCGAGGTGCAGAGCGCCACGAACGGCGCGGTGATGTCGGCCGAGGACGGGGCCCGTGAGGCGGAGCACGGCTCGGCGCTCGCCGTGCGGTCCGGGGAGGCGATCACCGAGATCCTCCGCCAGGTGCAGGGCACGTTCGGGCTCGCCCAGGAGATCTCGCTGGCGACGCAGCAGCAGGGGCAGGCGAGCGAGCAGGTGGCGCGCACGATGCACGACGTCTCCATGGTGGCGCAGCAGGCCGCGAGCTCCGCGCAGCAGGCGCAGGCCGCCGCCGAGGAGCTCCGGGGCGTCGCCGAGCGCCTCAGCGTCCTCGTCGGCAAGCGGACCGTCTAGCGCCCGCGGACCGGGCGAATGGAAGGGATCGACCTCTCCGACCTCCTCCCGGAGTTCCTCTCCGAGGCGAAGGAGCACCTGGAGGCGCTCGAGCGCGGCCTCCTCCAGCTGGAGCTGGCGGGGGGGGACGAGTTCCAGAAGAAGACCATCAACGGGCTCTTCCGGAACGCGCACACCATCAAGGGCTCGGCCCGGGTGATGGGCTTCGAGGCGGTGAACCGCCTGGCCCACGCGATGGAGGACGTCCTCGGGGAGCACCGGGACGAGGGGCGCAATCCGGACTCCGCGGTGATCGACCGGCTCCTGCGCGCCGCCGACCGCCTGCGTCAGCTGCTCGGCGAGCCGTCGGCTCCGGCCGAGGCGGGGGACGCGATGATCCGGGAGCTCCGCGGCCGGGCACCT
>CAYLNK010000211.1:0-11719 GCA_964384675.1 uncultured Holophagales bacterium | reverse complement strand
GACGCCGCGCCAGGCGGAGCGCGAGCGCGCCGACCACGGTGGCGCCGGCGAGAGGGACGTAGGCGACGTGCGACTGCACCAGGAACGTCGCCACGGCGGCGAGCGCCGGCAGCGCCCGGGCCGGACCGTTCGCCGCGCACGAGGCGGAAAGGACGAGAAGGAGCGCGCACGGGAGGACCGTCACGAACGGGTTCCACGGGTCGGCGAGGCGCGCCGGCCCGAACGAGGCGGTCAACGCCGCCAGGAGGCCGGCGCCCGCGAGCGCCAGCGAGGTCCCGCCGCGGCGACCGAGCAGCAGCACGCATCCGAGCGAGGCGAGGAGGTTCAGGAGCGTCGTGCCGAGCGCCAGGCTCGCCGAGCGGCCGCCGGACAGGTGGTAGAGGGGCAGGAGGGCCAGGAACTCGGCTGGCCCCGGGTGGTTCCAGCCGAAGCGCGAGTACGGGCCGACGAGCGCGGCGCCGTGCCCGACGTGCCGCACGTACAGCTCGAGGCTGGCGGCGTCGCTCGCGCTCGCGAGGTCGGGCCACGGCCTCGCCGCCAGCGCGGCGAGCGTCGGCAGGAAGGGCAGCGCCGTCAGGACGAGCGGCAGCCCGCGGTGGAGAGCGGCCTTGCGCACGGCATCGACATCCGGGTGCGCCCGGCCCGAGCCGGATCACCCGTCGGTGTGCCTTCTCTACGGCGCGGAGACGTGGATCGTCTAGCGGCCGTCTCCGGTGAGGAAGGGGCCCGTGCCGTCGGCCCTCACGAAGAGGCGCACGCCCGTCTTCGACTCGACGAGCTTCCCGAACCGGTTCACCACATCGAAGGCGCCGATCGGCGCGGCCCAGCGCTCGACCGCGCCGTCCTTGCCGGGCAGGTCGAGGACGAGGAGCGGAACGCGCGGATACGCCTTGGAATCGGGGCGGGGGACGCGGGGACCGAACGAGAGCGGCGTGGCGGTGCCGGGCAGCTCCCGCTTCTTCTTCCCGACGAGGGGCGCGCCCTCGTTCGGACCGGAGCGGACGTCGGCCATCTGTGTGCCGGCGCGGGCGCTGGCCAGGAGAACCGGCGGGCCCTTCGGGTCGACCTCGGCGACGACGGAGATCCGCCACGCCTGGACGTCGGGATCGGCGGGAAACGGGGCGACGCGCGGCGGCACCAGGATCGCGGGCTTGGTGACCAGGTCGGGGCCCAGCTCCAGAACGAGGGGGCGCCCCGGCGCGAGCATCAGGAGCGGAGGGGCGCCGATGCCGTCCGGCGCGGAGATAGGGACCACCGGGACGACCCAGAGCTCCCCGTACGCCTCGGGGGGCTCGCCCTCCGGAAGGTGCCAGTAGACCGCGCGGCCCGGGAACGAGAAGGCGTTCTCGTCCGGGGTCGCGCCCACCTTCGTGAACCGGACGAGCAGGCGGACCCGCGGGCACTCGTCCAGCGCGCGAGCGATCTCCGCGTCCTCGACGAGCTTCCGGTAGTCGGCCTTCAGGCGTCTTTCGGCCGTCGCGCGGACGGGAGACGGCGATACCTTGATGAGCTTGCCGAGCTGCTCCTCGACGGTGCGGGCGTCGGCGGCCGCCGGATCCAGCGCGAGATAGCGCGAGTACCAGTAGACCGCCTCGCCGGCGTCACCCTGGTAGCGGGCCGCCTGCGCCCGGTTGAACGCGTAGCGCGCATCGCCGTCCCAGCGCGGATCCCCCTCGAGCGCCGCGAAGAGGCGGGACGCCATCTCGAAGGCCCCCCGGGCCAGCGCGTCCCGACCCAGACGGTAGAGCGCGTCGGCCGCGGGCTCGAAGGCTGGCGGCGCGGGCGCCGGGGGAGGAGTCGGCGTCCTCCGGGGCGTGGCGGCGACCGCGGTCGAAGGGAGGGCGAGGAGGAGCCAGGCGAGGAACGCCCCGGCGCGCCGACCCCGCCTCACTCCCGCGGCCTCACTTCGGCGACGTGGACGGGGATGCCGACGTCGTCTGGACGGGCATCGGCTCGCTGGCCGCCGCTTCGGCGGCCTTCGCCCTCTCGGCGGCCTCCCGCGCCTGGCGCTCCTCCTCGGCCTTCCGCCGGGCCTCGGCCTCGGCCCGCTCGATGCGCTGCTTCTCGGCGGCGAGCGCGGTCCGATCGGCCTCCACCGCGGCCACGGCCTTCTGCATCCGCGCCTCGAGGTCCTTCCGGCGCTCCTCCGCCTCGGCCAGCCGGCGCTTCATCTCGGCGACGGCCTGCTGCCCCCCCTCCGCCGACTTCGCCACCTCGTCCAGACGCCCCTTGAGGGCCTCCGACTCCTTGGCGAGCCGATCGCGCTCGGACTTCATCGAACCAAGCTGGGTGGAGAGCTCCTCCTTCACGAGGTTCACCTTGCGGTCCGAGACGGCCGACGCCTCGGTGAGCGAACGCTTCGTCGACGCGATGTTCGAGACCAGGACCACGGCGAGGACGACGAGCGCCGCCGCCATCAGCGCGAGGCCGATCTTCAGCTGGCGCGTGGAATGGCGAATCGTCTCACCGACCAGCTCGCGCATGAAGGTGGTGCCGCGCTCCACCATGCCGCCGTCGGTCTCGCGCGCCTTGCCGAGCGCCTCCTGGATCATCAGGTAGACGGTCTTCGGCCCCACCGGCGTCTCGCCGGACGGGGTCTTGAACTCCATCCGGACGTCCTTGTCCTTCTTCCGCCGCGAGGCCGTCGAGTCGTCGCCGACCCGGATCGGAGCCGTGGCTCCGGAGACGGTGGATGGGTGATGCGCCACGGCCGGCTCGGCCACCTGGAAGATCGGGCCCCAGGCGCCGAAGCGGACCTCCTCGCCCGGCTTGACCATCCGGTCGATCGTGGTGTCGCCCTGGGCGGACAGCTCCCGATTCCCCGTCGAGTGGAGCCGGAAGCCGCCCGCGTCGCGGAACACCTCGATGACGCGGTCGCGGGCCCCGGCGTTGTCGCGCTCGAGCGGATCGACCCGCAGGTCGACGTCGGGGGCGTCGCCCACCCGGACCACGTCCCGGTCGAACTCGAAGACCTGACCTTCGAGGGATCCGGAGAGAAAGCGGATGCTGATGGCCATGGCGCGCTCCTCGGGAGCTCCGCCCGGGGCCCCGTTGCTCCGGTCGGGCGGTGGTCCTGCTCCGATTATCCGGGTCCCGTCAAACCGGGCCCTCGCTTTCGCTCAGGATCTGCTCCAGGCGCGCGAACAGGAACCCCAGCGCGACGGCGTTCTCGCCCCCCTCCGGCACGATCAGGTCGGCGTACCGCTTCGACGGCTCGACGAACTCCAGGTGCATCGGGCGGACCGTCGATTCGTACTGGTCGACCACGCTGTCGAGCGTGCGGCCACGTTCGGCGATGTCCCTCCGGATCCGCCGGATCAGCCGCACGTCCGCGTCGGTGTCGACGAAGACCTTCACGTCGCACAGCTTCCGGAGCTCGGCCTCCGCGAAGATCAGGATGCCGTCGACCAGGATCACCTTCCGTGGCTCGACCCGGCGCGTCTCCTGAGCCCGCCGGTGCACCCGGAAGTCGTACACCGGCACCTCGATCGCGGCCCCCTGCTTCAGCGCCTTGAGGTGCCGGATCAGGAGCTCGGTCTCCAGCGAGTCGGGGTGGTCGAAGTTCTTCCGCTGGAGGACGTCCATCGGGAGGTCGACGAAGTCCCGGTAGTAGGCGTCGTGCGGGAGGATCGCGATCCGCTCCGCTCCGATCCTCGAGACGATGGCGTTGACGACGGTGGTCTTGCCCGAGCCGGTGCCGCCGGCGACCCCGATCACGAACGGCGTCATGAGAGACGGGACCTCCAATCAAAGGGAAGCGATTCGTGGAAACGGCAGCGACGCCGAGAAAACCCAGCGATTCGCTGGGGAGGGGTTTGGGGGAACCGGAGCCCTGAGCCGTGGCGAAGGCGGAGGTACGTGCGGGAGGGCGGAGCGACGCCCGCGCTCCCGAGGACCCCGGCGATGGGTTCCCCGAGAGCTCTGCCTACTTGAAGGCGTCCAGCATCTCCTTGGCGGTCCCCGCGTCCTTCCCCTTCGGGTCGAGCTTCAGGTACTCGTTCAGGTGCTTCTTCATGTCGGGGATCTTGTTCAGGTTCACCGAGCACATTCCGAGCAGGAAGTGCGCCGAGGCGAAGTCGGGCTTGGCCTCGACGGCCTTCTTCAGGAGCGGCTCGGCCCCCTTGAAGTCTCCCTTGTTGAACAGCTCGACGGCCTTGTTGTAGACGACCTCGGGCTGGTCGGGATTCGCGGCGTTGAACTTCTTCTCGTACTCGGCGGCCTTCACCTTGTCGCCCTTGGCACGCGCCGCCTCGAGGACGATTCCGATCATGGCGGTGTTGTCCTCGTCCATGGACATCGCCTTCTCGCCGAACTGGATCGTCTTGTCCCAGTCCTTCTTCTTCAGCGCGATCTTGGCGCCCAGGTCGTAGCCGTTCGCCTTGGCCGGGTCGAGCTTGATCGCCTCCTCGACGGCCGCCAGGGCGCCGTCCATGTCACCGGCCTGGTACTTGTCGACGGCCCCGTTGTACGCCGCGGTGAAGGGGTCGACGACCTCCTTGACGAGCCCCTGCTCCCGCGCCTGCTCCTGGTTCAGGAGCTTGACGTCGTACTGCTCGGTCGTGCCGATCGCGACCTTCTTGTCCTCCTCGCGCGTCATGTACCCCTGCTTCTCGAAGCGGTAGTGGTACCGGATGGTCGAGTCGTTCAGGATCGTCGCCCACTTCCCGTCCTTGTCGGTCGTGAACTCGAGCTTGAAGTTCGTGATCGCCGGGGTGGTCACGAGCACCTTGACCCCCTCGAGCGGGACGCCCTTGCCGTCGGTGACGTGGCCCGTGACGCGGGCCTGCGAGCCGGCCAGCAGGGGGAGCGCGAAGCCGAGGGCCGCCACGGCTGCGGCCGCGACCTTGGAAGCCAGAAGTGCGTGACGGAGCCGGTGGGTCATACGTCCTCCCCGATCAGAATGTGATGCATCTCGGATGCCGTCATTATTTCACCCCGCTCATGGCGACGTAGCTGCCATCCGAGGTACGCTCCCCCGCATTCGCGCCGTCGTTCAGCACCCCGTACGCCACGAACGGTGAGGCGCCGCTCTCGGGCCGCACCCGGGCGTACCCGGACGTGAGCCCGGTCCCGTCCAGGACCTTCGTCAGCTGCGTCCACTCTCCCGGCCCCAGCTCCACCCGGACGCTCTTCTTCGAGCCGCCCGTCGTCGGATCGACGACGTCCACCACGAAGGCCACCTTCCCCCCCGAATTCGCCGCGTTGACGAGGGCCAGGTTCGACCGCGTGGCGTCGTCCTGCACCAAACCGTAGACCCATGCCTCCGTTCGTGCCCACGCCGCCTCCCCGACGGCCGGGTACGCGAGCCCGAACGTGCCGCCGACCGTGCCGTCGGGGTTCGGGTTCGACGTCCTCACGTAGGCGCGGGCACCCGTCACGCGGAGGGCGCCCCCCTGGTTCACGCCGTCCGAGGGCAGCGGGAAGCCGAGCGTGTCGCGCAGGTAGGCGATGGTGTCCGGGATCCGGAGCTGACGCCCGGCGGGGACGCTGACCTTGCCGGTCAGGGCCGCGCCCGAGCCGCCCAGGAGGGGCGCCGGCGTGTAGACGAGCGTCGCCTCCACGGCCGAAGTGCCGGGGTTCGCGAGGAACAGCTCGCTGGTGAAGACCACGCCGGACGAGTTGACCCGCAGCACGATCGGCACCAGCCCCTCGGCCGCGTCGGGCCCGATGAACGAGCCGTCCGAGGTGCCGCCGCCGGTGGACGGCCCGTCGTTCACGACGCCGTAGACGAGGAAGCGGTTCGAGCCGCCGCCGGTCTTCCGTACGACGGCGTAGCCCTGGGTCGCGCCCGTCCCCTTCAGGATCGAGCCGAACTGCCTCCATTCGCCCGCGGTCAGCGTGTACGGGATCGGCTCTCCCGCCGGCTGGCCGGAGGCCCCGTCGTACCGCTGGATCGAGAGCGAAGCGGGGCCGCTGCCGCCCGGGACGTCGACCACGGCGAGGTTCGAGCGGAAGAGCGAGTCCTCGCGCAGGCCCAGGATGACACCCTCGGTCGAGACGGCCGCGGACTCCGGGATGCCGCTCGAGAAGAGCCCGAAGCTGCCGCCGATCGACGCGTTCGGATTGGGCGTCGACGTGCGCGAGCCCGCGAAGACGAGCGACGCGTCCGCGACGTCCTCGAACGTGATCCGGAACGTGCCGACGATCGCCTCGCCGCTCGCCGGCAGGTCGTAGCCCTGATCGCGCAAGTACGCCACGACGTCCGCGAGGCGCAGCTCACGGCCCGCCTCCAGCACCTCGCCGATCCGCGGCCCGCCCGCGCCGGGCGTGCCGGGGGCCGCGAGGTAGACGATCGAGACGCGCGTCGAGGACGTCCCGCGGTTCACGGCGACGAGGTCGGAGGTGTAGTGCGTGGGCGCGACGCCGAAGACGTCGAGGACGACCGGCACCTGCAGCGTGACCGGGTTCGCCACGCCGGCCTGGACGGTCACCGTCCGGGTCTTCACGTTCGACCCGCCGGCGTTGGTCGCCGTCAGCGTGACGGTGTAGGAGCCGGCCGACGCGAAGGCGTGCCGGGGGCTCCGCTCGGTCGACCGCCCGCCGTCGCCGAAGTCCCAGGCCCAGCTCTCGGCCCCGGTCGAGCGGTCGGTGAACCTCAGGCTCTGGCCCGGCGCGGGAGGCGCCGGCGCGTACGCGAAGTCGGCGGCGGGAGGCTGCACCTGCGGCGCGGCGTTCTTCACCCGGTACATCCCGCGTCCGAACGTCGACGCGATCAGGTCGCCGGTGCCGGGCTGGAACCTCAGGTCGGTGATCGAGACGTTCGGGAGCCCCTGGTTGAACGACACCCAGCTCGCGCCGCCGTTCGTCGTCCGGAAGACGCCGACGTCGGTGCCGACGAAGAGGCCGGCGGGATCGGTCGGATCGATGGCCAGGGTCTTGACCGGGACGTCGGGCAGGTTCCCGGAGACGTTGGTGAACGTCGCCCCGCCGTCGTTGGTGCGGAAGACGTGCTTGCTCGGAAGGCCCCAGAAGCCCCCCAGGGTGACGTAGGCGACGAGTCCGTCGCCCGAGACGGTCTCGATGTCGGTGACGATCGCCTTCGGCAGGTCCTTGTTCCGGTCGACGAACGTCGCGCCGCCGTCGGTGGAGAAGAGGACCTCGCCCGTCGAGGCGCCCGCCCACATCACGCCGCTTCCGTCCCCGACCACTCTCAGGGTCCGGAGGGTCCCGCCGCTCGCGAAGACGGGCCCCGCGCTGCGCGGCGCCCAGCCGTCGGCCTTCTTCCCGAAGTCCGTGCTCGCCCAGACGCGCTGCGACCCGAAGAAGATCGTGCCGGGAGCGCTGGGCGCCGCCGCGATCGGCGCGTAGAACGCCATCGTCTCCTTGCCGCTCCCCGTGGCGCAGTCGAGGAGCGTGGTGCACGGACTCGGGTTGACGAAGCTGTCGCCGGTCGTCTCCGAGTAGTGCATGTTGGCGTATTCGCGCGTGGCGAAGACCTTCGTCGGGTCGGTGGCGTGGACCAGGTTGAACCCGCCGTCGCCGCCGATCCGGTCCGACCAGGTCGCGCTGGCCTTCGCGCGCATCGTGCCGTTGTCCTGCGTGCCGCCGAAGAAGATGGTGGAGTCGGTCGGGTGGACCGAGACGCCGTTGAACTGCGCGAGCGTCAGGGTCTGGTTCAGGTTCTCGAACGTCGTTCCGCCGTTGGTCGAGCGGACGACGCCCCCGTCGTTGGCGAAGTAGACCGGGCCCCCGTTCGGGACGACGAACGCGCCGTGCTGGTCCGGGTGCACCCCGCGCGGCTGGCCGCTGTACACCTCCGTGAGCGGGACCCAGGAGGCCGCGCCGTCCGCCGACTTGTAGAGGTCGATGGAGCCGAAGTAGACCGTCTGCGGGTTCGACGGGTCCGCCGTGATGTAGTGGTCGTAGAAGCACTGGTTGTTGCCCGAGTCGGGGCACATTCCGCCGTCCACGGCGGCCTTCACCCAAGTCGCGCCGGCATCGGTCGAACGGAAGATCCCGCCGCCGGAGTGCTTGTCGGACGTGTTCACGACCGACGCGTAGAGGACGGTCCTGTCCGCCTTCGAGATTCCCAGCTTCACGTTTCCGGTCTGGGCGGCGAACGTGGCACCGGGCGTGGTGTTGATGAGGACGGGTGTCATCGTCCGGCCGAAGTCGGTGGACTTGTAGACCCCGCTCGGCACCGTGCAGGACGAGCAGCCGCGGGTGGCGCCGATGCCGGCGTAGAGGGTGTCGGGCGACAGCGGGTCCTGGACCATGTCGCCGACCGCGTGGGTCAGGGTCCTCGTGAAGTGGACGCCGCCGTCGGTCGAGACGTAGACGCCGCCGACGGAGGCACCGTTCGTCTCGAGGTTGTGCTTCACGTAGATCCCGACGGTCACCCGCGACGGATCCAGCGGGTGGACGAGCACCCGGGAGAGGATCGAGTTCACCGGGAGGTCCACGTCGACGCGGGCCCACGTCTCACCCCCGTCGACCGAGCGGAGGAGGCCCGCGCCCAGATACGTCCCGAGCGAACGGGCGGGCGAGAACTCGGACGTGGCGGTGTCGACCTCGCCCGTGGCGGCGAAGAGGATCGACGGGTTGGACGGCGCGAACGCGATGTGGCTCGTGGCGAGCGACGGCGCGTTGTCGGCGACCGGGCGCCAGCTCGTCCCCGCATCCGTCGACTTCCAGATGCCGCCCGTGGCCGACGCCAGGAAGACGATGTTCCGATCGGTCGGGTGGACGACCACCGACGAGACGCGCCCGGCGATGTTGCCGAGCTTCAGGAACGTGGTCGTGGCCGGAGCCGGTCCGAGGGGCTCCCAGGAGAGGCCCGGGAACGCGAGCGGGACCGGCGCCGAGGGGCCGGCGTCGGAGCGGGTGTACGTCCCCGGCCTGCCGCCCGCCATCCTCGGGTCGACGGGCATGTCGCAGGCGTGCCTCAGCGCGGCGAGGCGCCTCTCGGCCAGGAGGAGGCCGTCGCCGTCCCGGCTGAAGGAGGCGTTCCATTCGGCCCGGGCGAGGACGTGGTCCCGGCGCTCTCCTTCGTCCTCGTCGGGCTCGGCGGCACGGACGGGGAAAGGAAAGAGCAGGACGGCCGCAGAGAGGGCGATCAGGGCGCGCGGGGCATGGGGACGGGACACGGCAGACCTCCGGCGGGGCCGCGGAGCCCCGGAGGTAGCCTAGCAAGGCGCCGCGGGATGTCCACCCGGACTCCCGCCCCCGGTCGGCGTACCCTGGGCGCGTGGAGATGAGCTTCCGCAGCATCCTGCGCGACCGGATCGTGACGCCCGTTCGCCGGCTCCTGGCCCAGGGGCTCTCGCCGGAGACGCTCGCGTTGACGGTCGCGGTCGGCGTCTGCTGCGCCGCCTTCCCGGTGATCGGCCTGACCACGGTCCTCTGCACGATCGCGGCCCTCGCGCTCCGGCTCAACATGCCGGTCATCCAGGCGATCAACTACCTCGGCGCGCCGCTCCAGATCGCGGCCCTCCTGCCCCTCTTCAAGGCCGGAGAGTGGATCTTCCGGGCGCCCCCCCTGAAGATGTCGGTGCGGGAGATCGTCGCCTTCGCGAGCCGCCAGCCGATGAAGGCGATCGCCTTCCTCTGGGTCTCGACGTGGCACGCCGTCGTGGCGTGGCTCCTCCTCGCCCCGCTCGTCGGCGCGGCGATCTACTACGCGCTGCGCCCCGCCCTGCGGGCGTCGGCCGAGCGCCTCGCACGGCGAAGGGCCGCGTCCCTGGGGGACGCCTCGCGTGCCTGAGGTCCTGCGGCTCTCCCTGATCGGCACCGGTGCCGCGGTCACGGTGATGGCCGCCCTCTGGCTCCTCCACCTGAAGCTGCGCGACGCCGGGATCGTCGACCTCGGCTGGGCCGGTGTCCTCGGCCTCCTCGCGGTGGTGTACGGGGCGCTCGGCTCGGGCTGGCCGGCGCGGCGTCTCCTCGTCGCGACGATGGGCGGCGTCTGGGGCTTTCGCCTGGCGCTCCACCTCTTCCTGCGCCTCCGGGGCAAGCCGGAGGAGGGGCGCTACGTGCAGCTCCGGAAGGAGTGGGGCGAGGCCGGCGCGAACGTGCCGCTGAAGTTCCTCGGCTTCTTCCTCTTCCAGGGCGTCCTCGACGTCTTCCTCGCGCTGCCGTTCCTCCTCGCCGCCGTGAACCCGGCGCCGGGCCTCTCGCCGCTCGAGGTCGCGGGCGTGGCGCTCTGGCTCGTCTCGGTGACCGGCGAGAGCGTCGCCGACGCCCAGCTGGCCCGCTTCAAGAGCGATCCGGCGAGCCGCGGCAAGACGTGCCGCGCGGGCCTCTGGGGAGTCAGCCGCCACCCGAACTACTTCTTCGAGTGGCTGGTCTGGTGCGCTTACGCGCTGGTGGCGCTCGCGTCCCCCTGGGGGTTCCTGGCCCTGACCTGCCCCGCCCTGATGCTCTTCTTCCTGCTCCGGGTGACCGGGATCCCGGCCACGGAGGCGCAGTCTCTCCGCACGAAGGGCGACGACTACCGCGAGTACCAGCGGACGACGAGCCCGTTCGTCCCGTGGTTCCGGAAGAGCTGACCGCGCCGAAAGCGGCGGGCGCGACGGGACACAATGAGGGGATGAGACGCGCCCTCGCCTCAGCGCTCGCCGCCCTGACGACGCTCACCGCCCTGCCCGTCCGGGGCGCGGGCACCCGCGAGCACGTGAGGTTCTCGAGCGGCGTGACGCCGGGGGGCCTCGTCTGGGCCGTCTCGATGAAGACGGAGCGGATCGTGCTCCGGGCCACGGACGGGACGGCACGCGGCTCGTACCCGCTCGCGCCGGACGAGCGGTACGTCCTCGGCGTCGCGGACGACGGGACCCGCGTCTCGGCCCGTCGCCCGTGGGGGGTCCTCCCGGTGGACGACGACGGAGGGACCCCGAAGACGCAGACCTCCCGGCTCGACTTCCGCGGACCGTCGGGGGAGCTGGTCGCGCGCCGGACCCTCACGTCCGCATACGGCGCGACCCCGGCGATCGTGGGCGCGGAGGCGCACGTCGTGAGGCGCGACGGCAGGCGGCTCACCATCACGCGGGTCAGCGCGGCCGAGGCCGAGGCCGTGGTGGCGGCGATTCCGACGGAGCCGATCGTGAAGGAGCTCGGCGCTCGCTTCGATCCGAAGCTCTTCGCCTCGTCCGCGGGACTCGTCCTCCAGCTCGAGGGCGGAGGGCGTACCGCGTACGTCGTGGTGGACGGCAAGCCGCGCACGATCTTCGCGGATCCCGCGCTCTCGTGCGGATGGAGCGGCTACCACTCGCTGCACCCGAACGGCTCCAAGGGCGTGTCGCGGATCGGCTCGCGCCCGGCTCCCGCGGGCTCGCGCACGACGTCGATCGCGGTGCTCGAGACGCTCGACGCAGACGGCCACCTCGTTCGCTCCGCCCCCCTCGGGCCCCAGGCCCCCTTCACGCCGCTCGAAGGGGGAGAGCTCCTCGCCACGCGCCCGGGCGAGCTGATCCGCTACGACGACCGGGGAAACGAGATCTCGCGTGTGCCGTTCTCCCTCGATCCCGACCGGGTCGGAACCGAGGCGCTCGCCGGGGCGCTCCAGCGCCTCCGGACCCGGGGAGCGGCCGCGACCGGGCGCGACTGGGCGGAGCTGGCCCTCCTTCCCGACGCCCCCCTCTTCGAGTTCCGCGACGTCGTGGCCCGCGACGCCCGCGGCGCGCTCGCCCGCCTGGCCGAGGTGGCCGACGGAGACCCGTCGGTCCCCGAGGCCCGCAGCGCGCTGCGCTGGATCCTCACGGTGGCGTCGAGCCCCCGGAGCGGC
>CAYLNK010000210.1:0-11725 GCA_964384675.1 uncultured Holophagales bacterium | reverse complement strand
CCGAGCGCCGCCGCCGTCGCCGCGGTGGGCTTCGCGACCTCGCCCGGGCCGCTCGCGCTCGCGGCCGATTCGTTCGTGCTCGACGTCTGCCGCGCCAAGGCGCCCCTCTCGCGGGGCCGAGAGACCGTGCTCGGGTACGCGGCGAGCAGCGTGGCGGGCGTCCCCCTGACGGTACGAGGCAAGGTGCTGGGCGCGATCGTCCTCCTCGACCGCGAGGTGCGCGGAGTCGAGGGGGCGGCGTTCGACGACGAGGACCGGCGCTTCCTCGGCTCGCTCGCCGCGCTCGCCGCGCCCGTGGTCGAGGCGCTGCGCCAGTTCCGGGCGCTCTCGGTGGACGTCGATCGTCTCCGCGAGGAGAACCGGGCGCTCAAGGGGACGCTCGGCATCGACGAGCTCCTGGTGGGCGACTCCGCGCCGATGAGACGCGTCAAGGACCTGATCGCGCGCGCGGCCAGCTCGCGGGTCAGCGTCCTGATCCGCGGAGAGAGCGGCACCGGCAAGGAGCTCGCGGCGAGGCTCCTCCACTCCGGCTCGCCGCGGCGGGACGCCCCCTTCCTGGCGCTCAACTGCGCCGCGGTCCCCGAGACGCTCCTCGAGAGCGAGCTCTTCGGCATCGAGCGGGGGGTCGCGACCGGGGTCGAGGCGCGCCTCGGGAAGTTCGAGCTCGCGGCCGGGGGGACCGTCTTCCTGGACGAGATCGCCGACGCACCGCTCCCGATCCAGGCCAAGCTCCTGCGCGTGATCCAGGAGCGGGAGCTGGAGCGTCTCGGCGGGCGGACCCGGATCCCCGTGGACGTGAGGATCGTCGCGGCGACGCACGCGGACCTCGTGGAGGAGATCCGGCGCCGCCGCTTCCGTGAGGACCTCTACTACAGACTCCGGGTCGTCGAGATCGTGATGCCCAACCTCCGGGACCGGCGTGAGGACATCCCCCGGCTCGCCGGCCACTTCCTGGCGAAGATCGCCGCGCGAGACGGGCGCCCCCCGATCCACCTCACTCGCGAGGCGGTCGCGGTGCTCCTGCGCCATCCGTTTCCGGGGAACGTCCGGGAGCTCGAGAACGTACTCGAAGGAGCGGCGGCCCTGGTACGGGGCGATTCGATCGAATCGGCCGACCTGCAGCTCGGCGTCCTGTCGAAGGGCCGGGAGGCCGGCGCGAGCGACCAGGATCTCCGGAGCCTGGAGCGCGAGCACATCCGCCGGGTGATGGCCTCGGTCTCGGGGAACAAGAGCGAGGCGGCCAGGATACTCGGGATCAACCGACGAACGCTCTACCGCAAGGAGCTCTGAGAGCGTGCCACTTGGTCGCGATGTGGCATCTTGTCTCATAGCGGTATAAACTATTGCTTTGCAAGCGCTTGAGTGCTGATGCGCATCCATGTCCTCGGTGTCGTGACTATATGTCACGTTCCGGAGAGTCTCCGGACCAGGGGACGCTGTTGCGCTAAGTCACTGAAATGGAAGGTGATCGTCCGGCACGACCTCACCGGACGGTCCGTGGCCCCTCCCTTGCACTGTCGATGTGGCGGAGGGACACATGGGTGGGATGACGGGACAGGTCGTGCAGCGCTCGGTTGCCGGGAGGCTGATTCCTCTCGTCCTCGGGCACGACAGGATCCCCGTGGTCCTCGCCGCCCTCCTCACGGCTCAAGCGGCCGCCGTGGCCGTCGCCGCCGCCTCAGGTAGAATCCCGGAAGTGGTTTCCACGCTTTTTCGCGCTCTGCTGACGCTGTAGCGGGGCGACACCAGATGTCGTCCGCCGAGAACGCGATGCGCGAGATCCACTTGACCATCCCGATCGCTCCGGACATGGAGATCGCGGCCACGGCTCTGGTCGCGGCGCTCGGTGAGTGGATGGACGTGGGCCGGGACAAGATCGACGAGGTGAAGATGGCGGTGGTCGAGGCGTGCATCAACGCCTTCGAGCACAGCGGCACCCCGGACCGGAAGGTCGAGCTGGCGTTCCGGATCGGCGGCGCCGACCTGAACGGAAACCGCGGCACCTTCCTCGAGGTGGTGGTGGCAGACTCCGGACGGGGCTTCGACCCGGTGCATCTGCCGGCCCCCGACATCGGCATCAAGCTCAAGTCCGACCGCAAGAGGGGATGGGGGATCAAGATCATCGAAAGCCTGATGGACGATGTCAGAATCGAGAGCAATGCTCACGGGACCCAGATCGTCATGAGGAAATACCGCTGAGGGATCGCCGGACCGACGGCGTCCCGGAGCGGGTCGAAGGAACGAGATGAGCGAGAGCCTGAAGGTAGTCGTGGAGCGGCCCGGCGGCAACGTGGCGGTGCTGAAGACCGACGGCTACATCAACAACTCCGGCGGCGAGGAGATCGCGAAGGAGGCCTACGCGCTGATGGGGAGCGGGACCAACCGGCTGCTCCTCGACCTCGAGAAGACGAAGATCGTCAACTCGATCGGGATCTCGATCCTCATCGAGATCCTCGAGAAGGTGCTCGACCAGGGCGGCCGCCTCGCGTTCTGCCGGCTCACCCCGACCATCGAGAAGACGTTCCAGATCATGGGACTCGCGCAGTACGCCCGCATCTTCGCGGCGCCCGACCCCGCTCTCGCCTGGCTGCGCGGCGAGACCGAGTAGAAAAGGTCCACATGGCGGCGCCGGACGTCCTGGGGGCGCATGCGCGCCTCGCCGCCCTCGATCCCGGCGAGCCGGGCGACCTCCTCCAGCATGTTCTCCTCGCGCTCCTCATCGGCTCGGGCGCGCCGGCCGGGATCCTCGTGGATCCGCACGATCCCGCCCACCCCGCGATCGAGGGCGCCGCTCCGGGGGCCGCGGCGCTCTCCCGGGCCGCCTCGATGCTGATCGACACCCCCGAGGTGCCGCTGCCGGAAGACGTGGCCGGCGCCTTGTTCGATGGGGCCGTCCCGCCCGGTGACGAGCTCCTGCCGCGCTCCATCCCGCTCACCGCGGGCGACGAGACGCTCGCGATCGCGGTCTTCCCCCTCCCTCTGGCCGATCCCGTCGGCTTCGCCTCGGTGACCGCGCACGCCGCGTCGCTCCTCGCGAGCATCCGGATGTCGGCGAAGGTGCGGGAGGCGGATTTCGAGCTGAAGTACCGCGTCTGGGAGCTGGAGAGCCTGTACGACGTGGGGCTCTCGATCGCCGGCACTCTCGACCTCGGCTCCCTCGCCGAGGAGGTGCTGATGAAGTCGATCTCGCTCCTGAACGCGCGCGTCGGGACCCTGATCGTGCGGGACGTCTCGGGCGAGGACGGCGTCCTGACGCGGGACTTCGGCGGGACGCTCCTGACCGCCGAGGAGGCCCTCTCCCTGCCGGACGAGATCCTGGTCGCGAACACGCGCGCCGAGCGGGTCGGGGCGCTGATCGGCGCGCCGGCCGAGAAGCTGATGGCCGTGCCGATCCGCTCCGACGGGAAGCGGCTGGGCGTCCTCGTCGTGGCCGACAAGGAGAGCCGCGGCGGGGCCATCGAGGACTTCAACGACAACGACAAGCGGATCCTCTCGCTGTTCGGCAACCAGGCGGCGATCGCGCTCGAGAACGCCCGGCTCCACCGGGACGCGATCGAGAAGGAGAAGATGGAACGGGAGATCGAGCTCGCGGCCTCGATCCAGAAGACCATCCTGCCGGTGACGCTCCCCCAGTCGCCTGGGCTCGTCCTGGCGGGAGGCAACCTCCCGACCCTCCGGGTGGGCGGCGACTACTTCGACGTCTTCCCGCTGCCGGACGGCCGCGTCGCGTTCTGCGTGGCCGACGTGGCGGGCAAGGGGGTGCCGGCCGCGCTCCTCGTGTCGACGGTCCACGCCTGCCTTCACCTGCTGGTCGAGTACTCCATCGGAAACCTTCCGGCCCTCACGGCGCGTATCAACAGGCATCTCGTGAGATTCAGCTCGACGCGGAAGTTCGTGACGCTCTTCCTGGCCCTCTACGACCCGGCCACCCGGCTGCTCCGGTACGTGAACGCCGGACACAACCCGGGGCTGGTCCTCTCGGGCCCGGACGTGCGGCTCCTTCCGAGCGGCGGAGTCCCCATCGGGATGCTCCCGAACGTCGTGCACAAGGAGGATGCGATCACGCTCGCGGAGAACGATCTGGTGGTCCTCTACTCGGACGGCATCACCGAGGCGCTCAGCGCCTCGGACGAGGAGTTCGGGATGGAGCGTCTGACGGAGCTCCTGACCTGCCACCGGGACGAGACGCCCGACGAGCTGACGGGGAGGATCTTCGCCAGCGTCGCCGAGTTCACGCGGGGAGTCGCCCAGTACGATGACCAGACCGTCCTCATCGCGCGCGTGGCGTAGCCGCGCCCTCCTGGCCGCGGCGGTCGCCGCGGCCGCGGCCTGCACCTTCTCCGGGGAGCGGAGCGTCAGGGCGCACCTGCTGCTCCAGCCGCCGGACATCGGCCTCGTCAACTCCTACAACCTCGAGGAGCAGATCGAGCGGGGCTACATCCCCGAGGTGCTCGACTTCTTCTCCCGTGCCGGCACGTCGGTCGAGTCGAGCCGGGCCTCGCGCGTCCTCGGCCAGGCGCTCCTGGAGCGGGGCGACGCCGTGGCCGCCCAGCCCCACCTGGAGCGCGCTTTCGCCAGGGAGGGGCGGCCGTCGCTCCGCGCGGACACGGCCTGGCTCCTGTCGCAGGCCGGCTACTGGATCGACGACTTCGCCACCTCGGCCCGCTGGGCCCGGATCGCCCAGGCCGAGGGGCGCCGGATCCCGGACGGCTGGGTCAATTTCCTGGCGTCGGCGACGAAGGAGCCCATGTACGCCGCCCCTCCCGGAAGCCGGATCCGGATGGGGATGGTCTTCGGGAACCCGCAGCTCATCCGGCTGCCGGTGCGCGTGAACGGCGGCGGGTCCGAAGAGATGGTGCTCGACTCGGGCGCCTCGATCTCGCTCCTGACCGAGAGCGCGGCGGCCCGGTTCGGCGTCACGCCGGTGCCGGGCGCCGAGGCGTCCGCGTACGGCCTCCACCAGGTGGAGATCCCGCTCCGGATGGGCTGGATCCGGAGCCTCGAGCTGGGGGGGCTGACGATCACGAACGTTCCCGTCGGGATCCTCCAGGACGACGCGCTGGCCTTCACCACCACGACGGCCGGGCACTTCAAGTTCGCCGGCGTGCTCGGCGTCCACTTCATGAAGGAGTTCGACTGGCACCTCGCCTACACCGAGCGGCAGGTGCAGGCCGTGAAGCTCGAGGCGGCGACCCACCGCGGCTCGAAGGCCCAGAACATCTTCTTCAGGCGGCTCAAGCCGATGGTCCGGGCCTCCTTCAACCAGTACCCGTGGTTCCTCTTCCTCCTCGACACCGGAGCCGAGCCGACGATGGTCACCCGGACGGGGCTCACCCGCTCCAAGCGGACGGCCGACATCGAATCCGCCTACCCGATGACCCTGGAGGGGATCGGGAAGAGCCGCGTCGCGTGGGCGAAGATCTCGAACGCGACGGTGGGCGTGGACCGGTACATGGTGAAGTTCAAGGACCTCGTCGTGAAGGAGGAGAGCCAGGGGATCCAGGACGGGGTCCTGGGCTCCTCGTTCCTCTCCAACTTCACGGTCTCGATGCGCTTCAGCGCGATGACCCTCACCCTGACGAACCCCCTGGAGCGCCTTCTGCGGGAGGTCGGTCCGGAGGACGGAGCGGGCGAGCCCGGGGGACCCCGGAGGCTCTGAGTGGAAGGGGGAACCCGTCTTGCCCCGTGTTCCCCCTCCTCGCTGCGCTCGGACCCCCTCCGCGCGCCCCCGCGCCTCGGAGGATTCCTGCCTCGCTGGGAGGCGTGAGGTGCGTCACCTTCCGGGGTCGCTCGCGGTGGCACCCACCTCGCTAGAATCGAGGCGGGGTTCGGTGAGTTGGCGTCAGGAGAGACCTCGTCAGGTCGGTGGGTCCGAGCGGGGCTGCTGATGGCCCTGTCCATGGGCGCCGGCTGCTCCTCCCCGTCGGACCCTACCGCCCGCGCGCGTTCCGAGATGGTGGAGCAGCAGATCGCGGCGCGCGGGGTGAGGGACACCCGGGTGCTCGACGCGATGCGGGCGGTGCCGCGGCACCTGTTCCTCCCGCCGGAGCAGGCGGGGCACGCCTACGAGGACCGGCCGCTGCCGATCGGAAGCGGGCAGACGATCTCCCAGCCCTACATCGTGGCGTTCATGACCGAGCAGCTCGGACTTTCCGGGAAGGACAGGGTCCTGGAGATCGGCACCGGATCCGGCTACCAGACCGCGGTCCTCGCCCGCCTCGCCGCGAAGGTCTACACGATCGAGATCCGTCCCGAGCTGGCAGACGCCGCCCGCGCCCGGCTCGCCTCGCTGGGTGCGCGGAACGTCGAGGTGCGTGCCGCGGACGGCTACCGGGGCTGGCCCGAGGAAGGGCCCTTCGACGCGATCCTGGTCGCCGCCGCGCCGGAGAGGATCCCGCCGCCGCTCCTGGAGCAGCTCGCGCTCGGGGGCCGGATGGTGATCCCGGTCGGCCGGTTCTACCAGGAGCTGAAGGTGATCGAGCGGACGGCGGACGGTCTGAAGGAGTCGAGCGTCCTCCCGGTCCGCTTCGTTCCGTTCGTCGGCGAAGCCGAGAGGCAATAGAGCGGGTTCAGACCTTCCTCTGGCCGTCGGCCGTCCCGAGGACGCCGTACAGCTCGGGGCGACGGTCGCGGAAGAAGCCCCACGATGCGCGGTCCCGGTCGACGGCCTCCAGGTCGAGCGTCGCGAGGGCGAAGCCGGTCTCCTCGCGCGACCGCTCGTCCAGCTTCTCCCCCCTCTGGTTGGCCACGAACGACGAGCCGTAGAAGAGCTGGCCCTCCTCGAGCCCGACCCGGTTCGCGGCCACCACCGGCGTCATGTTGCAGACCGCGTGCCCGAGCATCGCGCGCTGCCAGAGATCGCGGGTGTCGAGCGACGGGTTCGCCGGCTCCGAGCCGATCGCGGTGGGGTAGAGGAGGACGTCCGCGCCCATGAGCACCATCGCGCGGGCGGCCTCGGGATACCACTGGTCCCAGCAGATGCCGACGCCGATCGTACCGACGGCCGTCCGATGGACGCGGAACCCGGTGTCGCCGGGCCGGAAGTAGAACTTCTCCTCGTAGCCGGGGCCGTCGGGGATGTGGCTCTTCCGGTAGAGCCCCAGGTCCGAGCCGTCCGCGTCGAAGACGACCACGCTGTTGTAGTACGCCTGTCCGGCCCGCTCGAAGAACGAGACGGGGATGACGACGGACAGCTCCTTCGCGAGCGCGCGGAACCGGGCCAGCGTCGGGTGCCCCTCGACGGGCCGGGCCCAGGCGAAGAACTCGTCCCTTTCGTGACGGCAGAAATACGGCCCCTCGAACAGCTCGGGCGGCAGGATCAGCCGCGCGCCGCGTCCCGCGGCCTCGCGCACCAGCCCCTCCACGCGAGCGACGTTCGTCGCCACGTCGTCCCCGAGCGGGCACTGGAGCGCGGCGGCGGTCAGCGAACGAGCCATCAACGCGCCGCAGGGCGCGCAGCGCCCGAGGGGAAGGTCTGGGCACCGCGAGCCGGAGGCGAGGGTCTGTGGGACGTGGCCGGAGCATCGCCCGGCGACGTCCACTCACCCGCCTGACGGGTTTCCACGGGCATTTGCTGCGAGATGCAGTGGAAGGCGCCGCCCCCCTCCAGCAGCTTCCTCGCGGGCAGACCGAACGTCCGCCGTCCGGGGAAGAGGCGGCCGATCGCCTCCACGGCCTCGTCGTCGCGCGGCGTCCCGTAGACCGGCACCACGACGCAGCGGTTGGCGACGTAGAAATTGACGTAGCTCGCCGGCATCACCGTCCCCGCGACGTCGACCACGCGGCCCGGGGACGGCACGCGCACCACCTCGAGGGACCGGCCGGCGGCGTCCCGGAAAGAAGCCAGGTCCGCGGCGATCCTCTCGAGGATCGCGCGGTTCGGATCGTCGGCCTCCCGCGCCTCCATGCAGACGACGACGCCGGGCGCCACGAAGCGGGCGATCGTGTCGACGTGTCCGTCGGTGTGGTCGTTGAGGAGCCCGTCCTCGAGCCACAGCGTCTTCTCGGCGCCGATCGCCTCGCGGAGCGCCTTCTCGAGCGCGGCCGCGTCCATCGACGGGTTCCGGTTCGGGTTGAGCAGGCACTGCCGCGTCGTCAGGCACGTCCCCTCGCCGTCCACCTCGACCGAGCCCCCTTCCAGGACGAACGGGAAGCGCCAGACCGGATGGCCCGACGCCGTCGCGACGCGGGCGGAGACCTTGTCGTCGTGGGGGAGGACGTACTTGCCGCCCCAGCCGTTGAACTTGAAGGACGCCGCGGTGACGGATCCGTCCTCCGCCCTCACGAAGATCGGCGCCGTGTCGCGAAGCCAGATGTCCCCGTACGGGATCCTGTGGACGTGGCACGGGAGGCCGCGAAGAGCGGTCAGCGCCGGCCCCTCGCTCTTCGCTCCGGGCACCAGCAGCTCGACCGATTCCCCGCGGGGGACGCCGGTCGACGGGTCGACGTCGACGATCGCGCGGACCAGCTCGACGAAGACGCTCTGGACCTCGGGAAGCGCCTCGCGCCACAGGTCCGCGTGGGTGGGCCAGGCGAGCCAGACGGCGGCGTGCGGCTCCCGCTCGGCGGGCTGCCGGAACATCAGAGGCCCTCGGCGCGCGTGAAGTTCCGGTTCGCGTCGCGCTCGACGAGGACGTCGTCCTCGATCCGGATCCCGCCGAGCGGAGTGAGGCGGTCGACGAGCGTCCAGTCGAACGCGGAGGCGTCCGCCCCGGCGCGGTGCGGCTCGAGGAGCATCGGGATGAAGTAGAGCCCGGGCTCGATCGTGAAGAGGAAGCGCTCCTCGATCACACGGGTCGTACGGAGGGCCGGGTAGTCGGCCGGCGGCGGGTTCGTCCCGCCCATGCGGGACGCCTGGCGCCCCGAGACGTCGTGGACCTGGATCCCGAGGAAGTGCCCGAGCCCGTGCGGGAAGAACGGGAGCGAGAGCTTCCGGGCGAACGCCTCGTCGGCGGAGACCGTGAGGATCCCGGTCTCGACGAGGAGGTCGGTGATGAGGCGGTGCGCGAGGACGTGGACGTCGAGATACGGCCTGCCCGGCCGGGCCTCGAGGCCGAGGCGGCGCTGGAGCGCCTCCATGCCGTGCAGCAGCCGGCCGAAGACGGGGTCGCCGCCCTCGCGGAGGTACGTCCGGGTGATGTCGCAGCCGTAGCCCGCGACGGACGCGCCGGCGTCGATCAGCATCACGGTGCCGGGCGCGGCCTCCTTCCCGCGCTTGCCGTGGTAGTGGAGGGTGGAGGCGCGCTCGTCGAGCCCGATGATCGTCGGGTACGGCAGCTTCTCCTCCAGCGAGCCGACGGCGGCCAGGTAGGCGTGGTGGATCTCCAGCTCGGAGGCGCCGGCGCGGAAGGCGGCCTCCGCGGCCCGGAAGCCGGGCGCGGCCTTCGCGGTGGCGGCGGCGAGCGCGCCGGCCTCGTAGTCGCTCTTGAACGAGCGCTCCCAGTCGAGCCGGGCGACCAGCTCCTTCGGGTTCACCGCCTCCGGGCTCACGCCCTTCGCCTGTGCCGCCTCCGCCTCGGGGCCGAGGTACGCCGTGCGGGAGCGGCCGGTCCCGATGGCCGCCCAGGCCTCGGCCGGCGTCGCGACGTCGAGCACCTCGAACGTCTCGCGCACGAAGTCCGGGGCCGGGGCGGGGGGGGCGTACCAGTAGTCCCGCGGGGTCACGCGCGCCAGGCGCGGCTTCCGCCCCGGGATCACCTCGAGCACGTGGTCGGGCCCCTCGACGGGGGACCAGTGGGCGAAGTGCGGTGTGGGGTGGAACGGCGCGTCGTTGTCGTCGGCGAAATACGTGAACGGCTTGCCGGAGTGGATCAGCAGCCGGTCGAAGCCCGTCTCGGCGAGCGCGGAAGCGGTGGTGCGGGCGCGCTCGGCGACGTGGGCGGCGTACGGCGACGTCGGGTCGGTCATCGGATCCTCACGCGGTCCTGGTGAAATCCGGCTGGCCGAGCCTCTCGGCCGCCTCGATCAGCTTCGACAGGATCTCCTCGAGATAGGCGCGCAGCCGCTCGATCTCGGCGTTCAGCTCGGCGAGGCGCTGGTCGGCGGCGGCCGCGACCTCGGCCTTCCGCGCCACGTAGTCGGCCTGGAGGGCGGCGAGCCGTTCCGCGGCGTGGAGGCGCTTGGCCTCGAGGTCGACCACGGCCTCGTGGGCCGAGAGGCGGGCGGCGTCGCGCATCTCCTCCCACCGCTTGCTGAGCTGCTCGACGCGCCCGCCCATCCGGGTTCCGGCCGCGTCGAGGGCCGCGTCGAATCGCGCGCGCGTCTCCAGGTACGTCTCCGAGGCGCTGCGCCGGAGACGCTCCGGCACACGGCGGAGGTTGGTGACGACGCCGATCCTCTCGCCGAGCCACAGGAGGTAGTAGCTGAGGTCGATCTGCCACCACTGGAAGCCCTGCGCGGCGCTGCCCGGGTAGTGGTGGTGGTTGTTGTGCCACCCTTCGCCCATGGTGACGAGCGCGAAGATCATGGAGTTCCGGCTGTCGTCCGACGTGGCGAAGACGCGCTTGCCGAACACGTGCATCACGCTGTTGATGGTGAAGGTGCCGTGCCAGAGGAGCACGGTGGAGAGGAAGTAGCCGTAGAAGAGCCCCGTCCAGGAGAACGCGAAGTAGAGCGCGAGCGCGTACAGCATCGTGGCGAGATACGCGTTCCCGTCGAGCCACCGGAGCTCCGGGAACTTCACGAGGTCCGGAATGCGCGACTCCTCGGTCTCCTCGTAGTCCGCCGCCAGGATCCATCCCATGTGGCTCCACCAGAAGCCGCGCTGGAGCGGGCTGTGGATGTCCTCCGGCTTGTCGGAGTACCGGTGGTGGTGCCTGTGGTTGGACGCCCACCAGAGGACGCCCTTCTGGGCCGAGGTCTGGCCGAGGAACGCCATCAGGAACTGGGAGACCCGGCCGAGGTGGTAGCTCCGGTGGCTGAAGTAGCGGTGGAAGCCCGCCGTGATCGCGAACATCCTGAGGTAGTAGGAGCCGAGGCACAGGGCGACGCCTTCCCACGAGAAGCCGACGGCGAGGACGCCGAGCGACGCGGCGTGGACGAGAGCGAAGCCGGCCACGGCGGCGGGGCGGAGACGGGGCTGCTGACGGGGTTCGGGCATGGGGCTCCTCGGAGGCGGTGATACCGGGCCGCAGGAGGCGGCCGCGACGGCCCCCCATCCTAGAGAAAAGCGTCTCCGTGGGATAGAACGTTCGAAGGAGGACAGAAATGCCCGAGACCGAGGCACAGAGCTACGCGAGCCATCGGCGCTACGACCCCCTCTACCACTTCGTCCTTTTCGGTGTCCTGGTGGCGAATCTCGTGCTGCGGTGCTACGCCTTCTACAAGCACCCCGGGCGCTGGCCGGCCTGGGAGATCGTGATGGCGGTCGCCTTCGTGATCCTGGCCCTGAAGGCGCGTACGTTCCCGCTGCGGGCCCAGGACCGGGTCATCCGGCTGGAGGAGCGGCTTCGCCTCCAGACGCTGCTCCCCGATGCGCTCCGCGCCCGGATCCCGGAGCTCCGCGAGGGCCAGCTGATCGCGCTCCGGTTCGCCCCCGACGCCGAGGTGCCGGCTCTCGTCGAGCAGGCGCTCGCCGAGCGCCTCCCCGCAGAGGAGATCAAGAAGCGGATCAAGGCCTGGAGGGCGGATACCTTCCGGGTGTGAGCCGGCGGCTCACGGATCGCGCAGGGCCGCCGCCGGCTCGACGAGCGTGGCGCGGTGCGCGGGCAGCCAGGCGGCCGCGAGC
>CAYLNK010000209.1:0-11843 GCA_964384675.1 uncultured Holophagales bacterium | reverse complement strand
CGGGTCGGCCGTCAGGTCGACGACGGCGCCGAGCCGCTCGAAGGCGCGGCGCACCGACGCGATGTTCCCGACGCCGTAGTCGACGAGCGTCACGTTCACGGGCGCGCTCATGCCGTCAGCGTCCCCTTCGTGGAGAGGACGCCGGCCCCGGTGCGGACCACCGCGCACGCGAGGGCCCGCGCCGCCGACTTGAAGACCGCTTCGGCCACGTGGTGCCCGTTCCGGCCCCGGATCACGTCGACGTGGAGGTTGAGCTTTCCCCGGAAGGTGGCGGACTTCCAGAACTCCTCCACGAGGTTGAACGGGAAGTGCGGCGTGACGAGAAGCATCTCCTTGTCGACCGGACAGTCGAACACCAGGTACGGGCGTCCCGAGAGGTCGACGACCGAGCGGGCGAGCGCCTCGTCGAGCGGGACGTAGGCGTGCCCGTAGCGGGCGATGCCGGCCCGGTCCCCGAGCGCCCGGTCGAGCGCGTCGCCGAACGCGAGGCCCACGTCCTCCACGGTGTGGTGCGAGTCGATGTGGACGTCCCCCTCGGCCTTCACGGCGAGGTCGAAGCGCGCGTGCCTGGCGATCGTCTCGCACATGTGCGAGAGGAAGCCGACGGGTGTCTCGACACGGGCGGCGCCGGTGCCGTCGAGGTCGAGCCGGAGCTCGATGGACGTCTCCTTCGTGTTGCGGACGATCGTGGCGGTACGGCTCATCGCAGCTGCTCCTCGAGGGAACGGAGGAAGACGTCGTTCTCCTCCGGCGTCCCGACCGTGACCCGCAGGCGCCCGGGCGCGGCGGACGCCATGTCGCGCACGAGGACGCCGCGTGCGAGAAGGCCGGCGCGGAGCGCCGTGCCGTCCCGTCCCGGGACGCGGAAGAAGAGGAAGTTGGCGCTCGAACGGGCGACGTCCGCTCCCAGCGCCCGCAACGCGGCCGCCACCCGTTCCCGCTCCGAGACGATCGTGTCGATCGTTCTCCGCGAGGTCGCCGGGTTCTCGAGGACGGCCAGCGCCAGCTCCTCGGCCGCCAGGTCGACGCTGAACGGCAGAACCGCCTTCCCGATCTCCACGGCCAGCTCGGGCCGTGCCACGGCGTACCCGATCCGGAAACCGGCCGCCGAGAAGGCCTTCGACAGCGTGCGGAAGATCACGAGGCTCGGGTGGGTGTCGAGGAGCGGCAGCGCGTCGGCGCCGGTCCCGGCGAAGTCGACGTAGGCCTGGTCGAGGAGCACGGCCGGAGCCGCCTGGCAGAGGCGCGCCACGAGCGCTCCCGACACCACGCCGCCGGTCGGGTTGTTCGGCGAGCAGAGGAGCGGCACGGCCGCGCGCGCGGCCGCCAGGTACGCGTCCTCGTCCAGCTCGAAGTCCTCCCCGATTCGCGCCACGGCGACCCGCTCGGCCCCGACGATCGCCGCCATCTGCGCGTAGAGCGAGAACGTCGGCGGCGAAAGGAGCAACCGTCCGCCGCCGGCCAGCACGGAAACCGCCGCGAGGATCACCTCACCGGATCCGTTCCCGACCACGATCTCGTCCGGGCTCCGCCCGATCGACCGCGCGATCGCGGCCTTCAGGCGCGGGCTGCCGAACTCCGGATAGACCGACCAGCGCCGTGCGCGGAGCCGCGACAGGACGAGCTCCTTCACGTCGGAGGGGACGTCGAACGGCGACTCGTTGAAGTCGAGCTTGGCCCGAAGCGGCGGCGCCGGCTCGGCCGCCAGCGTGTACGCGGCGAACGCCCGGATCTCGGGCCGGACGGCCCCCGCGCCGGTCACGTCGCCCTCCGGTCGAGCGAGCGGGCGTGGCCTTCCAGCCCCTCGAACCGGGCCAGCGCCGCGGCCGGGTCCGCCAGCTTCCGCGCCGCGGCGGCGGGGATCGAGACGCTCCGGCTCCAGCGGTAGAAGTCGCGTGTCGAGAGCCCGGAGAAGCTGCGGGCGGCGCCGCCGGTCGGGAGGACGTGGTTCGGCCCGGCCAGGTAGTCGCCGAACGCCGTGGGCGTCGACTCGCCGACGAAGAGCGCGCCGGCCGTCGCGGCCAGCTCGGTCGCGCGCGCCTCGGCCTCCGGCCCCATCACCTGGACGTGCTCGACCGCGACGGCGCGCGCCGCCGTGACGGCGTCGTCGATCGAGCGGAAGACGAGGGCGAGCCCCTTGGCCGCGAGCGACTCGCGGGCGACTTGCGCGGTGGGGAGCGTCCGGAGCTGGCGCGACACCTCGCTCCTCACGGCCCGCGCCAGCGGCGCGGACTCGGTGAAGAGGAGACATACGGCGAGCGGATCGTGCTCGGCCTGCGCCAGCAGGTCGGCCGCGATCTTCCCCGGGCTCGCGCCAGCCGACGCGACCACGAGCACCTCGGAGGGGCCCGCCGGGAGATCGATCGACACCAGCGACGAGACGAGGTGCTTGGCGGCGGCGACCCAGCGGTTCCCGGGCCCGACGATCTTGGTGCAGCCGGCCACGCGCGCCAGGCCGGCGATCGCGTGCGCGCCGCCGGCGAGGAGGACCTCGTCGACGCCGAGCTCGCGCGCCGCCCACCGCAGCTCGAGGCTCCCGGCCCACGCCCGCGGCGGCGTCGCCACGACGACCCGCGGGACGCCCGCGACCCGCGCGGGGAGGACACCCATCATCAGGGACGACGGGTAGAACGCCCGCCCGCCCGGGACGTAGACGCCGACGCACTCGTGGGGAACGGGCCGCTCGGTGAACGTCGCCCCCTCGCGGTCGCGCGCGGTGAAGCCGCGCGGCCGCTGGCGGCGGTGATAGGAAGTGATCCGCGACGCCGCCAGCCGGAACGCTCGCGCGAAGTCGGGGCTCACCGCGGGCTCGCGTCCGGCGCGCGGGTCGACGCGGAGGCCCTCGGGCGCGAGGCCGCCGTCGTGCTTCACGACGAGGCGCGCCAGGGCTCGCTCTCCGCCGGACAGGACCGACTCCACGATCGGCAGCGCCTGTCGAAGCGATGCGAAGTCTGGCGTGGCCCGGCTCGAGAGGATCGCCTCCAGCGCCGCGCGGCCTGCCGCCCTGCGGGCCGGAAGCACCGTCAGCATGCCGCCAGCTCCCTGGCGAGGAGACGCTCCACGAACGACGCGATCTCCCCGCGACGCGCGACCAGCGCGGCGCGCCCGACGATGAGCGTGGCGCGGCTGGTGAGGAGCGTCTCGATCTCGACCAGGCCGTTCGCGCGGAGCGTCGAGCCGGTCTCGATCAGGTCGACGACCACGTCCGCCAGGCGGAGCGCGGCCGCCAGCTCCACCGAGCCGGCGAGCGGGATCAGCTCGTGCGCGATCCGCCGCTCGTCGAAGAAGCGAGCGGCGAGGCGCCGGTACTTCGTCCCGACGGTCACCGGATGTCCGTTCGGGCGGAACTCCTCTCCGGAGCGCCCGATGATCGAGAGGCGACAGTCGCCGAACGGCAGCTCGACGGGCGTGAAGACCTCCTGCCCCGACTCCGCGACCCGGTCGCTCCCGACCACGCCCAGGTCGGCGCCGCCGTGGGCGACGTAGGTCGGCACGTCGTCGTCCTTGAGGAGGAGGAGCTCGAACGCGCCGCTCCGGTCGGCGACCACGAGCCGCCGGCCGTCCGGTTCGGGAAAATCCGCGCCGCCGGCGCGCAGCGCCTCGAGCGTGCGCGGCAGGAGCCGCCCCTTCCCCACCGCGATCCGGAGCGGTCTCGGGACGGCCGCCGACGACCCGCTCGCCCTCTCCAGCGCGGAGGCGAGGGCCTCGATGCCGATCGAGAATCCGGTCGCCGGCGCCGGGCTCCCGAAGCGCGCCAGCAGCCGGTCGTACCGTCCGCCGGCGGCGAGCGGCGAGGCGACGCCCTCCGCGTCGACTCCGAACGTGATCCCCGTGTAGTACGGGGCGGACGGGGTCCCGGCCAGGTCGACGACGACCGGCAGGCCGGGGCGCGAGGACCGCGCCGCCTCCGTGGCGCGCCGCAGCTCCGAGGCGCCGGACTGGAGGACCGGTCGGGCGAAGAGCGTCGAGCCCGGATCGAAACCCACGAGGAGCGCGCGAGAGATGGAGGTCGCCTCGGCCGTGGTCGCTCCGGCGTCCAGGAGCAGGGCCTCCACGCGTGAGACGCGGCGCTCTCGAGCGGCGCGCAGGAGCGCGGCGAGGCTCTCCCCCTTGCCGCGCGAGAGCGACGGAGCCACGGCCGTGACGAGCTTCTCGAGGAGCCCCGCGTAGCCGAGCGTGAGGCGAAGCGACGTGGCCGGGATCTCCGCCAGCGATGCCAGGGCGAGCCCGAGGATCCGCTCGTCGGCCGCGAACGACGGGTCGCCGTACGTCTCGGCCCCGACCTGGGAGAACTCCCGCGGCCGCCCGACCCCCGGCTCCTCGTCGCGCACGACGTCGCCGCGGTAGAAGAGCGAGACGGCGTCGCCCGCGACGAGTCTCGGCGCCATGACCCGCGCCGCCATCGGCGTGAAGTCGGCGCGCAGCGCCAGCAGCTCCCCGTCGCGGTCGATGAAGCGATAGACCCGCTCGTCCCCCTCTGCGGTCACGCCGCCGTACGGCGCGGCGTAGTCCAGCACCGGCAGGAGAATCTCGCGAAAGCCGCCCGCCTGCAGGCTCCGCACCACGAGGTCCTCCGCCCGGCGACGGCGCTCGGCGGCATCGAACAGGAAGGCCTGGACACCCCGGGGCAGGTTCGGATCGGCGCTGATCACGGGTTCACCTCGAAGAGCGACTCGAAGCGGGCGGGGAGCCGCCGGGCCAGGTCGGCGGACGTGGTCGAGCGCCCGGTGAAGAGCTCCGACTGGCCCGCGGCCTGGGCGACCAGCAGGGTCAGGCCGTCGACGACGTTGGCGCCGCGCGCGCGGCCGAGCCCGGCCAGGCGCGTCTCGGCGCGGCCGTACGGAGCGTCGATGATCGTCATCCCCTCGCGGACGTACGCGTCGGGGCACGGCAGCGGATCGTCGGCCCTCATCCCGATGGGCGTCGCGTTCACGATCAGGACGAACCGCTCCGCGTCCGGGTCGAGGTTCGCGAGGAAGGTGGCCCCGGTCTCCTCGGCGAGCTCGTGCGCACGGACCGGGCTCCGGTTCCAGACGTGGACGTCGTAGCGGCGCGAGATGAGGACGTCGATGGCCGAGCGGGCCGTGCCGCCGGCCCCCAGCACCAGGGCGCGGCTGCCGGGGAACGCCAGAGGCGCGAAGGCGAGGATCGCGGTCTTGTCGGTGTTCGACGCGATGAAGGCGTCTCCGGAGCGCACCAGCGTGTTGGCCACGTTCTCGCCCCGGAAGACCGCGACCGTGGCCGCCTCCTCCTTGAACGGGATCGTGACCGAGGCGCCCCGTAGCGGCAGCCCGAAGCCGTCGAAGGCGGCGACCAGGGGGTCGAACTCGGTGAGGAGCGAACGCAGCGCGAACGGGACGTAGAGCGACGGGTCCCGGCCCGCCTCGAAGCAGGCGTTGTGGATCGCGGGCGAGAGCGAATGGGACACGAGGCCGCCGAACAGCACGTAGAGCCGCTCGATCCCGGACCGGCGGCCGATACCGTAGACCTCGCGGAGGTCGCCGGCGAGGAGCTGGCCCGGCGCCGTCTCGCGACCGGCCAGGAGGGCCCCATACGCGAGCGGCGCGCCGAAGTACGGCGCCAGGACGCGCGTGGCGATCCCGGCCTCCCCCATCGCGAACGCCGACAGGCGCGGCTCCCCGGCCTGCCTCTGGAAGTCGAGGATCCGGAGCGCGTCGCCGGAGTCGCGGGCCGAGCCGACGACCTTCAGGTAGCGGGCGCCCGTGCGCCGGAGCGCCCCGAGGAGCGCCGGGAGATCGCGGGGGATTCCGGCGAGGTCGTGCACGGAAGCGATCACCGTCGCCGGATCGAACCCGACGAGCCCGTCGCGGAGCCAGGCCAGCTCGAGGTCCACCAGGTCGAAGCCGGCGGCGAGCGCGCGGAGGAGGAGGGGCGCGGCCTCCGGGCCGGTGCCGGTGAAGCGACCGCCCTCGGCCGAGGAGCGGAGCGTGGCGACGAGCGTCCGTCCGGCGAAGACGCGGCGGAAGAGAGGCAGGTCGGGCGGCTCGAGGAGCCCGTCCAGACGCACCTCCACGCACGGGATCCCCGGCGCGACGTCGGTCGGCAGGGCCTCCACCTCGGCGTTCGACGCCGGGGCGAACGAGGCGACCACCCGTGTGCTTTCCGCGCTGACGCCCAAAATGCGAACCCCCTCCGTCCGGAGGGGGAAACTGGCTCGCGCCTCGCGCCCTCCGGACCTACATCGTCCGGCGGGCTGTTACCGCCGGCTCAGCTGTGGTGACCGTGCCAGGGACGAAGAGCCGTCATGCCGGACGGAGTAGAGCCGACCGGCGCGCCGGCTGTCAAGGCCTCCTCTTCCACCGCACGCCCTGCGGCGTGTCCTCGAGGACGATGCCCCGCGCGAGCAGCTCGTCGCGGATCGCGTCCGACGTCTTCCAGTCCCGGCGCTTGCGGGCCGCCTGGCGCGCGTCGACCCTTCCCTGGATCTCCGCGTCGAGCGCGTCCGGTCCGGCGGGCGGAAGCACTCCGAACACGGCGTCCAGGTCCCGGAAGATCTGCCGCGCGGCCCCCGCGTCGCCGGCCGAGAGCCGCCCCGCCTCGAGGTCGATGTTCAGCTCCCTCGCGAGGGTGAAGACCGCGGCCAGCGCGGCCGCCGTGTTCAGGTCGTCCTCGAGCCCGGAGCGGAAATCAGAGCGGGCCTTCTCGAGCCGTTCCGAGAACGCCGTCGATGCCGACGGCTCCGCTCCGCCGGCCCTCTCCGTGAGGCGCCGCTCCAGGGACTCGAGCCGCTCCAGCGTGGTCGCGGCGCCGGCCAGGCCTTCGAACGTGAAGTTCAGCTTCTGGCGGTACGGCACGGACAGGAAGAGGTACCGGAGCGCGCGGGCGGAGTGGCCCCTGGCCAGGAGGTCGGGAAGGGTGAAGAAGTTCCCCTTCGACTTCGACATCTTCTCGCCGTCCACGATGAGGTGCTCGGCATGGAGCCAGTACCGCACGAACGGCTTCCCGGTGGCCCCCTCGCTCTGGGCGATCTCGTTCTCGTGATGCGGGAAGATGTTGTCCACGGCCCCCGTGTGGACGTCGAGCGTCTCGCCCAGGTACTTCATCGCCATCGCGCTGCACTCGAGGTGCCAGCCGGGCCGGCCACGGCCGAGGCGCGTCGTCCAGGTGGCCGATTCCGGCTCGCCCGGCTTCGCCTCCTTCCAGACCGCGAAGTCGCGCACGTCTTCCTTCTCGTACTCGTCGTCGGCCACGCGGGCCCCGCGCTTCACCGCCGAGAGGTCGATCCGCGACAGCTTCCCGTAGCCCGGAAACGAGGCGATCCGGAACCAGATCGAGCCGTCGCTCTCGTAGGTGTGCCCCCGCTCGGTCAGCTTCTCGACGATCTCGACCATCTCGTCGATGTGCTCGGTGGCGCGCGGATAGCGGTCCGCGGGCGTGACGCCCAGAGTGGCGAGGTCTTCGTGGAACGTCGCGATGTGCTTGCCGGTGAACTCCCCCAGGGTGAGGTTCTCGGCCACGGCGCCGCGGATGGTCTTGTCGTCGATGTCGGTCAGGTTCATGACCTGGACCGTCCGGAAGCCGAGCGAGCGGAATGCCCGGCACATCAGGTCCTCCCAGACGAACGTCCGGAGGTTCCCGATGTGGACACGGTTGTAGACCGTCGGCCCGCACGTGTAGAGCCGGACCTCCCCGTCGTGGAGCGGCGTGAAGGGGTCGAGCGAGCGGGTCAGCGTGTTGTGGAGGCGGAGCGGCACGGGCCGCGATTCTCCCCGCCCCCTCTCGCGGACGCAAATCCTTGACGCCTCACGGCCCCGGTGGGATAACGCCCCCGATGTTCGCCCACCGCCCCCGCCCCCTCGTCCTCCTCGTCGACGACGAGCCACACCAGGAGGAGATCGCCTCCTACATCGCGTTCGAGCTCGGCTGTGACTTCGAGAGCGCCCTCTCGGGCACCGAGGCGCTCGAGAAGGTCGCACTGCGGAGACCCGACGTGGTGCTCCTCGACGTGAAGATGCCCGACCTCTCCGGGTACGAGGTGTGCCGGCGGATCAAGACCGCGCCCGAGACGGCGGACACGCAGGTCCTCTTCCTGACGGCCCGCACCGACGAGGAAGACCTGCTCCAGGGCTTCGAGGCGCTCGCGAACGACTACCTCACCAAGCCGTTCTCGACCCGGGAGCTGAAGGCGCGCCTGAAGAACGCCATCCGGACCAAGAGCCTCCTCGACGCGCTCGTGGTGCGCAACCGGATACTCGAGCTGCAGCAGGAGATCACCGATAAGCTCGAGGAGCCGGGCGAGGGCGAACGCGGCCGCACGGAGCGGATCGTGGGCCTCCTCGAGCGTATCTCGGGCCTGTTCGGGACCGGCGGCTCGACCCTGCATCTGCGGCGGCCCGGGGCGATCGAGACCCGGTCCTACCTCTCGTCGACCTGGCCGGGCGGCACCGTCCCGACCTACCTCGGTGTCCTCGCCCTGGTCGAGGATCCTCGCGTCGAGCGGGCGCCCCGCACGCCCGGGGAATCGCGTGACGCGGCCTCGTCCGACTGGACCGTCCTGTCCGCCCCGCTCTGGGTCGGGGCCGACCTCATCGGGACGCTCCGGCTGCACAGGCGCGGGCCGCTTCCGGCGCCCGGTGAGTCGAACGAGCTCGAGCATCTGGTGGCGATCGCCGGTCACCTCGCGAGGACGCTGAACCGGGCAGACCTCATGGAAGACCGTCGGGTACCGGCTCCGGTCTAGCGGCGTCCGGAGCCCGTCCTACCAGCCACCGACCCTCTGGCGCTTCACGACCTTCCGGAGCACGAAGCCGCGCTTGAGCATCGACATCCGGTCGATGAAGAGCTTGGCGTCGAGGTGGTCGACTTCGTGGCAGAAAGCCCGGGCGAGGAGGTCGACCCCGTCGAGAGCCCGCTTCTCGCCCTTCTCGTCGAACGCCTCGATCGTGACCCGCTCGGGGCGCTCCACGACCTCGACGATGTCCGGAAAGGAGAGGCACCCCTCCTCGTCCCGGATGAAGCCGTGCGCCGCCACCACCACCGGGTTGACCAGGACGAGGATCTTGGACGGGTCCTTCCCCACGGAGAGGTCGACGACCGCGACCCGCTTGTTCACGCCGATCTGGGGTGCCGCGAGCCCGTAGCCCGGGGCGGCCCAGCAGGTGTCGAGGAGGTCGCGGATCAGCCCGGGAAGACCGGGGTCGTCGAACTGGACGATCGAGTCGTTCCGCGCCACCAGGCGTGGGTCGCCGTACTTGACGATGTCCCGGACGGCCACGTCACCCCTCCGACCGGCTCTTCCGCAGGTCGTCCACGACCGCCTCGGCCGAAAGCTGCGCCCGCACGGCGATGGCCTGCTCGAGGAGCTCCTTCAGCCGCGGATAGCGCGCCGACAGGCCGCTCCAGCGGGCGGCGCTGATCTGGAGGCACTCGGCGTCGTGGTCCGCCGTGACGGTGGCGGCGCGCGGCTTTCCCGTGAGGACCGCCACCTCGCCGAAGAAGTCGCCGACTCCCAGGGACCCGACCTTGACCGGCTTCCCGGTGGCGCCCTTGGTCGTGACCGAGAACCCCCCGCGGGTGACGATGTAGAGCTGGTCCCCGGCGGTGCCCTCGACGACGACCGTTTGCCCGGCCCGGTAGCTCGCGAGCCCGGTCGACTCGATGAGCCCCGCGATCTCGTCGGCTCTCAGCTCCTCGAGGAACGTGGAGACCTGGACGAGGCGCTGGATCGACGACTCGGAGACCCGGGAGAGGCCCGGCGGCGCCTGGATGACCCCGCTCGTGATCGCCCTTTGCTCGGCCATCTTGCGCCCGGTCTCGGCAGGCGCCTCCTGGGCGACGTCATCGGGCTTCCACTGCGCGATCCGGTGCCGGACGGCGACGGCCAGCGGGAAGTTGCCGGCTCCTGCCAGGTCCCCGGCGAGAGCCTCGAGGATCTGGATGGCCTCGGCCGTCTTCCCTTCCTCGTGCCGGCTCTCCGCGAGCTTGCGCCGCTCCTCGTAGTCCGCCTCGGACCCGGCCGGTGTCTTGGCGGCGCGGGACTCCTGCAGTTTCTTCTTGAGGAACCCGAAAACCACGCTCCAAGATTGAGGCTCCGGGGCACGCGGGTCAAGACGTCACCGCGAAATGACGACGATCGTCTGGCACGCCGCTCGCATTTCACCTTCGCGGAGGGTCCCCCGATGAACACCTCAAGGCCCGCCCCCGCCTCCCGACTCGCCCTCTGGGTCCCCGCGCTGGCCGTCGCGATCCTGTCGGCGGCCCCGGTCCGGGCTCAGCGGGAGGGCTACTCCTATCTCTCCTACGTCGGATCCGACGTCTCTCTGGTCTCCCGCGGCGAGGACGACTCCACCGCCCGCGTCAATGTACCCGTCATGGCCGGCGACCGGCTCTTCACGGGCAGCTCGTCGCGGGCCGAGGCGGTGCTCGCCTCCGGGATGGTCGTGCGGATCGACGCCCGTAGCGACCTACGATTCGACCGACTCTCCCGTACGTACGAGTCGGACGACGACCGCGACCTCCTCTTCCTGGAGCGGGGCGCGATCTCGCTCGAGACCCGCAGCACCTCCGGGCGTGATACGGCCCCCCGCGTCGACACCGACGACGTCACCGTCATCCTCGCCGAGAGAGGCCTCTTCCGCGTCGACACGGGCCGGCGCGGGACCGAGGTGTACGTCGTGACGGGCCGGGCCGAGCTGACGGCCCGCTCGGGCCGGGTGGTGCTCCGGAGCGGCCAGTACGCGTTCGTGAGCGGCGGGGACGAGATCGAGGTCACCGACGGCGACGTTCCCCGCGATCGCTTCACCCGCTTCGTCGACGACCGCCGCGACCGCCCTCGCGGAGGCGGCATCTCGTACGTATCGAGCGACTACGACTACGACTACACGCAGGCCGGGCTCGACGACAACGGAAGCTGGGTGTACGTCCCGGCCTTCGGACGAAACTGCTGGAGGCCCCGGGTGGTGGCCGACTGGCGGCCCTATACGAACGGCTACTGGCGCTGGACCCCGTCCGGCCTCACCTGGGTCTCGTACGAGTCGTGGGGCTGGCTGCCGTACCACTACGGCTCCTGGAGCTTCGACTCGATGTTCGGCTGGTGCTGGCTTCCGGGGAGCATCTACTCTCCCGCCTGGGTCTACTGGAGCTACTCGCCGTCTTACGTCGGCTGGTGCCCGGTTGGCTACTACGGGGGCTACTACCAGACCTACCACCGGTCGTCGCGGGTCGGCAGCGGCTACCAGGCCTACCCCCATCTCGCCGGGCGGGTCGACATCACCCGGATCGATCGCCGCGGCTGGAACTACGTTCCGACCAACCGGATCGGAGCGCGGATCGACTCCGCGCGCGACATCGTCCGGGGCGACCGTGCGAGCTTCCGGAGCGGCGAGGTCGGCGTCATCTCGACGGCGCCCCTTCGGATCGAGCGGGGAACCGGCTCGATCTCGTCCACCGTCCAGGAGGCCGTTCGCCGCGTCCCCGCGACGCTCGACGCGGGTCCGCGCGGCAGCGGCGCCCTGAACGACGGCCTGACCGCCATCCTGAGGCGCGACTCGAACCTCCCGGGGAACGCCCAGGACGAGCTGCGCCGTTCCTTCGTCCGGGCCGGCGAAGACCCGACCTACCGGCCGGCGTCTCCCGAGGTCATCGGCATGGGCCGGCGCTCCGAGATTCCCACGACGGGTGGGTCGCGCACCCCCTCCCGCGGCGACGCCGTGTCGGACGGTGCGGGCCTGCCGCGCCGTGACGCCAGCCCGGCCGAGACGTGGCGCCGCGGCGACGGCTCCACGACGGGCCGCGGGGAATCGACCCCCAGCGGTGGCGAGATCCGCCGCGAGAGCGGCACGCCGGCCGGGGACGACTGGCGTTCCACCGGGCGCGACGATTCC
>CAYLNK010000208.1:0-11884 GCA_964384675.1 uncultured Holophagales bacterium | reverse complement strand
GCCAGCCGGACGCCCGCGGGCAGCCCGGCGGCGCTCGACCAGGTCGGCTCGAGCCGCCCGTTCACGAAGACCAGCCGCGGCTCGTTCCCGCGGCGGACGTCGAGCGGGCCGAGCGTCGCGGCGAGGGCGTCCGCGGCGGCGCGAACGGCTTCACCGGTGGGCGGAGCGGTGAAGGTGGCGGCGGACAGCGAGGTCGTGCTCGTGTACCGCCAGTCCTCCTCCCGTGGACCGGGGAAGCCCCGTTCCGCGAACGCCTCGCGCGCCGCGTGGCGCAGCCCGGCCAGCCAGGGGGGCGCGTCCCCGTCCGCACGCGAGAGCGCCAGCAGGCTCTCGACGCCCGGCGACGGAGGGGCTTCCACGGCGGCGGTCATGGGGCGGCCGTGGCGGGCGCGGCCGCCGCGGTAGCGGCAGTCGAGGCGGACTCGATCCAGCCGTACCCGTGCTCCTCGAGGTGAAGGGCCAGCGACGCGTCGCCCGACTTGACGATCCGCCCGTCGGCGAGGACGTGGACGACGTCCGGCGTGACGTAGTCGAGGAGCCGCTGGTAGTGGGTGATCAGGAGGAGCGAGCGCCCCTCGGCGCGGAGCGCGTTGATCCCCTTCGACACCACCTTGAGCGCGTCGATGTCGAGCCCGGAATCGGTCTCGTCGAGGATGGCGAGCTTCGGGTCGAGCACGAGCATCTGGAAGATCTCGTTCCGCTTCTTCTCGCCGCCCGAGAAGCCCTCGTTCACGGGGCGCGACAGGAGGTCGTCGTCCATCTCCAGGAGCTTGGCCTTCTCCTCGATCAGGGAGACGAAGTCCATCGCGTCGATCTCGGGGAGACCGCGGTGCTTGCGGATCGCGTTCAGCGACATCCGGAGGAAGTACGTGTTGGAGACGCCCGGGATCTCGACCGGGTACTGGAACGACAGGAAGAGGCCCTCGCGGGCCCGATCCTCGGGCGCCATCGCCAGGAGGTCGTGGCCGTCGAAGAAGGCCTTGCCCTGGGTCACCTCGTAGCCGTCGCGCCCGGCGAGGACGTGGGCCAGCGTGCTCTTGCCGGAGCCGTTGGGTCCCATGATGGCGTGCACCTCGCCCGGGCCGATCACGAGGTCCAGGCCGCGGAGGATCTCCGTCCCCTCGCCCTGGATCCGCGCGTGCAGGTTCTCGACGTTCAGGATCTTGGTCATCTCGTCCTATCCCACGCTTCCTTCGAGGCTCACCCCGAGGAGCTTCTGGGCCTCCACCGCGAACTCCATCGGGAGCTCGCGGATCACCTTCCGGCAGAAGCCGTTCACGATCATCGACACCGCGTCCTCCGCGGACAGGCCGCGCTGGCGGCAGTAGAAGAGCTGGTCCTCGCCGATCTTGGAGGTCGACGCCTCGTGCTCGATCTGCGCCGTCGGGTTCCGCACCTCGAGATACGGGAAGGTGTGCGCGCCGCACTGGTCGCCGAGGAGGAGCGAGTCGCACTGCGAGTGGTTCCGCGCGCCGGTCGCTCCCTTCAGGATCTTCACCTGGCCGCGGTAGGTGTTCTGCCCGTGGCCCGCCGAGATCCCCTTGCTCACGATAGTCGAGCGCGTGTTCTTCCCGACGTGCACCATCTTGGTGCCGGTGTCGGCCTGCTGGTAGTTGTTGGCGAGCGCCACCGAGTAGAACTCGCCCACGGACTCGTCCCCGAGGAGGACGCAGCTCGGGTACTTCCAGGTGATCGAGGAGCCGGTCTCCACCTGCGTCCAGGAGATCTTGGAGCGGCGCCCCGCGCACTTCCCGCGCTTGGTGACGAAGTTGTAGATGCCGCCCCTGCCGTCCTTGTCGCCCGGGTACCAGTTCTGGACCGTGGAGTACTTGATCTGCGCCTCGTCGAGCGCCACCAGCTCGACCACGGCCGCGTGCAGCTGGTTGGTGTCGCGCTTGGGCGCCGTGCACCCCTCGAGGTACGACACCGAGGCCTTTTCGTCCGCGACGATCAGGGTCCGCTCGAACTGGCCCGTGTCGGCCTGGTTGATCCGGAAGTAGGTCGACAGCTCCATCGGGCAGCGGACCCCTTTCGGGATGTAGCAGAACGAGCCGTCCGAGAAGACCGCCGAGTTGAGCGTCGCGAAGAAGTTGTCGGTGTAGGGGACGACCGTGCCGAGGTACTTCCTGACGAGGTCCGGGTGCTCGCGCACCGCCTCGGAGAAGGAGCAGAAGATGACGCCGACCTCCTTCAGCTTCTCCTTGAACGTCGTCGCGACGCTGACGCTGTCGAAGACCGCGTCGACGGCGACGCCGGCCAGGATCGCCCGCTCCTGGAGCGGCACGCCGAGCTTCTCGTACGTCTTCAGGAGCTCCGGGTCGACCTCGTCCAGGCTCTTGGGCCCGTCCTTGCTGGTCTTGGGCGCCGAGTAGTAGACGATGGTCTGGTAGTCGATCGTCGGGTAGCGCACCTTCGCCCAGGACGGCTCCTCCATCGTGAGCCAGTGCCGGTACGCCTTCAGGCGCCACTCGAGGAGCCACTCCGGCTCCCCTTTCTTGGCGGAGATGGCGCGGACGACGTCGTCGGAGAGCCCCGCCGGGAAGCTGTCGGACTCGATCGCGGAGACGAAGCCGTGCTTGTATTCCTGACGGGTCAGGTCGTCGAGGACCTGGGTCGAGCTCATGTGGGGACACTCCTCTGCAGGGGTCGGGGCGCCTCGGGCAGACGGGTGGGGCGCTCGAGGCCGAGGCGGGTGGGCAAGAGGGGCCGGGACATGTCGGCCAGGGTGAGGCGGGAGAGCGCGTCGTGGACCGCCCGGTTGATCGCCTGCCAGTTCATCCTCACCCCGCAGCCGACCTCGTGCTCACACATGCCGGGCAGGTTGCACTCGGTGATGGAGATCGGGCCCTCGAGCGCGGCCACGATCGAGGCGATCGTGATCTCGGCCGGCGGACGGGCCAGGGCATAGCCGCCGCTCTTTCCCCGCTGCGAGACGAGGAGCCCCTCGTGGGTCAGCGTCTTCAGGAGCTTGCCGACCGTGGGGAGGGGGAGCGCCACCGCGGCGGCCAGCTCACGGGCGTTCGTTCCCCCGCCCTGACGGGCGAAGTGGGTGAGGAGGACGATGCCGTAGTCGGTGAGCTTGTTGAGTCGAAACATATCGGCGCGGCCCGATATCGGACCGCGCCGGTACTATATGGAGAGTCGTCGCGCGGCGTCAAGCCGCCGGGGAGCTACTTCTTCGGAGCGGGCGGGGCCGGCGCGGCGGCGGCCGGCGCGGGCGCCTTCACCTCGAGCAGCTCGACCTCGAAGTTGAGCGTCGCGCCGGGCTTGATCCCGGGCCGCCCGTTGTCGCCATAGGCCAGCTCGGACGGGCAGACGAGACGCGCCTTGCCGCCGACCTTCATCTTCGCGACGCCCTCGGTCCAGCACGGAATGACGCCGTTCAGCGGGAACTCGGCCGGCTGCCCGCGCTTGACCGAGCTGTCGAAGACGGTGCCGTCGGTGAGCGTGCCGTGGTAGTGGACCTTGACCGTGTCCGTCGGCTTGGGAGCGGCCCCGCTGCCGGCCTTGATCTCCTTGTAGACCATGCCGGACGCGGTCTTGACGGCGCCCGCCTCGGCGGCGGCCTTGTCCAGGAACGCCTTTCCGGACTTCTTCTCGTCGGCCGCGGCGGCGGCGGCGCGCCCCTTGGCGAGGTCGTTGATCTTCGGCCCGAACGTCTCGAGGTCGGCCTTCTTCGGCTTCCCCTGAACGCCGTCCGTGATCCCGGCCTTCACGAGCTCGAGCTCCGCGGGAGTGAGGCGGAAGGCCTCGAGGTTCCGCGCGATGAGGAGACCGAGCGAGTAGAGGGTCTTGTCCTGGTCCGTCTTGGGCTCGGGCTCGGCGGCGCGCGCGGCGGGGGCGGACAGCGACAGGATCAGGGCTGCCGCGGGGACGAACTTGTTCATGGAAGCTCCTTCGCCTCGGGCCTGGACCTCCCATGGCCGGCCGCCGAGGGCAGGCGAGGCTAGCACAGCGTCCGCCGGGCCCCGCCGTGTCCCGTACACTCCCGCCGATGCGCCGACTCGTCCTCCTGCTGCTCCTGCTGACGGTGACGCCCGTCGCCAGCGCGCAGGGCCGGGGCCGCGGCCGCGGCTCCGGCCCCGACCTGCGACAGATGACGGAGCCCACGCCGGCCCCGCGACGGGAAGGCCCCGTCCCCCAGCAAACGGTCGGGAACGGAACGCCGGCGAGCTGCACGGAGGCGGCGCTCTCCGCCGCGGTCGCCGGTACCGGGGTCATCACCTTCCGATGCGGGCCCACCCCGGTGACGATCGAGCTCTCCGCGCCGCTCGTCTTCAAGAGGTGGGACACCACGATCCAGGGAGAGGGCCGGGTGACCCTCAGCGGACGCGGCGCGACGCGCGTCCTGCGTGTCTTTCCCGAAGCGTCGGTGGAGCTCTCGGGCCTCACGATCACACGCGGAGCGGCAGACGTCGACGGCGCCGGGCTCCGGAACGACGGCGGCACGGTGGTGCTCCGGAAGGTCACGTTCTCCCGCAACGTGGCCGGAGGGGCGGCCGGCGGGGGCGCGATCTCGAACGCGTCGGGGCGCGTGACGATCGAGGACGGGGCCTTCACGGGAAACTCGTCCGCGTGTCACGGCGGCGCGATCGTCAACCAGGGCCCCACAGGCGTCGCGTCCCTGCGGCTGGTCCGCACGACCTTCAGCGACAACCGGACCCAGCTCGCCTGCCACGGCGGCGCCATCTACAACGTCGGGCAGACCGAGTCGGCGGTCGTCACCATCGAGGACTCGACCTTCAGCGGCAACGCGGCCTCGGGCGGGGACGGCGGCGCGATCTACAGCCGCGGCGGCACCGTGACGATCGCGGGCTCGACGTTCACAGGGAACGCCGCCGAGAACGCCGGCGCGTTCTACAACGTCGTCGGCATCGCGACCGTCACCCGGAGCCTCTTCACGGGAAACCGCTCCGTGGCGGCGGCCGGCCAGGGCCGCGGCGGGGCGATCCTCAACGGCGGCCTCGGCTCGTTCGGGGAGTCGGCCCTCACCATCGTGAACAGCACGTTCTGGGGGAACTCGGCCGGCCAGGGCGCCGCCCTCTGCAACGTCAGCGTGAACGGTACCGCCGCGGTCTCCGTGGCCCACTCGACCCTGGGCGGCGGCAAGGGCGACCACAAGTCGGTCGTCGCGAACACGGTCTTCGGCGGGAACGGGACGGTCTACCTGAAGGGCTCCGTCGTCACCGGCGGCTGCTCCGGCAAGATCGCGGACGGCGGGAGCAACATGCAGTTCCCCGGTACGTCGTGCGTCGGCGTCACCCGTGACCCCAGGCTCGATCCGTCAGGACCGCAGGACCACGGCGGACCCACCCGGACGGTGGCGCTCCTGCCGGGGAGCCCGGCCGTCGACGGGGCCGGGCCGGAAGGCTGCCTGAGCGCCCCCGTGTCCGGGCTCGACCAGCGCGGCTACGCCCGCAAGGCGCCGTGCGACGTCGGGGCGTTCGAGGCCGGGGCGCTCCCGGTCAAGGCCGAGCAGGCTCCGGTGGCCAAGAAATAGAGACGCTCCGGGACTGGGACCGGGACAGCGCGTAGCCCCAGAGGTGGGCGGTGACGAGGTGGAGCCACGCGATCGGCAGCCGCCCGAGCGCGGGGCCGGCCACGGGGACCCCAGCGAGGAGCGCCTTCGCGACCATGAGCGCCGCCAGCATCATGACGAAGGCGAGCCTCATCCCCGCGCGGTCGCTGCCGAGCGAGGCGAGATCGCGCCGGAACGCGACCGGCGTCAGGGCGTCGAGGGCGCTCCCTCCGTCCGCCACCAGGAGGAGACACGGAGGGAGGAACGAGAGGCCGAGCGGAAACAGGATCGCCAGGTTGGCCATCAGGAAGAACGAACCGCCCACGAGCTCCCGGACGTCCTGCGCCGCCCCGACCACGAGGACGAGGAGGAGCGGTGAGAGGAGGACGGTCGCCACGAGAAGGCCGTGCGGAAGGGCCCGGGCGAGCGCCCGGCCATCTGCGGCGAGCACCTTCCAGCCGGGAAACGTGGTCTCGCCCCTGAGCCCGGCCCGGGCCACCAGGAGCGCGGCCGCGACCGTGCCGCCCCAACCCACGTAGGCGTTGCCGAAGCCGCCCAGCACGGCCAGCGCGACGACCAGGAGGAGCGACGGAACGGACAGCGAGAACCGGAAGGCCGCGCCCCACGCCCAGTGCGACAGCACGGGCCGTGGTTACCAGGAGACCGGGACGAGGTCTGGCCCGACCACGTGGTGGTGCTCGGTCTCCGAGTCGAGCGGGCCGCCGGGACGCGCCGCGTCCGCCACGTTATGGAAGAAGTGGCCGGCGTACCAGACGACGACGCCCTGGTTCTGGATCGACTCGCCGTTCACGAACGGGTCGAGGTTGGCCTGCGTGGCGCACCCGGAGGTGCAGTTAACGCCGTCGTCGAGCTCGGTCGAGCGGGCCTGGACCACCCAGAGGTCGCCGCGGCCGTACGTGTCGGAGAAGTCATCGTGATCTCCCGGGACGAGGCGGTACGCATCCCCGGTCGACGGGTTCTTGATCCGGTACGTCGGCTGCGGGGATGGTCGTGTGGCCGGGTCGCGCCGGCGCCGGAACTCCGTCGTCCGGAGCGTCGATCCGCGGAGGTCCTCCTCGTACACCTCGTGGTTCGTGCCGCCGTCGAGGGCGAACTCGAACCGCCAGTACGCGTGGTGGTTGTGGAGGTTGCAGATGCACGAGTTGTTCACGCCGTCGAAGCCGAAGCGGGGGTGGATCTCGCCGTCCGCGTGGAACCGCCACATCGAGAGGTACCGGTACCAGCCCGCCTCCATCTCGCTGACGAGGTACACCTCGTCCTTCGTCGTGTAGATCGCGAGGCCGCGGAAGTTCCCGGTGTCGCTCGACGACTCCAGGATCGTGCGGGGCGCTCCCGCGCAGACCCGCACCCCGGTGGCCACGTCGGTCCCGTTCGCCTCGAACGAGCCCTCCTGCCACTGCCAGTCCCGATAGGGCCCGCACGCGTTGTTGACGTACTGCACGTTGAGGATCGGGACCTGCGCGCGGAGCAGGACCCGCTTGCCGCGGTAGTCGACGTTCCGGAGCTCGACGCCCGACGCGCGCGTCCCCGTGGACGCCGCGGGGCGGATGGCCGTGAAGCGCCACAGCTCGGTGGCGCCGTCGTTGACGACCACGTCGAACTGCCCCGCGGTCCCGCGGCTCGTGGTGGCCTGCCCGGCGCCCGGTGGGCCGCAAGCCGCGCCGATGGCCAGCGAGCTGGACGGCGCGCCGCTCGGATAGCGCACGACGCGACCGCGGTACGGATCGACGCCGACCACCTCGTGGAGGCCGTCGGGACCCTGGACTCCGACCGTGACCAGCCTCTCTCCGGACGATCCGCGCACCATCGGTGGCATCGGCGGATAGACGACCAGCTTGCCACCGGGGCGCAGCGCCGCGATCCCCGGGTCTCGCTTCACGACGCCAGCGGCGAGCTCGAACTCCTCGGGCCCGGGATCGGGCTGGCCGTCGTACGGCACCACGGACTCGGGCGCGCCGTCGAGGCGACCCGTCGCGACGAAGGCGCGCCCGCGGACCGTGTCGTACACGATGGCCCGGTACCGGTCGGACCATCCCGCGGCCGCGACCTTCTTGCCGGCGGGCTCCGGGTCGAGGAGCTCGAACGAGACGATCACGGGCTTGCGCCCCGCGACCAGCTCGAGCACGCCGGGAGAGGTGAGGAGGACCTTCTTGGCCTGGTCGATCGATTCCTGCGTCGGGCCCGACGGCGTGACGCGCACGGTCAGCGCGGCGTCGGCGACGGACCCGGCCAGGAGGCCGAGGGAAGCGAGAACGGCGAATCGCATCGGGACTCCTTTGGAACCGCGGAGATTATAGGGACGTGCCTTAAGATCGCGCCTTCATGAGCGCCCGTGCCGCCTCGTGCCCGAACTGCGGTGGAGAGGTCGCCTTCCGCGCCGGCTCGTCGCTGGTCACGGTCTGCCCGAATTGCCGTTCGGCCGTCTCCCGCAAGGGGGTGAAGCTCGAGTCGATCGGCACGGTGGCCGAGCTCGTTCCGACGTCGTCGCCGTTCCAGGTCGGCATGTCGGGGCGCCCGAAGAACGGATGGAAGCCGTTCCGGATCGTGGGCCGGCTGCAGCTCTCGACGGGTCAGGGGACGTGGGACGAATGGCACGTCTCCTTCGACGACGGCCAGTACGGCTGGCTCGCCGAGGCCCAGGGGACGTTCTACCTGCTCAAGGCGATGTCGACGCCCCTGGCTCCCGAGATGGACCAGCTCTCTCCGGGGCAGGTGCTCGACCTCGCGCCGCACGGCCGCTTCACCGTCACCGACCGCCGGGAAGCGCGCTACGTCTCGGCCGAGGGCGACCTGCCGTTCGTGGCGCCGCCCGGATCGCTCTTCCGGTACGCCGACCTCTCCGGCGCGGACGGCGGCTTCGCGACCCTCGACTACGGCGACGACCCCGGTGTCGATTCGTTCTTCGCCGGCGTCACCGTGCCGCTCGAGTCGCTCGGGATCTCGGGCCTCGTCGGCTGGAAGGACCGCAAGACCAGCGCGAAGGCCGCCTCGCTCAACTGTACGAATTGCGGCGGCCCGATCGCGCTGAAGGACCCGTCCTCCACCGTCCGGATCGCCTGCCCGTACTGCGGCTCGGTCCTCGACGCGTCCAAGGAGGGCGGCAAGTTCGAGATCCTCCAGAAGCTGACGCGAGTCGCCTTCCGGCCGCTCCTGCCGCTCGGGGCCGAGGGGACGCTCCAGGGGAAGCCGTACGTGATCCTCGGCTGCGTGCTCAAGAGCTGCGTCGTCGACGGGACCACCTACTACTGGCGCGAGTACCTCCTCAAGGAGACGAAGACCGAGGCGTACCACTTCCTGTCGGAGTCGAACGGGCACTGGACGCTCCTCGAGCCGATCCCGGCGGGAGAGATCGTCAAGGAAGCCCTCTTCGCCACCGCGAAGGGGACACGGTACAAGCTCTTCCAGACGACCACCGCCCGCGTCAACGCGGTGCTCGGCGAGTTCTACTGGGAGGTCGCCGCCGGCGAGACGACCGAGACCGCCGACTTCGTCGCGCCGCCCCGGATGCTCGCCGAGGAGCGGAACGACAAGGAGGTCGCCTGGACCGAGGGGGTCTACCTGCCCAAGGAGGAGCTGGAGGCCGGCTTCTCCCTGAAGAGCCCGCTCCCGCCGCCCGAAGGGGTCGGCAGCAACCAGCCGTGGCCCCGCGCGCCAGAGGCGGCCGTCGTCGGCAAGACCTGGAAGTGGCTGGCGCTCGCCGCCGTCGTCCTCTTCACCTTCCTCCGGATCACGGGAGGGAAGGTCCTCTACGAGGGCCGGCAGGACCTGACGGCCGAGGGAGACAAGACTGTCCTCACCGAGGCGTTCGCCGTGCCGCGCTCGGGCAACGTCGAGGCGCTGCTCTTCGCCCCCACCGACAACACCTGGGTGGCGGTGGAGGTCGACCTGATCGAGCAGACGACCGGCGAGGTGCGTGCGGTGCAGCTCCTGTCGGACTATTTCCACGGGGTGGACGGCGGCGAGAGCTGGAGCGAGGGGAGCCGGAGCCGCTCCCGCTTCTTCTCACGGGTCCCCAAGGGGACGTACGTCGTGAAGCTCGACGTGGAGACCGAAGCCGGGAAGACGCCGCCGTACTACGAGATCAAGCTGGTGAGCGGCGTTCCGCGCGTCTACAAGCTGATCCTCTTCCTGATCGCGATCTCCCTCGGCCCGATCGCGATGTTCTTCTCGCGGGCCGGGTTCGAGCAGCGCCGCTGGGCGGAGAGCGACTACGGCTCGTCCTCCTCGGGTGGCGACGACGAATGAAGGGGTGACACGATGCGACGCGGCTACCAGGTCTTCGGTGCGATCCTCTTCGTCCTCTACGCCTTCGTCGAGCTGACGGGGCGGGAGCTCTCCGCCGAGGAGCGCGGCGTCGTCCCGGCCGGGGCCCGAAACAGCGGCGGCTTCCGGTCCTACCACTACTGGAATGGAGGCAAGTGATGAGCTGGTGGGCGCTGCACGGGAACCAGGTGATCTCCACGATCGTCTTCTCGGCGATCGGGATGGCCGCGTTCGGGATCTTCTTCCTCATCCTTCCCCGGCTCCTCCCCTTCTCGCTGAAGAAGGAGATCGAGGAGGACCAGAACACCGCCCTCGGGATCGTGATCGGGTCGATCGTCCTCGGGATGGCGATCATCATCGCGGCGGCCGTCGGCGGAGGCTGATCCCGCGCCCGTGGAGCCCGACACCTCCGGCCGGGTCCGTCCCGGCCCGGTCTATCTGACCGTCCTCGCCATCGCCACCTGCGGGCTCGTTTACGAGCTCGTGGCCGGCACGGTCGCCAGCTACCTCCTCGGCGACTCCGTCACTCAGTTCAGCCTGGTGATCGGGGTCTACATGACGTCGCTCGGGATCGGGGCGTGGCTGTCGAAGTTCGTCGAGCGGGGCGTGGCCCGCCGATTCGTCGAGACCGAGATCGCCGTGGCGCTCCTGGGCGGGCTCTCCGCCCCCGTACTCTTCCTGGCGTTCGCGTCGACTCGCTTCTTCCAGCCCGTCTTCTTCGGTGTGGTGACGCTCATCGGGACGTTGGTCGGGCTCGAGATCCCGCTCCTGCTCCGGCTCCTGCGCGGCTCGGTGGTGTTCAAGGACCTGGTGGCCCAGGTGCTGACGTTCGACTACCTCGGCGCGCTCGTCGCCTCGATCCTCTTCCCGCTCGTCCTCGTCCCCCGCCTCGGCCTGGTGCGCACCTCGGTGCTGTTCGGCCTTCTCAACGTGGCGGTCTCCTTCACGTCGCTCCAGCTCTTCCGCGAGAAGATCGGGAACGCGGCGAGCCTCTACGCGCGGGCCGTCCTGGCCACCGCCATCCTCCTCGGGGCGTTCGTCTTCGCCGACCGGCTCACGACCCTCGCCGAGGAGGGCCAGTACGCCGACGACGTCGTCTTCTCGCGCAGCACGCCGTACCAGAGGATCGTCGTGACACGCAACCGGGCCGGGTTCCAGCTCTTCCTGAACGGGCACCTGCAGTTCTCGTCCGTCGACGAGTACCGCTACCACGAGGCGCTGGTCCATCCCGCGTTCTCCGTGGCGCCCGCGGCGAAACGGGTCGCCGTGCTCGGGGGCGGCGACGGGCTCGCGGTCCGGGAGATCCTCAAGCACGAGGACGTCACCTCCATCACGCTGGTCGACCTCGACCCGGCGATGACCGTCCTCGCCCGCACGCATCCGCTCTTCGTGTCACAGAACCACGGGGCGATGGCGTCCCCGAAGGTCACGGTCGTGAACGCCGACGCCTACGTCTGGCTCGGCGAGACGAAGGACCTCTTCGACGTGGTGATCGTCGACTTCCCCGACCCGAACACCTTCGCCGTCGGGAAGCTCTACACGTCCGGCTTCTACCGGCGCCTCAAGGCGCGGCTCGGACCGGGAGGGGCCGTCGCGGTCCAGGCGACGTCCCCCCTCTTCGCGCGGTGCTCCTTCTGGACCGTGGAGCGGACGATGGCGGCCGCCGGCTTCGCGACGCACGCCTATCACGCCAACGTCCCCTCGTTCGGAGAATGGGGCTTCGTCCTGGCGTCTCCCATGCCCTTCGAGGCGCCGCTCGCCGTTCCGGACGGGCTGCGCTACCTGTCGTCGCCGATGCTCGCGGGCCTCTTCGCGTTCGGCCCCGACATGGCGCGCGTGGAGGGATCGCCCGTGAACCGGCTCGACAACCAGATCCTGGTCCGGACGTACGAGCGGGAGTGGAAGCGGTTTGACTGACGGGCTCCGGCCCTCGCGCCGCGCCCGGATCTTCGGTCTCGCGCTCGGCCTCGGCGTCGGCCTCTGGATGGGCATCTACCAACAGCTCAAGGGCGCGCACTACCTCAGCCACACGACGACGACGCTGCTGCTCGCCTGGATCGTCATGCTGCTCTGGCGCCGCGT
>CAYLNK010000207.1:0-11889 GCA_964384675.1 uncultured Holophagales bacterium | reverse complement strand
GGCGAGGCGAGCCGTGACGCGCGCGCCGGCGACGGGCGACCCGCCGTCGGCGAGCTCGGCGTGGAGGGTCAGCGGCTCGCCCGGCTGGCGGGAGAGGGGGCCGGCCCAGCTCGAGAGCGTCAGCTTGCTGTCGGGCTCGGCGGCGACCACGGTGAGGCCCATCGAGGCGTCGGCCACCAGCTCCAGCTGATGGATCCCGGCCTCGGCCTCGGCGACGTGGAGGACCTCCTGGTCCTCGCTCAGCGAGAGGCCGAGGGCCTCGGTCTCCTCGGCGGCGAAGGCGAAGCGGCGGAGGCCGCGCTCGGAGGAGCCGGTCTCCCCCGGGACGATCGCCCTGCCGGACGGGGTGCGGAGCGTCGTCGCGACGGGCGGGATCGCCTCGCCGTGCTCGGCCCTCGCGAGCGCCTTGCGGCCGGCCGAGACCGGGATCGTCCAGACGATGAGGCCGGAGCCGCCGGTGGCGGGGATCTCGAGCGAGGCGCGGCCGCCGGTCGCCGCCATCGTCTTCACGAAGGTGCGGGAGACCGTGGCGGGGGCGTGGGACTCGATCGCCTCGACGGTCTCGCCGGCGGCGAAGGTGCCGGTCACGACGCCGGGCTGGGCGGCGAGGAGCGGTGAGGAGACGGCGAGGAGGGCGGCGGCGGACAGGGCGGTGGTGACGGTGGCGCGCGTCGTCATGGGAGTCTTCTCCTGGCTCGCGTCTCTAGAAGTCGGTGGCGAGCGAGTCGCCGATCTTCTTGTAGTCGTTCCGGCGGTTGTGGTGGTGGTTGGCGTCCGTCGTGAACCAGACGGTCCCGACGCCCTGGGCGCTGTACTGCGAGACCATCCCGTCGTCCTCGCCCGGCATCCCGGCGACGCCGGAGAGGGTGGCGAGGCCGTAGTCCTCGGCATGCGCGAAGTCGTTCCAGAGGCCCGTGCCGGCGATGCTGTAGACCGTCTTCGGGAGCGCCGGGCGGCCCGACGTGCCCTTCAGGTAGTACTGGTTGTAGTAGGACATCGAGCTCGTCGTGCAGTTCTTCGTGGAGTCGTTGTTCTGGCCGACGAGGTCGACGAGCCAGCCGGTCAGCCAGGAGCCGGAGAGCGTGCCGGCCAGGTTCGCGGCCTCGGAGCCCTTGTTCGGCGGGGCGATCGAGTTCACCCAGCGGATCTTGTTGATGACCGGCTGGTAGGTCGACGCGTACGTCGGGTTCGAGAGGATCCAGCGGATCACGACCCCGCCGAAGGAGTGCGTCTCGACGACGATGTCGGTGATCGCGTTCGCGTTCGCCCAGGTGTTGATCTGGCTCGCGACGGTGTTGCCGGCCACCCACATGTACTTGGTGCCGTCGTAGTGGCAGAGGAGGTAGGGGATCGCGTAATTCTTCGTGGTGGCGCGGATCATGTCGGTCGTCCAGTAGTCGCGGACGACGCTCTCCTGCGCCAGGTTGCTGCCGCCCTTGCCGTGGATGAAGACGACCCCCGTCTTCGCCTCCGCGGCGCCGCCCAGGGTGGCGGCGACCAGCAGGCCGGCCAGGCTCGTGATCATCGGTCGGGTCCTGTTGGCTCTCATCTCTCTCCTCCTCCGGTCCGTACTGAGCCGTCACTCATTCAAGCCGCGTGCCGCGCCTCGGAGGGGGGAAGGACCGCGTTTACGCGCGAAAACGGGCCTCCGAATGAGCGCTCACTCACTTCGGGTGGGTGCGAACTTGACCCACCGGTGGGTCAGTGGATCCGTCCTGGACCCAGGCGCAGCCGGAATAGACTCGGGCCTCACGGGAGGGGCGATGGCCAAGGTGGACGAGCTGCTCGCCGACTACGGCGACCATCACCGCACGCGCGGCAACGTGGCGTGTCACTTCGTCGGGATCCCGCTCATCGTCTTCGGGCTCCTCGCCGCGCTCGGCGCGGTGCGGCTGGGAGCCGCGGCCGGCTTGACCGTCACGGGCGCGGAGGTCCTGATCGCCGTGGGAGTCCTCTACTACCTGACGCTGGACGTGCGGCTCGCGCTCGGGATGCTGGCGGTCACGGCCGGACTCGACGCGCTCGGGCGTCTGGCCGGCTGGCAGGTGGGAGCCGCCGCGTTCGTCATCGGCTGGGTGTTCCAGGGGATCGGGCACGCCGTCTACGAGAAGCGCTCGCCCGCGTTCCTCCGGAACTTCGTCCACCTGATGGTGGGGCCGATCTTCCTGCTGAACGAGGTCGTGCGGGTCAGGCGCGTGGAACCGGCCGCATAAGTGGCCCGTTAGCGAAGAATCCGAAGCGCCTGCTCGGCCCTCGACGCCGATAGCGGCGTTGCGCAGACGCTCGGCGAAGAGCCCACTTCGGCCCTCGGTCTGCGCGCCTGGCTCTCGGCACCGATCGCCGTCGCATCCACTTCGCCTTCCTCGCTAACACGCCACTAGGAACGGTATCCTGCGCGCTTCCCGGCCGAGCCGGGCTCAAGGAGACCAGATGAAGAAGACCGCCGCCGTCCTCGCCCTCGCGCTCCTCGCCGCGCCCGCCTTCGCCCACGAAGCCAAGGGGGAGAAGGGCGAGAAGGGGAAGTCCTGCTGCGCCGGAGGCGCCGCCTCCGCCGACAAGTGCGCCGCCAAGGGCGAGAAGAAGGTGTCCGCCGACGACAAGGCCGGCGCGACCAAGGCCGAGAAGCCGGCCGAGGCCAAGCCGTCCGCCAACAAGAGCTGATCCCGGGAATGCGGCGCCGGCTCGCCGCGCTGACCCCGCTCGCGGCCGCGGTCCTCGCCTTCGGCGTGGCCGCGGCCGGGGCGTCTCCCGGCCGCCCGTCCCTGAACGCCTACTTCCAGTCGAGCCTGAAGGACGAGGCGTACCAGAAGAAGACGTTCGACCGCGTGGCGAAGGCGTGGAAGACCCCGGCCGCGTCGAAGACGCCGAAGCTGGGGGCGAAGACGGTCGTTCAGGCGGTGATCGCCCGGGACGGGAAGCTCGTCTCGGCGACCGTCTCGATGCGCTCCGGCTCCGACGCCTGGGACGCCGCGGCGCTCGCGGCCGTGAAAGGCGCCGCGCCGTACGACCCGCTCCCGGCTTCGCACGGGCACCCGAGCGTGGAGGTGCACTTCCACGTCTCGGTGGTGCCTTGATGCGACCCGTGGCCTGGAGGGTGGGCGAGAATGGTCTGATGGCGGAGGAGCGAGGTGTCCGAGGCGTGGCAGCGCTACGCCGCAGGAGAGCCGAGCGAACGATTCCCCCCGACAAACGCACGAATCCACCTTCCGACCGCCATGCGTTTTCGGGGGAAAAACGAAGCCAGCGGGCCGTTATCGCCCGCCCGGGCTAGATGACGTCGAACTCCTTGCCGACCGCCACGAACGCGTCGACAGCCTCGTCGAGGTCCATCTCGGAGTGGACCGCCGAGATCTGGCAGCGGAGCCGCGCGTGCCCCTGCGGGACCACCGGGTAGCCGAACCCGGAGACGTAGACGCCCCGGTCGAAGAGCGCGGCCGACATCGCGAGCGCCTTGGCGGTGTCGCCGACGATGACCGGCGCGATCGGATGGACTCCCGCGGGGATCTTGAAACCCTGGTCGGTCATCTTCTGGCGGAAGTAGAGGGCGTTGGCCTGGAGCTTCCAGACCGGCGACGGGTCTTCCATCAGCATCCGGAACGCCTCCAGTGACGCGGCGGCCACCGCCGGCGGGAGCGAGTTCGAAAAAAGCGTGGTGCGCGACCGCTGGCGGAGCAGCTCCACGACCGGGGCGGGGCCTGTCGTGAACCCCCCTGCGGCCGAGCCCATCGCCTTGCCGAGCGTCCCGGTGAAGAGCGACACCCGGCTCATCACGCCGAGGTGCTCCGCGCTGCCGCGGCCGGTGCGGCCGAGGACCCCGGTGGCGTGCGAGTCGTCGACCGCGAGCGTGCAGTCGTATTTCTCGCACAGGTCGGCGAACGCCTCGAGGGGACCGATCTCCCCCTCCATCGAGAAGACACCGTCGGTGATGAAGAGCCGCCGCCCCGCGGGCTGTGCTTCCTGGAGGGCCTTCTCGAGCGCGGCGAGGTCGGCGTGCGGCGTCACGAACCGCTTCGCCTTGCAGAGGCGGACTCCGTCGATGATCGACGCGTGGTTGAGGCCGTCGGTCAGGAGGGCGTCGTCCTCGCCGAGGAGCGGCTGGAAGAGACCCTCGTTGGCGTTCCAGCACGACATGTAGAGGATCGTGTCCTCGGTGCCGAAGAACTCGGAGATCGTCCGCTCCAGCTCCTTGTGGAGCTGCTGTGTGCCGCAGATGAACCGGACCGACCCGAGTCCGTTCCCCCAGCGATCGAGCGCGGCCTTCGCCGCCGCGATGATCCGCGGATGGTTCGCGAAGCCGAGGTAGTTGTTGGAGGTGAGCATCAGGACGTCCCGGCCGTCCACGCGGACGCGGGCGCCGGTCGGCCCCTCGAGGATTCGCTCGGTCTTGTAGGTGCGGGACGTCTTCAGGCCCTCGATCTCGGCCTTGCAGTACTCGATCAGGCGGCTCATGCCCGAAGAGTAGCAGGGGCGCCCGAAAGGGGTTGACCCTCCCGGGACGTGTCCCTACAGTGCGGACTTCGATTCCACGGCCGCCCGCGTCGCGATCCGCCGATCGCGAGACGCTGGAAGGAGAGCCCTTTCCGATGCGCCCAAGCCGTCTCTCGCGCCACGCCGCGGTCGCCGCCGCCCTGCTCTTCGCCGTCGCTCCCCTGGCGCGGGCCGCGGACCCGCCCACCCCGATCGACCGCGTCCTGTACGACACGCCCGCGCTCTTCGACCAGCTGTCGGGCGCGGCCCGGACACGGCTGGAGCGCCGGTTCGGGACGAAGGGAGCCAAGGCGGGCGACCAGCCGGCCGCCGTCCAGCCGTCGAAGGTCCAGGTCTTTCCGGAGCCCCAGACAGCCGTGGCGAACGTCCTGGTGAACGACCCGGCGGCCGACGCGACGGCCCAGGACACCCAGAACGAGACCACGCTGGTCCTGGGGAGCGCCGGCACCGTGATCGCTTCGTTCAACGACTCCGGAAGCAACCTGGTCGGGCCGGACCCGGGGGGCAACCAGTTCACCGGATGGGCCCGCTCGACGAACGGAGGCACCAGCTTCACCGATCGCGGCAGGCTCACGGCGAGCGCGATGGGCGACGCCGGGGACCCCGTGCTCGTCCGGAGCACGAAGACGGGGACCGTCTTCCTCGCCACGCTCGGCTTCACCGACGACGCCGCGCTCCCGATCTTCCGCTCCGTGGACGACGGCGTCACGCTCCTCGCGCCGGTCAACGGCAGCCCCGGCTTCGTCACCGGAACCGATTCCCAGGACAAGGAGTGGCTCGCCGTCGACAACAACGCCGGCGCGGCCTACGGCAACGTCTACATGTACTGGCGGAACTTCTCGTCGACGGGCGCCAACGACGGGATGACGTTCTCGCGCTCGACCGACGACGGCCTGACCTGGGCCACGGTGGGTCGTCTCGCCGCGGGCGGACAGGGCGCCTGGCCGGTCGTCGGGGCGGACCACGCCGTCTACGCGTTCTGGTATGACAGCTCCGCCGCGCCCCGGAAGATCTCGTTCCGCAAGTCGACCGACGCCGGGCTGACGTTCGGGCCGACGACCACCGCGGTGTCGCTCGTCGGGACGGGGACGAACGGGGACCTCGGCCTCAACGGCGGCTTCCGGTCGAGCTCCTTCCCGCAGGTCGTGACCCACCCCACCGACGCGAGCAAGCTCTACCTGGTGGTGAACGACAAGGGGGGCGCCGGCGACAAGGCCGACGTCTACCTCTCGGTCTCGACCAACGGCGGCACGAGCTGGAGCGCCCTCCAGCGCGTCAACTCCGACGCGACGATCAACGACCAGTTCATGCCGGTGGTGGCGATCGCTCCCGACGGGTCGAAGCTGTTCGTGAGCTGGTACGACCGCCGGCGCGACCCGGCGAACAGCCGGATCGAGGTGTTCGGAGCGATCGGGACGATCGGCGCTCCCGGAACGGTGACGTTCGGCGCGAACTTCGCGCTCTCGACCGGCTCGTGGCCGGTGGTGATCGGGCAGGACCCGCGCATCAACTCGGTCTACATGGGCGACTACGACGCCGCGGTCGCCGATACCACGTACTTCTACCGGACGTGGGGCGACAACCGCCTCGCGAGCACGGCGCACGCGAACCAGCCGGACACGCGCTTCGCGAAGATCCCCCAGGCGGGGCCGGGGGCGATCCTCCTCCTCTCGTCGAGCGCCGTCTCCGGAGGGAACGCCAACGGCGGCATCGACCCGAACGAGTGCGTCGACCTCTCGGTCACGCTGACGAACGCCGGCTCCGCGGCGGCGGGAGGCGTGAACGCCACGGTCTCGACGTCCACCGCCGGCGTCACGGTCTCCCAGCCCGAGTCCGGATACTCCGCCATCGCACCGGGCGCCCTCGGCACCAACGTGCAGCCCTTCCGTCTGACGACGTCACCGGCCTTCGCGTGCGGTACGCCGATCGACCTGACGGTCACGGTGACCACCGCGCTCGACGGGGTGTTCGTCCTGCCGCTCCGGCTGACCACGGGCTCCGGCGTCGGGCCCGCGGTCCGCGTGGACAGCAACGTGGTGACTCCGATCCCGGACAACAACGCCACCGGCATCGAGATCCCGGTGGCCGTGGCCGGCGTGGCGACCCCGGTCGCCACGGTGACGGTGTCGCAGCGGATCACCCACAGCTACGACGGCGACCTTCTCATCTCGGTGGTGGCTCCGGACGCCTCGGCAGCCGTGCTCTCGAACCGGCGCGGCGGGAGCGGCGACGACTTCGGCTCCGCCTGCGCCCCGGATGCCTCGCGCACCACGTTCGACGACGCGGCGGCGACCGCCATCGCCTCGGGCACCGCGCCCTTCGTCGGCTCGTTCAAGCCGGACGAGGCGCTCTCTCGCTTCACCGGCGCCGCGCCCAACGGGACCTGGAAGCTGCGCGTCTCCGACCGCGCGGTGAGCGACACCGGCAGCGTCCAGTGCTGGTCGCTCTCGGTGGTGCCGGTGACGTGCACACCCGGCTCGGGCGCCTGCGCCTGCCCGGCCATCTCGATCTCGCCCACGAGCCTCCCCTCCGGTACTCAGGGCACGCCGTACTCCCAGGCGCTGACCCAGACCGGGGCCACCTCGCCGACCTGGAGCTTCCAGGGGACGCTCCCGCCCGGCCTCTCCCTGGACCCGGGCACCGGGCTCCTGTCGGGCACGCCGACGACCTCCGGCTCCTACGACTTCGTGGTGGTCGCGACGGCGTCGGGCTGCTCCGGCTCCCGCGCCTACTCGATCTCCATCGTCGGCCTTCCGCCCACGTTCGGCGGCATCGTTCCGGCCTGCGGCAGCCTCGCGGGGGGCACACCCGTCACCATCTCCGGCACCAATTTCGCCGCCGGCGCCTCCGTCACGATCGGCGGCGTCGCCGCCGTGGTGGGGACGGTGACGCCGACGTCGATCAGCGCCACGACCGGCGCGCACGCGCGCGGCATCGCGACGGTCGTCGTCACGAACCCCGACCTGGGCACGGCGGTCGGCTCGAACGCATACTCGTACGTCCTGCGCGGCGACGCCGACGGGAACGGGGTTCTCACCTTCGCCGACGTCATCCGGCTGCAGGCCGCGCTGTTCGGCGCGGGGCCCCAGCCGTCGTGCGCCGTCGAGGGAGACGCGGACGGCAACGGCTCGATCGGGGCCTCCGACCTGACCTACCTGAACCAGTACCTGTACGCCGCCGGCCCGCCGCCGGGGCCCTGAGACCGGCGTGGAGCTCGAGATGACGAAAGCACGACTGACGACGACCCTGGCCTCCACGCTCCGGACCCTGGGGGCGGCCGGCACCCTCGCCGCGATGGCCTCCGCGCCCGCGGCGGCCCAGGACATCCTCACGGTGGGCACCGCTTCCGGGGCTCCGGGCACCTCGGTCAACGTCCCGATCTACGTCCGGGACGCCTCGGGGACTCCGCTCGGGACCGACGTCGCCGGCGCGCTGAAGCGGATCCAGGGTCTCGGTCTCCGGATCAGCTTCCCGCCCGCGCTCGGTACGGCGACCGGGATCGCCAAGGCCGGCATCTGCGCGGCGCTCACGCCGATCCAGCAGTCGGTCACCACGGTGAGCGGGTCGATCGGCTACGTGGCCTCGTACGCCCAGGCCACCAACCCCATCCCGCTCACTCTCAACGCGGCGGCTCCCGGCCAGCAGATCGCGACGCTGACGATCGCCATCGGCGCCGCGGCTCCGGTCGGGCCGTACACCCTCACGGTCGACACCGCGGTGGCGAAGACGGGCCTCGCCAACGAGAACGGCACGCTCGTGGAGGACACGGGCACGCCCGCCTCCTTCACCACCGTGAACGGCTCGGTCACGGTGACGTCGTGTCCCACGATCACGGTGAGTCCGACGACTCTCCCGGGCGGCCAGGTGGGGCAGGCGTACAGCCAGAACGTCACGGCGTCCGGCGGGACGGGCCCGTACGCCTACTCGGCGACGGGGTCGCTGCCTCCGGGCGTGACGTTGAGCGCGGCCGGCCTGCTGTCGGGCACGCCGACGGCCGGCGGTCCCTACAACTTCACGGTGAACGTGACCGACGCGAACCTCTGCCCGGGCTCCCGGGCTTACACGCTCACCATCGGCGCCTGCCCGACGATAACCGTCGGTCCGGCGACGAGCCCCGACGCCACGCTCGGCAAGGCGTACAGCCTGCAGCTCACCGCGTCCGGCGGGACCGGTCCGTACACGTACTCGACGGCCGACCCGCTTCCGGCCGGGCTCACGCTCTCGGCCGCCGGGCTCCTCTCCGGCACGCCGACGGCGGTCGGCGCGACGACTTTCTCGGTGACGGCCAAGGACGCGAACAACTGCACCGGATCCAAGAGCGTCACGGTCACGGTCTACGCGCTCCGCTTCTACACCGTCACCCCGTGCCGCGTGCTCGACACCCGCGGCGCCGACGGACCGGCCCTCGTCGCCGGCGGCGAGCGGGCCTTCACCGTGACCGGCTCCTGCGGCATCGGCGCCGGGGTGCGGGTGATCTCGACGAACGTCACGGTCACCCAGCCGACGGCGGGCGGCAACCTCCGGATCTACCCGGCGGACGTGCCCATCCCCGGCACCAGCGTCATCAACTTCGGCACGGGCCAGACCCGCGCGAACAACCTGATCCTGCGCCTCGACGCCGACGGGAAGTTCAAGGTCTCGAACGACTCGACCGGGACGGTGCACATGATCCTCGACGTGAACGGCTACCTCGACTGAGGGCTCGGTCCCTTGACGACGGCCCCCATCCCGTTGGAAGCTGCCCGGTCCGGACACTGCCGGGATGGAGGGCCGTCCATGAAATGCCTCGCCGTCGTCCTTCTCGTCGCGGCCGGGAGCGCTCAGGCCGCCTCTCCCGACTACTTCCCCCTGGCGCCTGGTAACCAGTGGGTCTTCCGGGCCGTGGGCGCCGGCGGTGCCGTGACGCGGAGCCAGACGCTGGACGTCGTCGAGACCCGGTCCGTCAACGGGAACAGCTATCAGATCGTCCGCGGTCTCGCGAGCGGCGACGTCTGGGCCCGGACGACGCCCGAAGGGCGGATCCTCGTCTACGACCCGTCGACGCAGGCGGAGCGGATCCTCTACGGCTTCGACTCGCCCGACGGTCAGTCGTACGCCACGGGGATCGCCTGCACACCGACCGCCGAGGTCGAGAGCCGGGCCGTCGACGTGAAGGTGCCCGCCGTGCAGTCGACGGAGGGGCTCCGCATCGGGTATCCGGGCGCCTTCCAGTGCGGCTACACGTCCGAGACGTTCGTGCCCGGCGTCGGTCCCGTCCAGCGTGTCCAGCTCCGGGGTCCGGCCCGGATGACCTTCGAGCTCGTCTACGCGCGGGTGGGCGGAGTCACCTACGGGTCGACGGCGGTCCAGGCCGTGTCGGGGGACGCCGGGCGCTCGGTCGCCAAGGGCAGCAGCGCGCCTCCTCAGCGACCCATCCGCCGCGAGTAGGTGTCCCGGCGGCGCAGGAGGCAGGCCGAGGCGGCGCCGGGCTCGGGTCCGGTCGCTTCGGAGGCTCAGCCAGCCGCGCCAGATTCGCGGTCGAAGGCCAGCACGGAGGGGCTCCTTCTCGGGGGAGTCTTGCTTCTCGGCCTCGTCGCGTTCGCCGGCGCGCTCGGGGGCGGCTTCGTCTACGACGATCTCAAGCAGATCGTCCGTAACGAGTTCATCCAGGAGAACCGCTACTTCTGGAAGGCGATGACGTCGGACGTCTGGGCCTTCGAGGGAGCACACGGGGGGCACCGGACCGGGTACTGGCGACCGTTCTTCGTGCTGTGGCTCATCGTCAACGAGCGGCTCTTCGGGACGACGAGCCCCGCCGGCTGGCACGTCTCGAGCCTCCTCGCCCACCTCGGCGCCGTGGCTGCCTGCTGGCACCTCCTCCTGCGCCGGCTGCGGCTCGAGCCGGTCGCCGCCGGAGTGGTCCTGGCGCTCTTCGCGATCCACCCGGTCCATGTCGAGTCGGTCGCCTGGATCTCGGGAGTCACCGACCCGCTCGCGACCCTTCTCGTGCTCTCCGCGTGGACCTGCCACCTGTCCGGCAGGAAGGCGCTCCGGTACGTGGCTCTCGGGCTCTTCGCGCTGGCGCTCCTCACGAAGGAGTTCACCGTCGTCCTGCCGGTTCTGGTCTTCGCCGGGGCCTGGCTCCTCCCGCCTCGCCGGAGCCCCGGCGAAGCGGCCCGCGAGGCGGCGCCGTACGCGTTCGTGACGGTGCTGTTCCTGATCGCTCGACTGGTGGTCCTCGGGGGCGGCGGCCCGTCCGGCTTTCCCGGCCAGGCCACTCCCGTGGAAGTGGTGCTGTCGCTTCCCGCCGTGGCGGCGTTCTACCTCGGGGAGGCGGTCTTCCCGGTGCGGCTCTCCCCCATGCACACGCTCCGGGCGGTCGGCCCGGAGGCGATCGGCCTCGCCAATTTCTGGCTTCCGCTCGCCGTCGTCGCCGCGGCGTCCTGGGGGGCGTGGCGGGCGGTCCGGCGGGACGCGGTTCGCCAGCTCGGCCTCCTCCTGTTCCTGCTGCCGCTCCTTCCCGCCATGAAGATCGACGCCTTCATGCCCGAGCAGATCGTCCAGGACCGCTACCTCTACCTGCCGATCCTCGGTCTCCTCCTGGTCGTCGTGCCGCTCGTGTCGCAGGGCCTCGCCCGCTGGCTGGGAGCGGCCCGCGGGACTCGCGTCCTGGCCCTTTCGGGGATGGGCCTCGCGGTGCTCCTGGGGCTCGAGACCGCGTCGTACGGCCACGCCTGGGGCGATCCCGCCTCCTTCTGGGAGCGGGCGGTCCGGGGAGATCCCCGGTCTACGATCGCCCTCGTCGGCCAGGCCACGGTGCTTCGCGATTCGGGCCGCGCGCCGGAGGCTCTCCAGGCTGTCGAGCGGGCTCTCGCGATCTCGCCGGCGGTGAAGGCGTACGAGCTGCGCGGCCAGCTCCTCGTCGACCTCGGCCGGCCCGAGGAAGGCGAGAAGGACCTGCTCCTCGCCGCCGGCGCCGACCGGGTCTCGGCGGCGCCCTACGAACGGCTCGCGATCGCGTACCAGAATCAGGGGCGCCTCGACCAGGCCGAGCGGATCCTCCGGCTGGGGCGCGAGCAGCTTCCCGACCGGTTCGCCTCGCTCACCGACAGCCTCGCGGTGGTCCTCTACCTCCAGGGAAGGAAGCCCGAGGCCCTGAAGGAGCTGGAAGCGGTCCGGGAGCGCGCATTGGTCGAGACCGGCTCCCTCGGGGCGAAGGTCCTGCTCCACCTCGGCTCGCTGCACGCGGAGGCGGGGCGGGTCGCCGAGGCCCGCGCCGAGCTCGAGGAGTTCCTGAGGCGCACCGAGCGGCTCCAGGCCGAGCCCCAGGTCGTGGAGGATCGCGGGCAGGCCCGCAAGATCCTCGCCGGCCTCCCCCGCGCTGGTAGCTGACGTCGGCTGCGGAGGGGGCCCGGGGGAACC
>CAYLNK010000206.1:0-11972 GCA_964384675.1 uncultured Holophagales bacterium | reverse complement strand
CCCTCCAGTCCGCGCTCGTGGCCGGACCGTGGCGGACGGCGCTCGAGGCGGCGCGGCGACGGGGTCGTTACGACCTGGTCGTCGTGTCGCTCGCGCGGGGCTGGCCGCACGTCGCCGGCCGCCTTCCCGCGGCGCCCCTCGTGGTCGACTACGTCGACGCCCTCGGCGAGGCCGCGCGGCAGGCGACCCGGCAAGACCCGGCCTGGTGGCGTCGCCTCTACTGGACGATCGAGAGGTCCCGGCTGAGCCGGGTCGAGTCGGCCGCGGCGTCCGGGGCGGCCGCCCTGGTCGCCACCACCCCGTTCGACGCGGCGCATCTCCCCGGAGGGACGATCGCGCTCCCTCACGGCGTGACGATCGGCCCGCCGCCGCTCGAGCCGCGTGGGCTCGTCGTGGCGTTCTCCGGACGCCTGGGCTACCGTCCGAACTTGCTCGCCGCCCGCCGTCTCGTCCGCGACATCTGGCCGGGAGTGCACCGTCGCGTCCCCGCCGCGCGGCTCGTCCTCGGGGGGGCCGATGCCCCCCGCGAGGTGCGCCGGTGGCACGGAGTCGACGGGGTGCGCGTCGAGAGTCCGGTGCCGGAGATGCCGGCGTTCCTCCGGCGGGCGCTCGTCGCCGCGGCGCCGGTCGACCTCGGCACGGGGACGCCGAACAAGATCTACGAGGCTTTCGAGGCGGGCGCCGCGGTGCTGGCCTCTGGAGCCGTCGCCGCCCGGGCCGAGCTGGACGGGGTGAGGCCCCCCGTGAGGGTGGCGGAGGACGACGCGGCGTTCACGGCCGCGCTGGTGCGTTACCTCGAGAACCCGGATGAGGCCGTCGACGACGGGCAGGAGGGGCGGCGCTTCGTCGAGGACCACGCCGATCGCGCCGTGGCGGTGTCCCGCTTCGCGGAGATCTTCCGGCGGGCGGCCGGCCGCGGAACGCCGGGCCCGAGCTCGAACGAATGAAGCCGCGCGGCGAGCATCGCGGCCGGGTCCTGATCATGGCGGCGGGTGACGCGGCGCTCGCGGTCGCCGTCTTCTCGGGGATCGTCTGGCTTCGCCGTCTGGTGCGCGTCCCCGGGACGGCCGGGCTCCTCCCCGCGTTCAACGTCCCGCTCACGGTGCCGTGGCTCCTGGTGATCGCCGGCGTCGTCCTCGGCACGCTCTACCTGGCCGACACCTACGACGAGCCGGCCGCTTCGGTGCGCGAGCGGGGCGGGCTCCTCCTGGCGTCGATCCTCGCGGCGTTCTCCCTGGTCGGAATCTACTTCGCCGTCGGCCGTTCGGTGCCGCGCACGGTCCTCCTGGTCCTCGTGCCCGCGCTCTACGCGGCGCTCGAGCTGTGGCGCGCGGTCGCGGAGCGTCTCTTCCCGATCGGCATCCGGCCGGTCCTGGTGCTGGGCGGGGGCGAGGACGCGCGCCGGGCCGCGGGGGCGCTCGAGGCGGGGGAGATCACCGGGCACACGCTCCTCTCGTGGCGGCGCGACCTTGCGCCCTTCCGCTCGGGCGTGCTGGACACGGGTCCCGGGAGTGCCGTCATCCCGCCGGGGACGCGCGACGTCGTCTTCGCCTCCGAGCAGCCGGAGGACCGGGTGATGCTGGTCGGCCTCCTCGAGCGGAGCCTCCGCCACGACTTCGACCTCTGGATCCTGCCGGGGCTCACCGACATCGTCGCCTCGCGGATCGTCACCAAGAGCCTCGGGGACCTGCCGCTCACGCCGGTGGCGACGCGGGGCGCGAGCCTCGCCGCGCGGGCGTTCCGCCGGACGATCGACCTGGTCGTCGGCACGGCGCTCTGTCTCCTCTCGCTTCCCGTGCTGGCGGTGGTCAGCGTCCTGGTGAGGCTCGACAGCCCGGGCGCCGCGTGGATCCGGCAGCGCCGCGTCGGGCGCGACGGCGAGGAGTTCGACATCCTCAAGGTGCGCACGATGGTGGCCGATGCCGAGGCGGGGCGCGGCCCGACGATGGCCGAGCCGAACGACGACCGGATGACGAGGATCGGGCGCGCCCTGCGCCGCACCCGCCTCGACGAGCTGCCGCAGCTGCTGCTCGTCGTCTCGGGCCGGATGAGCCTGATCGGACCGCGCCCCGAGCGCCCCGAGTTCGTCACCGCCTTCGAGCGGGAGGTCCCCGCGTATCGCCTCCGGCACCTGCTGAAGCCCGGGCTGACGGGCCTGGCGCAGGTGATGGGGCAGTACGCCACGAAGCCCGACGTGAAGCTGCGCTACGACCTCGGCTACCTGTTCCACTGGAACCCGGGGCTCGACCTCTTCATCCTGCTGCGCACGGTCGCGACCGTGCTGAAGGGAAGCGGCGTCTAGAGCGGATCAAGGGACCTTCGGCGCCGGCCACCGGTAGGCCGCCATGAAGATCCGGAGCCGGGCGACCTCCTGCGCGTGCGCCTTCAGCCACACGTCCACCCCCGGCACCGTGCTCCCCTGGTAGACGAGGTAAGCGAACGCCGTCGTCTGCCCGCTCGACCCGAGGTCCCGGAAGAACGGAAGGAGCGTGTCCCGGGCGAAGCCTGCTTCACCGCGGGGCGCCCCCACGCTCGCGATCAGGCGGAGCTGCGCGTCGAGGTGGCCCACCGTCAGCTCTGGCTCCGGCTTCCTCTTGCTCTCCACGTCGATCCGGTGTGTGGCCTCGGCCGGGGCGAGCGCCGTCTCGATCGGGCCGAAGTCCCCCTCATCGGTCCTTGAGGCGCGCTTTCCCGCGCCCGGTGACAGGAGCCGCTCGAGCGTCGCCAGCGCACCACGGGATTGCACGGTGTCGGGCTCCACCGACAGGAAGCGGAGGAGCGCGAGGAGAGCCGGGATCCGGTAGCCGGTCGCCTCGTACGCCTGCGACAGCCCGAGCAGAGAGCCCGGATGGCTCGGGCTCAGGGCGACCGCGTTCCGGAACGCGAGCCGGGCGGAGTCCCACTCCTTCAGCCCGGCGTGCGCGACGCCCAGGTTGTAGGGGAGCATCGGGAGCCGCGGGTTCCCGGCGATCCCCTTGCGGTACGCCTCGATCGCGCCCCGGGGGTCGCCGAGGTCCTTCCGGCAGGTGCCCAGGATCAGGTAGAGGAGCGGCCGGTACGGGCCGTCGATCGCGACCCCGCGCTGGGCGACCTCGACCGCCTTCCTGTAGTCGCGCTTGGCCTGGTACGAGTACGCGGTCTCGTAGAGCGCCTCGACGTCGCGGGCGTTCGCGGCGAGCGCCTTGGCGTACTCCCGGATCGCGCCGTCGTAGTCACCCTGGTCGTAGAGCGCGAGGCCCGCCACGACGTGCGGGCTCCGCGTCGCGGTCGCGGCCCGGGCCTGCGGCGCGGCTCCCGCCGGCTGCGGCAGCGAGAGCGCGAGCGCCCCGGCGAGGGTGAGGCACGTGGGGCGGACTCGGCGCGAGAGGCTCATGGGTCGAAGGACCTGATTGTCCCACCCGGGCCCGCGCCGACCCATCGAGTCCCGGTTCCGGGACCGTCCGGTGTCACGAGCGGACGCTCGTGACGGCGGTCTCCCAGGGCCGGTGCTCTCGAGGCCCCGCCGCAGAGACTCGATTACCTGGGGCGCCCCTGGCGCGATCTCTGCATCCGGAGAGGTGGAGCAGGAAGAATGCAGGACACCCCGTTCTCGTCGATCAGCACGGCCGTTCTCCGGGACGTCCGGTTCGCCATCCGATCCCTGCGTCGCTCTCCGGGCTTCGTCCTCGTCGCCGTCGCCACGCTCGGTCTCGGCATCGGCGCCAACACGTCGATGTTCAGCGTCCTCGACGGGTACATCGGGCGCCCGGCACCCTATCCCGACCGCGATCGGCTGGACCGCATCTATCGCAGCACGGCCCAGGAGCCTCTGGGCGGCGTCTCGCCGGCCGACTACCTCGACCTGAGATCCGAGATGAGCCGCTACGGCGAGATCGCCGCCTACGGCAGCACGGAGATGAGCCTCTCCGAGCCGGGCAGGCCGGCCGAGCTGGTTCCGGGCCTCCGCATCTCGGCCAACCTCTTCTCCACGCTGGGCGCCGAGCCGCGGCTGGGCCGCAGCTTCCGACCCGACGAGGCGCTCTTCGGCAAGCACCGCGTCCTGATCATCAGCCACCGATGCTGGCAGAACCGCTTCGGGGGGGACTCTCGCGTCGTCGGCCGCTCCGTCCGCGTCGACGGAGAGCGCTACGAGATCGTGGGAGTCCTGCCCGAGACTTTCAGCGACTGGCGCCACCTGAGATGGGTCGACCTCTACCGGCCGCTCGGCCTCGACGAGAAGGAGGCCTCCGATCGTGGCTCGACGTGGCTCCGTCTGGTCGGGCGCCGCTCCAGCGCCCTCACCGCCGCGCAGGCCGGGGGCTTCATCGCCAGCTTCGGCCGCCGCCTCGCCCGCGAATTCCCGGCGGCCAACGCGGCGAGCACCTGGGTCGCGGTCCCGATCGACGACACCTTCCTGCCCCGTTACGGCCGGGACATCATGGCCATGCTGGTCGGCCTCTCCGGCTTCGTGCTGCTCATCGCCTGCTCCAACCTGGCGAACCTCCTCCTCGCCCGTACGATGGCCCGGGCCCGCGAGCTCGCGGTGCGAACGGCCCTGGGCGCCTCGCGCGCGCAGATGCTGCGACCCCTGATCGTCGAGTGCCTGATGCTGGCCTTCGGCGGCGGCGTCTGCGCGGTCTTCGTCGCGTCGTGGAGCTTCGACTGGATCGCCGTGCACAGCGCGGGGGACACCGGCGGCGGGATGATCCTCGAGCTCGACTGGCACGTGCTCGGCTGGGCGTTCGGCGCCTGCCTCTTCACGGTCCTCGCCTTCGGCATCGTGCCCGCGCTCTTCGCTCTCCGGCTCGATCCGAGCACCACGCTCAAGAGCGCCACGCGCGGCTCCACCCCGGGTCACGTCCATAGACGCGTGCACCGCATCCTCATCGTCGGCCAGTTCGCCCTCGCCATGGTCCTGCTCGCCGGCGCGGCCCTCTTCGTGCGCGGCCTCCACGAGCTGAACAGCCGCCGATACGGATGGGAATCCGACCATCTCGTCACCGGCACGGTGCTCCTCCCGATCGCCCGGTACCCGGGTGCGAGGGAGATCACGGAATTCCAGCGCCTCGCCGTGGAGCGGCTCGGGGCGCTGCCCGGCGTCGGATCCGCCAGCGTTTCGTACGCGATGCCGTTCTTCGAGGGCGCCGAGCTCCGCAAGTACGTGGTGGCGGGCCGGCAGGCTCCCGAGCCCGGGCACGAGCCGGCCGCCGCGCTCAACGGCGTCTCGCCCCGCTACTTCGAGACCGTCGGCACCCGCCTGCTCGCGGGGCGGACGTTCGATGCCCGAGACACGGCCACCTCCCCGAGGGTCTTCGTCGTCAACGAGGCGATGGCCCGTGCCCTCTTCGGCGGCGAGAGCGCGCTCGGCCGCCGGATCGCCGGGACCGGGGGCGAGACGCTCGAATGGGGTGAGATCGTCGGCGTCGCTGGAGACGTCCAGTCCGTCTCACCCAATCCGGGCCCGGTGACGAATCAGATCTACCAGCCCATGGCGCAGGAGGCCCGCCGCCTCGTGGAGATCGCCGTGCGGACCGACGGCGTCGCGCCGGCCTCCGTCGTCGACGCCATCCGGACCGCCATGACGGCGCTCGACCCCGACCTGCCGGTGCGTCGGCTGCAGCCCGCGGACGCCACCATCGCCAGGGCCAACTACCAGCTGGGGGTGCTGCGGAGCATCCTCTCCGCCCTGGCCCTGCTCGGGCTCGGTCTCGCCACGCTGGGCGTCTACGGCGTCGTCGCCCGCACCACGGCCCAGCGCACCGGCGAGCTCGGAATCCGCGTCGCTCTGGGGGCCCAGGAGGGAGACATCCTCCGGATGGTGCTCGGCTCCGGAGCCAGGCTCGCGTTCGTCGGCGCCGCCCTCGGCCTGGTGGGCGCCATCGGAGTCACCCGCCTCATCGCGGCGGGCTTCCCGGGCATCCGGACCGGCAGCCTTCCCGTCGTGATGGGTGCCACGCTGCTGCTCGTCGGCATCGCCCTGATCGCCTGCTACGTCCCCGCGAGGAACGCGTCCCGGATCAGCCCCGCCGAGATGCTGCGGGCCGAGTAGGTCGTCCGCGGGCCGCGGCCCGCTTCCTACCTCATCGCCTCCATCGGGGAGAGCCGGGCGGCCCGCAGCGCCGGGTAGAGCCCGAAGACCAGCGCGAGGGACAGCGCGACCGCCCAGGCCATCACGAGGCCGTACGGGTTCACCACGAGCCCGTACGGGAAGATCGGCGAGAGGGCGCGGCAGAGGAGGCTGCCGGCGAACGTGCCGAGCGCGGCGCCGAGCGAGGCCAGGACGAGGGCCTCGAGGAGGAACTGGATCAGGATCTCGCCGTCGGAGGCGCCCATCGCCTTGCGCAGGCCGATCTCGAAGCGGCGGTCGGAGAAGCTGATGAGCATCACCGAGAGGACGCCGACGCCGCCCACCAGGAGGACCGTGGCGGCCAGGCTGAGGAGCACGACGCGCCAGCCCCGCATCTGGTCCATGAACTGCTGGTAGCTCTTGGCGAGCTCGGCCTCGAGGTCGACGGTCGCGACGTCGTCGATCCCGTGGTGCGCCTGCTTGGTCCGGCCGAGGAGCGCGGTCGTGACCTCCTGCAGGTCGTCCTTGGAGCGGAGCTTCACGGCGACGTGCGCCAGCTTGTGGTCGGGGTCGATCCGGGCCATGTACGTGGCCAGCGGGATCGAGACGCCGTTGGCGTCGAAGTAGTTCTCGTCGCTGAAGATCTGGCCGGGCGCCTGGACCCCGACGATCCGGAAACGGGTCCCCTCGAAGGTGACGTCGCGGCCAACGGGGTCGGCGCCGCCGAACAGCTTGGACGCGAGCGTCGCGCCGACCACGGCGACCGTGCTGCGCCGCCGCTCGTCGTCCTCGGTCAGGCCGCGGCCGATCCCGATGGGGCGGTTCATGACGAGGCCGTAGTCGGGCGTCACGCCGTTCACGAAGATCCGCTCCGCTCCGCCGGTGGTGCGGACGCTGGAGCGCTTCGTGGCGCGCGGCAGGAAGGCGAGGACGCGCGGGTGAGGGGCCGTGACGCGCGGGAGGTCCTCGTAGCGGAGGCCGGGGCTCATCGCGAACCGCTTCTGCTCTTCCGACGTGGTGGCCGTCTTCGGCGCGAGCAGCACGGTGCCGTCCCAGCTCATCCCGGCGAAGCCGGTGGAGATCTTGTCGACGACGCCGTCGAGGACCGACGTCATCACGACGAGCGCGAAGACGCCGAGCATCAGGAGGGTGAGGGTGAGGATCGAGCGGAGCTTGTGCGCCCACAGCTCGACCAGGCCGCCGCGCACGACCTCGAAGACCAGGCCGAGGCGGGCACCCACGGAGCGCCGCCGGACCGGGGGGGCGGCGACGGGGAGCGCGGGGGCGTCGAGGCTGAGCATGATGCTACTCATAGCGGAGCGCTTCCATCGGAGAGAGCCGGCTCGCCTTCCAGGCGGGATAGAGCGCGAAGACGAGCCCGAACGCCGCGGCCAGGCTGTACGCCCAGAGGAAGCTGGCGGGCTCCATCGAGAGCGGGATGCCGATGAAGGAGGTGATCGCCTTCGAGAAGCCGATGCCCAGGAAGAGCCCGACCAGGCTGCCGAGCGCGGTGAGGAGGACCGCCTCGGTCATGAATTCCTTGAACACCTCGCGGCCCGAGGCGCCGATCGCCATCTTCACGCCCACCTCGCGGACCCGCTCCTTGAGCGAGGCGAGCTGGATGTTCACGTTGACCATGCCGCCGCCCAGGAGGGCGAGGACGCCGGAGAGCATGAAGATCATGTTGTAGACGTCGCCCTGGCTGCGGCGTTTCCTCACCCGCGCCGCCACGTCGTCCAGGCGGAAGTCCTCCTGCTGGCGGTGGTTCGCCTTGAGGAGGTTCGAGAGCGACTTGCTGAAGTCGGTCATGGCATCGAGGTTCGGGACCTTGAACGTCATCCGGTCGAGCCGCTGATAGGCATCGCCCTGCATCCGTCGCTGCACCAGCGTGGCGGGGATCGCGATGAGCTGGTTCTTCCGCCAGAAGATGTTCCCCTGGTTGGCCCGGAAGCGGAAGACGCGGTCCCGCAGGAGGCCGACGACCGTCACCGGCACGTCGCCGATCTTCATCGACTGGCCGAGGGCGTCGCCGGTCGGGAAGAAGACCGAGGCGGCCTCGGTACCGAGGACGACGACCGGCGCGGCGCTGTCGACGTCGGCGAGCGAGAGGGCGCGGCCCCGCTCGATCTCGTACCCCTCGAGCGCCAGGAAGTCCGCGGCGATGCCGGTGACGCGCCGCTGCTGGTCCCCCCACGGGGAGACGACCCGGGCCTGCGCCGTGCGCTGGACGGAGACGCCGTGGACGGTCTTCTCGTCGAGCGCGGCACCCTCCTCGGCATCGTCGTGGCGGAGCCCGAGGTTGGCGGTCTGGAGGGCGGTCGGGTTGCCGTCCTTGATCGCCGCGGCCGTCTGGACGTTCAGCTTGTCGAGCCCGCCCAGCTTCACGAACATCTCGTCGGCCCGCTTCCGCTGGCTGTCGGAGATCGAGAAGCCGCCCAGGACCGAGGCCACTCCCAGCATCACGCCGAGCGCCTGCAGCGTGGAGCGGCCCAGGTTCTCGCGGATCTCGACGAAGGCCGACGCGACGCGCTCGCGGAAGGCGCCCTGGGCTCTCACGCGGCCGGCGCTCACGCCGCCCTCGCCTCGCCGGCCGGGTCCGACGTCCGTCCGTGGTCGCTGCTGATCAGACCGTCGTGCAGCTCGACGCGCCGCTCGGCGAGCGCCGCGATCGACGGGTCGTGCGTCACGAGGACGACCGTGTTCCCCTGCCGGTGCAGCTCGCGGAAGAGCCCGAGCACCTCGGCGCCGGTCTTCGAGTCGAGCGCGCCGGTCGGCTCGTCGGCCAGGAGGAGCGCCGGCCGGTTCGCCAGCGCCCGGGCGATCGCCACCCGCTGACGCTGTCCGCCCGAGAGCTGGGCGGGGAGCACGTTCGCCTTGTCCGGGATCCCGACCTTCTCGAGGAGCTCCAGGGCGCGCGTGCGCCGCTCCTTGCGGCCGACGCCCGCGTACAGCATCGGCAGCTCCACGTTCCGCGCCACGGAGGCCTTCGGGAGCAGGTTGTAGCTCTGGAAGACGAAGCCGATCTTCTCGTTGCGAATCCGTGCCAGCTCCGAGCCGGAGAGCCCCTGCACCTCGTGCCCGTCGAGCGCGTACCGCCCGTCGGTGGGGGAGTCGAGGCAGCCGAGGATCGCCATCAGCGTCGACTTCCCCGAGCCGGACGGTCCGATCAGCGCGGTGAACTCGCCACGCCCGACCGCGAGGTCGATGCCGCGGAGCGCGTGGACGGCCGTGCCGTTCGAGCCGAAGACCTTGGTGAGCTGGCTGGTTTCGATGACGTTGGCCACGTGCTTCTCTCCCGTGATGGACGCTGGTGGTGCGGGACGTGGTGGACGGGGCTCACGCCGGCAGTGGTTCGGACGCGGCCGGGAGGCGCGCCGTTTGGCAGGACCTCCCAGCGTGGGGACCGCAGGGCGCAGAGATGAGGTCGGCCGTGGAAGGGTCTTCGGAAGGCGATTCGTGTGGGAGGGGTGAGGGGAGGCCCAGCGAGGGCCTCCCCTCGATACTTCAGTTGTTCTCGTCGTCCTTCTCGACCTTCTTCTTGGTCGGGTCCTCGAGGGCGACCTGCTCGTCCCCCTTCAGGCCCGACACCACCTCGACGCGCTCGAGGGTGGCGATCCCGGCCTGCACCGGGACGACGTCGAAGTAGTCCTTCCAGTGCTCGGAGAGCCAGATGAACTTGGTGCGGCCGGAGAGGCCTTCCTTCGCCTTGGCCAGGAGCTGCGGGGCGAGCCCGGTCTTCAGCTTGAAGACCACGACCTGGCCGTCCTTCTTCTGAAGCGCCTCGAGCGGGATCGAGACCGCCTTGTCGCGCTTCTCGCCGAGGATCTCGACGTTGGCGCTCATCCCGGTGCGGAACGCGGCGCCCAGCTCGTCGATCGCGACCTCCACCTCGAAGACCTTGATCTTCTCGACCAGCTTGGCCGCCGGTGCGATGAAGCGGACCTTTCCGGTGAAGACCTTCTGCGGGTACGCATCGAGGGTGATCTGGACGGGCTGGCCGACGGTGACCTTGGCGATGTCGACCTCGTTCAGGTTGACCTTGATGAGGAGCGAGCCGAGGTCGGCCACGGTGAAGAGCACGGTGCCCGCGTTGAACGAGGAGACGCCCGAGGTGACGGTCTCGCCCAGCTCGACGCCCTTCTTGATGACGACGCCGCCCATCGGCGACGTGACCCGGGCCTTCTGGGACGCGGCATTGCCGGAGATCGGGATGCCACGATCCTCGACGATCTGGTAACGCATCTTCGCGGCCTTGAGCGCCTCGTTCGCGAGGTCGCGCTTCACGACGAAGTTCTTCAGCGTCTCGCTGCCGATGAGGCCGGAGTCGAAGAGCGCCTTCTGGGCCGCCAGCTCCCGCTCGGCGTCGCGCACCCGGAGCTCGTGCTCGGTGACGCTCGCCTGGACGTCGGAAAGCGACTGTGCCTGGGTGACGTCGGGCTCGACCTCGGCCAGGAGGTCTCCCGGCTTCACGACGGCGCCCTCGCGCACCCGGAGGGAGAGGACCCGTCCGGAGACGGCCGACTTCACGTCGACCTTGGTCTCGGGATCCACGATGCCGACCTCGCGGACGGAGACCTGCAAGTCCTGGGTCTGCACTTTCCCGACGCGGAACGGGCTCGACTCCTCCTTGACGGGGCCTTTCTCGCGTCCCCGCGACGCGAAGACGGCCCCAGCCGTGAGGAGGAGACCCGTGCTGGCCACGATGACCCATTTCCGCTTCATCCGATCCTCCCTGCTCTCCCCGTGCCGTGATTGCGATGCCCCTGTGCGCGTCTTGGTTTCCGGGTGCCGCGCCGCTCGGGGACCTTGCTGCCGTGACGGCAAGAGGTACGGGAATCCGTCCCGGAAAGTTCTCGCGGGTAACATGCGCGAGTGAGCCGGATCGCCGTCCTCGCGGACGACCTCGTCAACCAGATCGCGGCGGGCGAGGTGGTGGAGCGGCCGGCCTCGGCCGTCAAGGAGCTCGTCGAGAACGCCCTGGACGCCGGCGCCCGCCAGGTGGCGGTGGAGGCGGACCGGGGCGGTCTGGGGCGGCTCCTCGTCACCGACGACGGCTGCGGCATGGAGCCCGGCGACGCCCGCCTGGCGCTGGAGCGGCACGCCACCTCCAAGATCCGCTCGTTCCAGGACCTGGCGGCCGTCGGGACGCTCGGCTTCCGGGGCGAGGCCCTTCCCTCGATCGCGTCGGTCTCGCGCCTCACCCTGACGACCAGCCCGGACGGCTCGGGCCTCGGCACCCGCGTGGTGGCCGACCGCGGCGCCGAGCCGTTCGCGGCCCCGTCCCGGGCGCCCCGGGGGACCTCCGTGCTGGTCGAGGACCTGTTCGGGAACGTGCCGGCGCGCCGGAAGTTCCTGAAGAGCGTCGAGGCCGAGACCCGGGCCATCGTCCGCACGGTGACGACGCAGGCGCTCGCCCGCCCCGACGTGGCGTTCCGATTGGACGCCGACGGGCGGCCCCTGGTGGACCTCCCCGCGACCGACGGCGCGGTCAGCCGGTTCACGGAGCTGCTGTTCCGTTCCGGGCTCCGCCAGGTGACGCCGCTCGACCACGACGGCTGGGGGATGCGCCTCACCGGCGCGGTCTCGAGGCCGGAGACGACGTTCGCCTCGCGCACCCACCAGTGGCTCTTCGTGAACGGCCGGGCCGTGAAGGACCCCTCCGTCTCGCACGCCGCCACGCTGGCGTCCCGCGAGGCCCTGCGCGACGACCGGCATCCCGCGTTCGTCCTCTTCCTCACGGTCGACCCCACCCTGTGCGACGTCAACGTCCACCCGCAGAAGCTCGAGGTGCGCTTCAGGGAGCCCGCGGCGATCCACTCGCTCGTCCACCGGGCCCTGCTCGCGGCCCTGGGCGGCGCCAAGACCGCGGTGCCCTTGACGGGCGGCTCGCTCACGGCGGCGGGCCCGGCCTGGGGCTACGGGGAGC
>CAYLNK010000205.1:0-12127 GCA_964384675.1 uncultured Holophagales bacterium | reverse complement strand
CGGCGTGCCCGTCGACGATGTCGCCCGCCGCCACCACCACGGCCACCGCGCCGCCGGAGCCGCCGGAGCCGGGCCGGTCGTCGCCGAGCGCCGTGAGGTAGTCCGCCATCGAGACCTTCCGGAAGGACTTCGTCCTCCGGTCCTCTCCGGCCAGCTCGACCATCCGCTTCCTCACCTCGTCGCGGGACGCGAGGCGGTCGACGAGCTTCTCGTCGACGGCGACCTTGGCGGCGTCGCCGCGCGCGGCCTCCAGCCGCTCCGGCAGCTCCTCGATCATCGCGGTGATCTCGGCGGGCTGCTTCTTCCGTGCCGCGGCGACGCCGGCGAGGTACGAGCGCCACAGCTCCCCGAGCCAGAGCGCGTTGGACTCGCGCGCCTCCGGGGACATGTCGTTCCGCAGGTACGGCTCGACGAACGACTTGTATTCGCCGACGCGGAAGACGTTCCAGGTGATGCCGAGCCGGTCGATGGCGTCGCGGTAGTAGGTGCGGTACTGGCCGAAGCCCTCGAGGAAGACGATGCCGTCGGGGTGCATCAGCACCTCGTCGGCGTGGGCCGCCAGGTAGTAGGGCGACTGCTCGTAGCGGTCCGCGGCGGCGATCACCTTCTTGCCGGACTTGCGGAAGTCGCGGATCGCGGCGGCCACCGTCTCGAGCTTCGTCGGGCTCGAGCGGCCCAGGTCGGAAAGGTCGAGGAAGACGGCCGCGATCCGCTTGTCTCCCTTGGCGGCGGTGAGCGCGTCGACCACGTCCTTCACCAGCGTCTCCTCCCGGCCGCCGCCGGCGAGGTCGGAGACGAGGTCGCGCGGCGAGCGGGCCGAGAGCTGCTCGACGAGGGGGCCGCGCGGCGCGATCACCAGCGCGCCCCCCTTCGGGACCTTCGGGCCTCCGGCGATCATGCCGGCGACGAGGACCACGGCGATCGCCAGGAAGAGGGCGTTGACGACGGCGCGGCGGGCGCCGTCGAGGCCGCGTGCGGTGGCGGCGAGGAGGCGGCGGGGGAGGGAGGGCGGTCGGGTCGTGTCCATCTTCGGTCGAACCTCTTCTCCCTGGAATGTACGCCGGTCCGACGGTGCCGCGGCCCCCGCTCCGACGGGCCGCGCGGTCAGGCGGCCGGCCCGGACGAGCCGGTGGTATCCGGGCCGGTCCCCGGGGGGGGATCGATCCTCTCGACGACCAGCGTGCACTTCGCCACGAGCGCGGCGAGCGCCCCGACGGCCGCCCAGACCGGGATCAGGAGCGCGCCGGCGACGCCGACGACGAGGGGGATCTCCAGCAGGGTGTGCCCCTTCTGGTTCTTGATGCTGATGCGGCGGATGTTCCCCTGATGGACCAGCTTCTTGACGGCGGCGAGGAGCTCGTGGCCGGAGACCTTGAGCTCCTCGACGTGGGGTGACTCGCTCGGCATGGCGTTCCTCCTCGGTCCCTCAGCCTGGAATACGTGTCCGCGCGCCGGCGGGTTGCGGCCGCGCGGGCCTCGGGCGCCCCTATGATCGCGTCCGGTCCGGGCGCCGCCCGGCCGGAAGGGGAGCGCATGCGCCTTCGCCGTTTCGTCCCTCTCGTCCTCCTCGCTGGCGTCGCCGGACTCACCGCCGCCGTCGACGGGGCTCCGGCCCTCACGGCGGCCGCCTCCGGTCCGACGAGGATGCTGACGGAGCCGGCCCTCTCGGCCGAGCGGGTCGCCTTCGTCTACGGCGGAGACGTCTATACGAGCGGCCTGGACGGCGGCGCGGTGCAGCGGATCACGTCCGGCCCCGGCGCGAAGACGAGCCCGGCCTTCAGCCCGGACGGCTCTCTCCTCGCATTCAGCGCGGAGCTCGACGGCAACCTCGACGTCTACGTCGTCCCGTCGGGCGGAGGCGTGCCGAGGCGGCTGACCTGGCACCCGGGACGCGACGTCGTCCAGGGCTTCACGCCCGACGGCAAGGCGATCCTCTTCTCTTCCCCGCGCGAGGCGGTCAACAACCGGCATACGCAGCTCTACACCGTGCCGGTGGAGGGAGGCGTCGAGACGAAGCTGCCGATCCCGAACGCCGACCGCGCGGCCTACTCGCCGGACGGCAGGACGATCGCCTACACGCCGAACCGGCCCGCGCACCTCCAGTGGAAGCGCTACCGCGGCGGGACGGTGTCGCGGATCTGGCTCTACGACGTGGTGACCCACGCCGTCGAGAAGGTCCCGCAGCCCGAGAGCCGCTGCAACGACGCGAGCCCGGTCTGGGTGGGGGGGACGCTCTACCTCCGCTCCGACCGCGACGGAGAGTTCAACGTCTACTCGTTCGACCCCAAGGCGAAGACCCTGGCGAAGGTGACGGGCCACGACGACTTCCCGGTGCTCCACGCCGCCGCGGGCGCCGGGAAGCTGGTCTACGAGCAGGCCGGGCTCCTCCATCTCCTCGACCCGGTCACGCGGAAGGCCACGGCGCTTCCGATCACCGTCGCCACGGACCTCCTCGAGACACGTCCCCGCTGGGCGAAGGGGGCGAAGTGGGTGCGCGCCGCGTCGCTCTCTCCGTCCGGCGCCCGCGTCGCCCTGGAGTTCCGGGGAGAGATCGTCACCGTGCCGGCCGAGAAGGGGGATCCGCGCAACCTGACGAACACGGTGGGCGCCCACGAGCGGGGCCCCGTCTGGTCGCCCGACGGCAAGGAGATCGCCTACGTCTCCGACGAGAGCGGCGAGTACGAGCTCGTCGTGCGCGCGCAGGACGGCCGGGGAACGCCACGGAGGATCCGGGTGCCGGGCTCCGGCTTCTACGACCGCCTCTCCTGGTCGCCCGACGGCAGGAGGATCGCGCTGACCGACAACTCCTGGACCCTCTGGGTCGTGGAGCTCGCCTCCGGGACCGCGAGGAAGGTCGCCTCGGAGAGGCTGTACGCGCCGCAGAAGACGCTCCGCCCGAGCTGGTCCCCGGACTCCCGCTGGGTCGCCTACACCCTCGCCGGCCCGACGTACATCCAGACGCTGTACGTCTACGACGTGATCGAGCAGAAGTCGTATCCGATGACGGACGGGCTCTCGGACGTCTCCGAGCCGGTCTTCGACAAGGGCGGCAAGCTGATCTGGTTCCTCGCCTCCACGGACGCGGGCCCCCAGCGGAACTGGTTCTCGCTGAACAACCAGGACGTGCGCGTCACGCGCGGGATCTACGTCGCGACGCTGAAGGCGGGAACGCCGTCGCCGTTCGCGAAGGAGAGCGACGAGGAGAAGGGCGACAAGGGAGACGTCGCGAAAGACGCCGAGAAGAAGGACGAGTCCCCGGCCGGCAAGAGGAGCGACGGCAAGGACGTGAAGAAGCCGGAGCCGATGAAGGCCGATCCGGTCCTCATCGACCGCGACGGCTTCGCCTCCCGCATCGTCGACCTCCCCGTGCCGCCCGCCGACATCTCCGAACTCTCCTCGCCGAACGCCGGCGAGGTCTGGTTCCTGCGCGAGGCCGACGGCAAGACTGCCCTCCAGAAGCTCGACGTGAAGAGTCGCAAGGCCGAGACGATCGTGCCCGAGGTCGACGACTACGAGGTCTCCTTCGACGGCAAGAAGCTCCTGACCCGCTTCAAGGAGACCTGGAGCGTCGGGCCGGCCGCGAAGAAGGGCGAAGGTAAGACGGACGCCAGGGGCGACGGCGACGGCAGGCTGAAGATCGATGCGATCCAGGTGCGTGTCGACCCGCGTGCCGAATGGCCGCAGATCCTTCACGAGGTGTGGCGCGTCAACCGCGACTACTTCTACGACCCCGGGATGCACGGGCGCGACTGGAAGGCCGTGAAGGCGAAGTACGCGCCGTTCCTCCCGCACCTCTCCTCCCGCGCCGACCTCACCCGCCTGATCCAGTGGATGTGCGGCGAGCTGGCCGTCGGCCACCACCGCACCAATGGCGGCGACGTGCTCGCCGAGGTCCAGGCCGTGCCCGGCGGGCTCCTCGGCGCCGACTACGAGGTGGCGAACGGACGCTATCGCCTCCGGAAGGTCTTCGGCGGCCTCAACTGGAACCCCGAGCTGCGTGCGCCGCTCTCCGAGCCGGGAGTCGAGGTGAAGGCGGGGGAGTACCTCCTCGCGGTGAACGGCAAGGACCTCGCGCCGCCGGAGAACCTGTACGCCCGCTTCGAGGCGACCGCGGGGAAGATCGTGGAGATCACCGTCGGCCCCACGCCGGACGGAAAGGGCTCGCGCACCGTCAACGTCGTGCCCGTCACGGACGAGGCGGCGCTCCGCAACCGCGACTGGGTCGAGGGGAACCTGAAGAAGGTCGATCAGGCGACCGGTGGGCGGGTGGCGTACGTCTACGTGCCCAACACCGCGGGCCTCGGCCACACCTACTTCAAGCGCTACTTCTACCCGCAGGCCTTCAAGGACGCGATCATCGTGGACGAGCGGTTCAACGGCGGCGGCAGCGTGGCCGACTACTACATCGAGGCGCTCCGCCGCGAGCCGATCGCGTGGTGGGCGATGCGCTACGGCGACGACATGAAGACGCCGAGCGCCTCGATCCAGGGCCCGAAGGTGATGCTGATCGACGAGACGGCCGGCTCGGGTGGCGATCTCCTGCCGTGGATGTTCCGCAAGTTCAAGGTCGGGACGCTCGTCGGACAGCGGACCTGGGGCGGCCTGGTCGGCATCCTCGGCTTCCCCGTTCTGATGGACGGCGCCACCATCACCGCGCCGAATCTCGCGTTCTGGGCGCCCGAGGAGGGCTTCGGCGTCGAGAACGTCGGCGTCCCGCCCGACGTGGAGGTGGAGCAGACGCCGGCCGAGGTGATCGCCGGAAAGGACCCGCAGCTCGAGAGGGCGATCGCGATCGTGATGGAGCAGCTGAAGCGGAACCCGCCCCAGACGCCGAAGCGGCCACCCTTCCCCGTCCGGTGAAGAGACGGGGAGGAGGGGAATCAGAGCCTCAGAGCAGCCCCTTCTCCTCCATCCAGTCGTCGTTGAAGATGGTGCTCAGGTAGCGCGAGGCGGCGTCCGCAAAGAGGACCGCCACGCGCGCCTCCGGGCCCAGATCCCGGGCCACCTGGCGAAGCGCGCAGACGACCGCGCCGCTGGAGCCGCCCGCCAGGATCCCCTCGCGGCGGACCAGCTCGCGGGCGGCGTGGAAGGCGTCGCGGTCCGAGATCTGGACGATGTCGTCCAGCACGGAGAACTCGGCGCATCCGATCAGGAACTCGTCGCCGAGCCCCTCGAGGAGGTAGGCGTGTGACGCCCCGACCTTCCCGGTCCGGAAGTACTCCGTGAAGATCGAGCCCTCCACGTCGACGGCGACGATCTTCACGCGCGGGTCCCGCTCCTTCAGGTACCGCCCCACGCCCCCGATCGTCCCGCCCGTCCCCATCCCGGCGATGAAGACGTCGATCCGCCCGTCCATCTGCTCCCAGATCTCCGGGCCCGTCGATTCGTAGTGAGCCTGGTTGTTCTCCCGGTTGTTGTGCTGGTCGGGGAAGTAGCAGCCCGCGATCTCACGGGCGAGCCGGGGCGTGACCTGGTTGTAGCTGTCGGGATGCTCGGGAGCGAGGGTGGCGTCCACCTTGTGGACGTCGACGCCCAGGGCCTTCAGCTGGTCGAGCTTCTCCTTGCTGGTCCGGTCCCGCACCACGACCTTCAGCCGGTACTCCTTCTGGATCGCCACCAGCGCGAGACCCATCGCGGTGTTGCCTGACGACGCCTCGAGGATCAGGTCCCCGGGATGGAGCCGGCCGTCGGCCTCCGCCCGCTCCACCAGGGAGCGGGCGATCCGATCCTTGGTGCTTCCCATGGGGTTCAGGTACTCGAGCTTCGCGTAGACGGAGCAGGCGAGCCCCGCGGTGATCCTGTTCAGCCTCACCATCGGGGTGTTCCCGATGACGTCCAGGATGTCGTCGTAGACGCGCTTGTCCTTCATCGGGGCGCTCCGGGAATCGGTCGTCGCTGCATCCGTCGATGTTGCCACCGCTTCCTCAGCCGCGGCGGACGGCCTCGAACGCGGGCAGGAGGTCGGACTGGCCGAGCGCGGCCTCCAGCGCGGCGAGCGTCTGCCGGATGCGGCCCTGGTCGATCGACGCCCCTTTTCGCCTCAGGATCAGACGCGCGTCGTCCACGTCCTTCGGCCGCCCCGCCAGGAGCTTCGTGACGACGAGGTCTTCGGCGCTGATGACCTTGACGACGACGCCCTCGAGCGTGAGGTCGACCGATCGTCGGAGGAAGTCGTCCTCGAGGCCGGATCCCGCGAGGACGACGTCCAGGTCCATCCCGGTCGCCGTGTGCCGGAACGGCAGGACGCTGGTGCGCCGCACGAACCCGTCGACGTCCCTCACGCGGAGGAGGAAGCCGGCGCGCTCCAGGTCGTCGGTGAAGGCCCGGGGGTCGCCAGCGGCGAGCCGGACCGTGACGTCGACGTCGTTCGTCGTCCGAGGGACACCGTGGGCGCCCACCGCCTGCGCCCCGAACACGCACCAGGTGTCGCCCCTCTTCCGGAGGACCCCAGCGAGCGCACCGAGGAGCCTAGCGACCCGGGAGCGCGGCACGCCGGAGCAGCTCGGCGAGCTGCACGTGGTGGCGGAAGTCATCGCTCCGGTCTTCGTCCGTCGGCCAGTCGGGTCGCGCGGCTTTCGCGTCCTCGTACAGCTCGGCGGCCAGCCGGATTCCCTCCGCCGGATCGCCGGCCTCGAGCTGCTCGATCCAGCCGTCCTCCTTGAGGTCCCGCACGGCCTTCCAGTCCCGGGCGAGATAGGCGCGGAGGCCGGTTGCGTCCACGGAGGAATCGTACGCCACCGGTCGCCTCACTCGTAGCGGAGCGCCTCGATGGGGTGAAGGCGCGAGGCCTTCACCGCGGGATACGCGCCGAAGAAGATCCCGACGCCCATCGACACCAGGAGGCCGAGGAGGAGCGACCAGAGCGGCGTCGACGTGGGGAGGGCTGGTATGGTGGCCTTCACGGCGGCCGAGATCCCCACCCCGAGCCCCACGCCGAGGATGCCGCCCAGCGTCGAGAGCGTCACCGCCTCCACCAGGAACTGGCTCACGATGTCGCGCCGCAGCGCGCCGACCGCCTTGCGGATCCCGATCTCCCGGGTCCGCTGCGTGACGGCGACGAGCATGATGTTCATGACGCCGACGCCGCCGATCACGAGCGAGATGAGCGCGATGAACACCATCGCGCCGGCGACCCCGCTGGTGATGGCCCGGAACTGCGAGATCAGCTGGTCGGGAGTGACGACCGCGAAGTCGTTCGGCCTGTTGAACGGCACCTTGCGGCGCAGGCGCAGCACCGCGATCGAGGTGTCGATGACGGCCTGCATCTCCTCGACCCGCTTCGGGACGACGTTCAGGTTCACGCCGTCCGTCCGCACCCGGAAGCCGAACTGCTTGAGGAACGTGCCGTGCGGCATGACGACCTTGTTGTCGGGCGAGTAGCCGAACTGCGCGCCCTTCTTCTCGAGCACGCCCACCACCCGGTACCTCATGCCGTTGACCGTCACGTCCTTCCCGATCGGGTCCTCGCGCGGGAAGATGGCGTCCTTTACGTCGCCGCCGAGCACGATCACCGGGCTGCCGTGGCTCACGTCCTCGGGCGTGAAGAAGCGGCCGCGGGCGACGTTGTACGCGGCCCCGGTGGGGTAGAACTCGTCCGCCGAGATGACGTACGGGGTATTCGCCTCGAGGCTGCCGTTCTTCACGTGCACCTCGGAGTCGAAGTAGCCGCAGATCGTCGAGACCGTGGCCCGCTCCCCGAGCGCGATCCGGAGCGCCTCCGCGTCCTCCCGGGTGAGGTTCTTGCGGCGCCGCTCCTCGTCGCTCGACGGGCCTCCCGGGCCGAAGCGGTCCTCGTACTTCTGGATCTCGATCCGGTTCGCCCCGAACGCCTGGAGGTTGCCGGTGACGTTGTTGTTGAAGCCGGTGACGATCGCCACCATCGCGATCACCGTCGTCACGCCGACCACGATCCCCAGGATGGTGAGGCCGGAGCGGAGCTTGTGCTCGCGGATCGCCCCGAACGCGAACCTCACGTTCGAGACGAGCCCGCGCCGGACGAAGGACCTCAGGATCTCGAGCATCGAGTCACTCGTACCGGAGCGCCTCGACGGGAGGCAGCTTGGCCGCCGCGGAGGACGGGGCGAGGCCCGCGAGGACGCCGGTGAGCGTCGCGACGACGAGCCCGAGGAGGATGAAGGCGGGGCGCACCTGGGCCGGGAAGAACTGGTTGACGACGACCGCCACGAGGGCGCCGCCGACGACGCCGATCGCTCCGCCCAGCGCCGAGAGGAGGGCCGACTCCAGGAGGAACTGCCGGCGGATGTCGCGCCGCCGCGCGCCGAGCGCCATCCGCAGGCCGATCTCCTGGGTGCGCTCGACGACCGAAACGAACATGATGTTGGCGATCACGATCGCGCCGACCACGAGGGAGATGCCGGAGATCAGGATCATCAGCGCGAACGCCCCGGCGGAGATCGAGCGCCAGAGGGCCTGGATCGCCTCGAAGCCGACGATCCCGAACGGGTCCTCGGCCCGGAACGGCGTCTTGCGCAGCGAGCGCAGCAAGGTGCGCACCTCGTCCTCGGTCTGCGCGAGCCCTTCCATCCCGCGCGCCGGACGGACCAGGAGGGCGATCCCCTCGTCCGACGTCAGGACCTTCTGGAGGAAGGTGATCGGCACGAAGACGACGTTGTCCTTGCTCTGGCCGAGCACCTTGCCGAGCCGCGTCTGGAGGCCGATGACGCGGAGCGGGTAGCCGTGCACGTAGATCGTGCGGCCGATCGGGTCGAGGTTCGGGAAGAGCTGGTCCTGTACGTCGGTGCCGATGATCGCCACCGCGGCGGCATGCTGCTCCTCGGACGGCAGGAAGAAGCGCCCCGCCTGGAGGTCGACGTTCAGGAGCGAGCCGGCATTGGCGGTGTAGCCCGAGATCGTGACGGCCCCGAGCTTCAGCCGGCCGGACCTCACCGAGGCGGTCTGGTCGGCCTGGGCCCCGACGGCCCCGCACGAGGCGCAGTGGGACTCGACCACACGCAGGTCGCGCAGCGTGACCGGCTTCCGCTTCCGCGCCATCAGGAACTCGGAGCGGCTCCGGATGATCCCGTACTTGGTGAAGACGAGGACGTCGGGGTTGAGGTTCACGACCTTGGAGGTGACGTAGTCGTTCAGGCCGCTGATGATCGAGAGGATCGATACCACCGTCATCACGCCGATGATCACGCCCAGGAGCGTGAGGCCGGAGCGGAGCTTGTTGAGGCGGAGCGCCGAAAGGGCGACGGCGAGAAGCTCCGCGAGGCGCATCAGGGCGTTCCGCTCGCCGAGGCTTCCAGCGCCTTCCGTTCCTTGTCGGTGGCGGCGGCGAGCTTGTCTCCTTCCTTGAGCGACCGGAGCGCCTTGAACGGACCGGTCACGATCTCCTGGCCGGCCGTGAGCCCCTCGCGCACCTCGACCACGAGGTCCCCGGTGAGGCCGGTCTGGATCGGGAGGAAGGCGGTCTTGCCGTCCTTGATGACGTAGACGCCTTCCTCGGTCTTCAGCCGTCCCGAGGCGGTCTTCTCTCCTTTGGGCGAGTCCCGCACGATGACGGCCGCGAGCGAGACCACCGGGACCTGGGCCTTGGTCCCCGTCACGATGTCGGCGCTCACCGAGAAGCCGGGCCGGATCCCGGGGGGCGGCGCGGCGAGCTTCACCTTCACCTTGAAGTTGATGGCGTCGGAGGTGGTCGTGAGCCCCTGCAGGTCCTGGTCGTCCCTCAGGATGGGGGAGTGGCCGACCTCGGTGACGGTGCCGTCGAACGTCCGTCCGGGGTAGGCGTCGATCGTGAGGAGCGTCTTCTGACCCACCTGGACGTTCGGGGTGTCGGTCTCGTCCACCATCAGGACGGCGAGGACGCTCGACATGTCGGAGATGGTCATGAGCTGCGTGCCGGGGTTGTTCATCGTGCCGATGACCGTCACCTCGCCCGCTTTCATCCGGAGCGTGGTGATGACGCCGTCGAGCGGCGCGCGGATGGTGGTCTTCGAGAGGGTGTCCCGGTAGGCGTTCAGTGTGGCGCGCGTCTGGTCCACCCGGTTCTGCATCCCGACGAGGGTCGCCCGGGCGGTGTCGAGCGCGGCCTGGGTCTTCTGGAGGTCGGCCTCGGAGGAGATCCGGGCCCGGAAGTTCGACAGCATCCGGTCGTGATCGCGGCGCGCCTGCTCCAGGGCCGTCCGGGCGGCGTCCAGGTCGGCCTGGCTCACCTTCAGGGCGGCGGCGGAGCTGGCCTCCTCCGCGGCGGCCCGGTTCCGGTCGATCTGGAGGAGGAAGTCCCCCTTCTTGACCCGGTCGCCCTCGCGCACGACCAGGTTCACGATCTGGCCCTGCACCAGGGCGGACAGCTCGACCTTGTTCTCGGCCTGGATCTTCCCGTTGGCGGTGACCTTGGAGACGACGTCCTGGACGGCGACCTTGGCGGTCAGGACCTTCGTCACGCCGCGATTCCGGGACGAAACGGCGCTCAGGGCGGCGGCCGACGCGGCCAGGACCGCGACGACTCCCAGGACGATCTTCGTCTTTCGCGTCATCCCTGGAAGATTACGGCGGATCGGGCAGGAAGTTCGAGGTGTGCACGCCCGGCCCTGTCAGAAGCGGGCGGCGGGGAATGATGCCGATGGATCAGGCGACGGGGGCTTTTCCCGCCTAACTTCATGTCGGGGGGTTGGCGCCACCCCTACCGCAGATCCGCTCGGGGAGACGGATGACCCGGTGAGGGCTCCGTCCGAGGAGGCTCCAAATGACCAAGACGCGTCTGTTCACCCTCGTCGTGGGGTTGATCCTGATGGCCTTCTCCGGCTTCAGGCTCTATTCCATGTGGGAGGAAGCCCAGGGCAACTTCTGGACGCCGGCTCACCTCGCCCTTCCGGTGGCCTCGGCGGCCGACCACGCCGCCGTCTACATCAGCGGGACGCCGGTTCAGAAGGTCGTCGCGGAGGGGCGGCTCTTCATGGCCCCGGGTCCAGACCTCGCGCCCTTGCCGCTGACCTCGCCGGACGTGACCATCGCGATGAACAACTCCGACCACCTCCGCGCGGTCAAGATCCCGACCCTGATGGTGCACGCCGGCGTCGTGGGCGCCGGTTTCATCCTCTTCCTGTTCGGGATCGTCGCGCCGACCCTCAAGAAGGACGCCTACAGCAACACCGGCGGGCTCACCGAGCTCCACCTGCTGCACGAATCGTAGAGCGGTCTTACGTCACGGCCGGGGGGCCAGCCGCTCGATCGTGGGCTCGATCGGCTCCGGCCCTCCCGGTTCCCTGTGGCCCGGGACGATCGTGACGGCCCGGCGGACGTATCCTCTCCGTGCCGGCCCCCGGCCCGGAGGTACCCGTGATGAGCCACCGTCTGATCGCCATCTCCGCCGCCCTTCTCGCGCTGGCCGGTCCTCTCGTCGCCGACGGGAAGGTCCCGGACAACCCCGCGATCGACATGGAGGGGTTCCTGAGGGTCACGCGCGAGGCGGCGGCCCACCGGCAGTCGCGCCGCCTCACCGAGGCCGCGTTCCTGAAGATGAGCGGAGAGCCCGGGACGATCGTGCTCGACGCGCGGAGCCGTGAGAAGTACGACCAGCTCCACGTGCGGGGGGCGATCAACCTGAGCTTCCCCGACATCGCGGTCGCGAGCCTGAAGAAGACGATCCCCGACCCGGCGACGCGGATCCTGATCTACTGCAACAACAACTTCCGGAACGCCGAGCAGCCGTTCCCCACGAAGATGCCGAGCGCCTCCCTGAACCTGTCCACGTACGTCGCGCTCTACAACTACGGGTACCGGAACGTCTACGAGCTGGGGCCGCTGGTCGACATCGAGAAGTCGAAGCTCCCCTTCGCCGGGAGCCTCAAGCCGTGAATCCCCGTTGCCGGTGACGCCCTCCGCCGGCCGGAGCGGGTGGCGCGGACCGCTCGGGCTGGTGCTCGGCCTCACGGCGGCGCGGGTCGCGTATCTCGTCTGGCTCTGCCCGTACGAGCTGGTGGCCGACGAGGCGCACTACTGGGACTGGTCTCGCCGGGCCGAGCTGTCCTACTACAGCAAAGGACCGGGCGTGGCGTGGGCGATCCGCGCGTCGACCGCGCTCTTCGGGCACGGCGAGGCGGCGATCCGCTTCCCGGCCGTCGTCTCCGCCGCGGTCGCGTCGCTCGCGGTCGCCGCCCTG
>CAYLNK010000204.1:0-12128 GCA_964384675.1 uncultured Holophagales bacterium | reverse complement strand
GCCGGCGCTCCCGGCGGTGCTGGCCGTGCGCCTGTTCGGCGCGCTTCGGGCCGGGGGCGACGGCGCGGCTCGAGCGGCGTGGGGCGCGATCGAGTCGGTTCCGCTCCTCCTCTCCGGAGTCGTCGGGGAGCTCGTGGGAGCGCTCGCCGGGCCCGGCGCCAGCGAGGAGCGCCTCGCATGACCCGCGCGCTGCGCGTCGCCGTGGACGGCAGCTGCCTCCTGAATCCCCGCGGCTACGGCCGTTTCACGAGGTGTCTGATGCGTGCGGTCCTGGCCGCCGGAGGGCGTCACGAGCTGATCCTCGTGGCCGACGCCGAGACGGCCGCGCGGTCGGATCTGCCGGCGTCGACGCGCTGGGAAATCGTGGGCCGGGCCGGCAGGCACGGGTCGGGGCGGACCCTGCACGGCATCCTGGCCGTGTCGCGGGCGCTCCTGCGCGTCGCGCCGGACTGGACGTTCTTTCCGAGCGTCTTCACGTTCGTCCCGCTGCCGCCCGGCCCGCGCGTCCTCCTGGGCGACCACGACGTGATCGCCGAGGAGCACCCGGAGCTCGTCTTTCCCGGGATGCTCGCCCGCGCCGCGTGGTTCGCCAAGGCCCGGCTCGCGCACGCCCGCGCCGATCACGTGCTGACGGTGTCGAACCACTCGCGAGAGGGCCTGCTGCGTGTCTTCCGGCACGACCCCGAGGACGTGTCGGTCGTGGACGAGGCTCCCGACGACACGTTCCGCCCCCTCGCGCCGGAGGACGTCGACCCTTCCGTCGTCGCCGGGCTCGGGCTGACGCCGGGTGAGCCGTACCTCGTCTACCTCGGAGGCGTGAACCCGCACAAGAACCTCCCGGCGTACGTCGAGGCGCTGGCCCGGTACGAGCGGAGCCGCGCGAGCCTGGGGGGCCCGCCGGCCCGCCTGGTCATCGTCGGCGACGTCGAGGGCGACCGTTTCACGCCCGGCCTCGGCGCGCTCCTCGCCGCGCTCGCGCGCCACCGGATGGAGGACCGCGTTCTCTTCGCCGGCTTCCGCACCGACGAGGAGGTCGTGCACGTCTTCGCCGGCGCCCGCGCGCTGGTGCTCCCGTCCATGAACGAGGGCTTCGGCCTCCCGGCCATCGAGGCGGCCGCCTGCGGGCTGCCGGTGATCGCGACGCGCCGCAGCCCGCTCCCCGAGCTGCTCGGGGAGGGCGGTCTCTTCGTCGACCCGGGCGACGTCGAGGGCATGGCCGCGGCGACGGGTCGCCTCCTGCGCGACTCGTCCGAGCGCGACCGGCGCGGCGCGGAGGCGCACCGCCGGGTGGGGCGTCTCACCTGGAGCCGCTCGGCGCTCCAGCTCCTCGCGCTCCTCGACCGGCTTGCGGAGGCCCCGGCGTGAGGCCGCTCCGGATCGCGCAGATCACGACGTTCTACCCCCCGGCCAACTTCGGCGGGGACGGGGTCTTCGTGGAGCGGCTCTCGCGCCTCCTCGCCCGGGAGGGGCACGACGTCCACGTGATCCACGCCCCCGACTCCTACGAGCTCCTCTCCGGCCAGCGGAGCGCGCCGCCCGCTGCCGTCCCGGGCCTGACGGTCCACGCGTTGCGGGATCCGCTGGGCCGGGCCGGCCAGGTCCTCGCGCACCAGCTCGGGCGCCCCGTGGGCACCCGGGCCCAGCTCGCGACGCTCCTCGCGGAGCCGTTCGACGTCCTCAACTTCCACAACGTCTCGCTCCTCGGGGGGCCGGACGTGCTCCGTTACGGGACCGGACCGAAGCTCCTCTCGCTGCACGACTACTGGCTCGTCTGCGAGACGCACATCCTCTACCGGATGGGGCGGGAGGCGTGCCGGGAGAGGACGTGCCTGAGGTGCACCCTCGCCGCCCGCCGCCCGCCGCAGCTCTGGAGGCGCACGCCGGTCCTGAAGCGGGCCCTCGCGCACGTCGACGAGGTGCTCGTGCCGAGCGAGACGAGCCGCCGCCTGCACGCCGCCAACGGTCTTCCGGTTCCGACTCGGGTGATGCCGCTGTTCCGTCCGCGGCCTCGGCCACCCCTCCCGGGCGGCGCCCCGCGGACCTTCGCTCCGCGCCCGTACTTCCTCTGCGCCGGACGGCTCGAGCCGCTCAAAGGCGTGGAGGAGCTCGTCGATCGCTTCCGCGCCTACCGCGAGGCGGACCTCGTGATCGCCGGCTCCGGCTCACTCTTCGAGCCGCTGTCCCGGGCCATCCGCGACCTTCCCCACGTCCACCTCACGGGCTGGCTCGACGAGGACGAGCTGTACGAAGCGCATGCCGGGGCCCTCGCCGCGGTCTCGCCCTCACGCGCGTGGGAGACGTTCGGGCTCGCCCCGCTGGACGCCTTCGCGGCGGGAGTGCCTGCGATCGTGCCGCCGGGCGGCGCCCTCGAAGAGCTCGTCGCGTCGACGGGAGGCGGCCTCGTCTATCAGGACCTCACCGGGCTCCTCGCCGCGATGGAGTCGATCCGCGCCGACGCGGAGCTCCGGAGGAACCTGGGCGAGAGCGGACGGGCCGCCTGGAACCGCGAATACTCGGAGGGACCGTTCCTGGACGCGTATTACGCGCTGATCGACGAGGTCAAGGCGCGCAGACGCGCCTGACGCGCGGCCTCCGGGTTACACCGCAGGCCGCAAAGCGGCCGAGGGGACTTCAGTTCGGGGGCGGGGTCGGGACCGTCAGCTTCTTCTTCGGAGGGCGGGCCGTGATCAGGAAGCCGGGCTGCCCCATCCCGGTGCGCGCCGCGGACGAGGCGTCTCCCAGCTCGACGGCCGTTCCCAGCCGGGACGGGGGCGCCTCGCCGATCGTGAGGATGTCGTTGTCGCCGAGCTTCAGGACCGCCTTCGCCTTCGGCTCCGGAGCGAGCGCCCCCTCGGGCCGTGGATCGACGTACCCGAAGACGTCGATCGCCTCCTTGAGCCCGACGAGCTTCGGGGCCGACACCAGGGACGTTCCCGAGACGATGAACGGAACGGCGCTCTTCGCCACGAGCTTGCCGTCCACCACGAGCTCCAGGAACCCGGTGGCCGAGGAGAGCGGGATCACGAACGACGGCGGGCGGTTGGGCTCGCGCAGAAGAGGGAGCGTGCGGCCCGCGAAGCGCAGCACGGCGCCGGGCGGGACCGGGCTCTTCACGACGACCTCGGCGCCGATCGCGCCGACCTTCGGATCGAACTCGAGCGTGGACTGACCGGCCAGCGGAAGCGCCAGCGCGAGGGACGCGGTCGCGGCGAGGAGGGATCGCATCGGGATCACTGTACGCCGCTCCCCGGAGGCCCGCAACGGACGTGAGACCATTCCGCCGTGGACGGCTCCGGCCCCTCGATCGCGTGGCTCGTCGGCTTCCTGACCGGGTTCTCGTGCGCGATTCCTCCGGGTCCCCTCAACGTGACGGTCATCCGCAAGGCCTCGCTCGGGCACCGGCGGGACGCGTATCGGGTCGGCCTCGGCGGGGCGCTCATCGATGCGCTCATCTGCGGCCTGATCGCCATGGGGTTCGGCTGGGTCCTCGAGCGGATCGTGACCGAGCGGTGGGTGAAGGCGGGCTTCGCCGCGGTGCTGATCGCCTATGGCCTGAAGGTGCTGATCCTCGACCGCCGGCGGGACGCCGCCCTGGCGGCGCAGCTCGAGGACCGGACGGAGACGCCCTCCACGCCGCCGCCGGCGCGCCGCTCGAGGCTGCCGGTCCTGGTCGGCCTGGTGCAGGGCGCCGCCAACCCCACGCTCTTCGTCAACTGGACGCTCGTCATCAGCTTCCTGGTCGGACATCGCCTGCTGTCGCCGACCTTGCCATCCGGGGGGTCCTTCGCGCTCGGCGTGGGCTGCGGTGTCTTCGGGTGGTTCACGTTGCTCATCGTGGTGCTGGAACGCCTCCACGATCACCCGATCGGCTACTGGATACGCCGGTCCACGATCATGGCCGGACTCCTCCTGGTGCTCTTCGGCCTCTACTTCCTGGCCAAGTCCGTCCTGGCGGGCTGACCCCCGGCGTACGATCGTCGCGGCATGCGATTCCCCGATCCGTTCCGCGGCGTCAGCCTCTCCGCACGCTTCGGATCGATGCTCACGGCGATCCTGATGCTGGCGGCCGCGGCCCAGACCGTCCTCTACTTCCGCACCCGCAGCGACACCCTCGCCGAGGCGGACGCCACGTACCAGTCGCTCGCCGTCGCCATCCAGGTGGCCGCCACCCAGATCGGCCCCGAGGGATGGAAGGACGAGCGGGTCCTGTCGGACTACACCGAGAAGCTGAGGAACCAGGGGCTGCGCGAGATCCGGGTGACCGAAGGGGGCCGGCCCTTCCCCGATCCGATGCCGACGCCCGCGCCCGGGCCGAAGAAGAAGGGGTCGAAGGCGCAGGTCCCGACCGGTCCCCGCGACATCCTGATCTCGGGCGTGGTGGGAGAAGGGGTCCCGAACCGGACGCTCCGCCTGCCCCTGGTGGCCGAGGGCCGGCTTCTCGGGGACATCGAGATCAAGTACACGCTGGAGAACATCACCGAGCAGCTCGCCGACAACTTCCGCCGCCGCCTCTACGCCCTCCTCGGGGTCTTCGCGCTGGGGCTCGTCTTCCTGCTCCTCCTGACGCGGACCTTGACGCATCCGCTGGACGAGCTGGCCCGTGCCGCCGCGCTCGTCGCGGACGGGCGGCTCGACGTCAAGATCGAAGCGGATCGCGACGACGAGGTCGGCGCCCTCATCGCCTCGTTCAACCGGATGACCGAGCGGCTGCGGGAGAGACAGAACCTCGAGGTGCGGCTGACCGCCGCCGAGAAGCGGGCCGAGATCGGGCACCTCGCGTCCGGCCTGGCGCACGAGATCAAGAACCCGCTGAACGCGCTCTCCCTGGGGCTCGACGTGCTGAGGCGACGCCACAAGCCTGCCGACGACGTGGCCGCCGCCGAATACGGGGCGCGCATCGAGACCCTCCGCGAGGAGATCGACCGCCTCACGACCCTGATCAACAACTTCCTTTCGTATGGCCGTCCCCTGACGCTGACCCCGGCCCCCACCGATCTGGCGACCCTCGTCGACGGCACGCTGCGGGACCTCTCCGAGATGGCGGATCGGGCGCACGTGACGATCGAGAGGGCGATCCCCGACGACCTCCCCCGCGTCTTCGTGGACGGCTCCCTGATCAAGTCGGCCGTCTGGAACCTGGTGCAGAACGCGGTCCAGGCAATGGACCGGACCGGCGGAGCGATGAAGGTTGCCCTCGGCCTCGAGGAGTCGGAGACCGGCCGGCGGCTCGCGCTGACCGTCGAGGACGGCGGCCCCGGCATCCCGGAGGCCGACCTCCCGCGCCTCTTCGAGCCGTATTTCTCGAAGAAGGAAGGGGGCGTCGGGCTGGGCCTCGCGATGGTGAAGCGGATCGTCGAGGACCACGGCGGCCGGATCGCCGCCGAGAACCGGGGCGACGGGACGCGCGGCGCCCGGTTCCGGATGACCCTGCCCGTGCCGGCGTGACCACTACAATCGCCGGATCCGGCACGCGCCGCACGCCGCACGAGGAAGCCCCCGCATGAACGTACCGTCCCCGAAGGCCACGCTTCTCGTCGTCGACGACGAGAAGCACCAGAGAGAGAGTCTCCAGATGATCCTGGAGGACGAGGGCTACCGCGTCGCCGTCGCGGCCGACGGGCGCGAGGCCGTCGCGAAGGCGGCGGAGATCCGGCCCGAGGTGGTGCTGACCGACCTGAAGATGCCGGGCCTCACCGGCATGGACGTCGTCAAGGCGCTGAACGAGGGGCCGCTCCCGCCCCGGATCATCCTGATCACCGCGCACGGCTCCGTGGATCGCGCCCGCGAGGCGCACCGGCTCGGCGCCTTCGACTACATGTCGAAGCCCGTCGTGGCCGACGAGCTCCTGTTCCGGGTGGAGCGCGCGCTCGACACGTTCCGCCTGGCCGAGAAGAACATCCGGCTCGAGCGGCGCCTCAAGCACGACGGCCTCGAGGCCATCGTGGGCGAGAGCCCGTCGATGCGCGAGGTGTTCCGCCTGGTGGAGAAGATCGCACCGACGAACTCCACCGTGCTGATCCGCGGCGAGTCCGGCACCGGCAAGGAGCTGGTGGCCCGCGCCGTCCACGCCCGTTCCACCCGGACGGCGCGGCCGTTCCAGGCGATCAACTGCGCGGCGATCCCGGAGAACCTCCTGGAGAGCGAGCTGTTCGGGCACGAGAAGGGCTCGTTCACCAGCGCCGACGCCCGGAAGATCGGCCTCTTCGAAGCCGCCAGCGGCTCCACGCTCTTCCTGGACGAGATCGGCGACCTGTCGCTACCCCTGCAGGGGAAGATCCTCCGCACTCTCCAGGAGCGGGAGGTCAAGAGGGTGGGCGGCAACGAGACGATCCCGGTCGACGTGCGCGTCGTGACGGCGACGAACCGGGACCTCGAGGCGATGATGAAAGCCGGCCAGTTCCGCGAGGACCTGTTCTACCGGCTCAACGTCATCCCCATCGTCCTCCCGCCCCTGCGCGACCGGGCCTCGGACATCCCGGCGCTCGTGCAGAGGTTCCTCGACAAGGCGAACCACGCGCACGGCACGTCCGTCGGCGCGATCGAGCCGGCCGCGATGGACCAGCTCGTCCGCTACCCGTGGCCCGGCAACGTGCGCCAGCTCGAGAGCGTCGTGGAGCGCGCCGTCCTCCTGTCGGAGGGGGGAACCATCCGGACGGACGACCTGCCCGTGGAGATCCGGCTCCGGACGGCCCCCGCCGCCCGCCCTTACGGCTTCGAGATCCCGGCCGACGGGATCGACATCGAGGAGTTCGAGCGGCAGCTCATCGTCCAGGCGATGGAGAAGAGCGGCTGGGTCATCGCGAAGTCCGCCCGGCTCCTCGGGCTGACCTACCGGACCCTCCAGTACCGCCTCGAGAAGTTCGGGATCAAGAAGCCGTCGTGACCCAAAACGGAGACTTCTCCGCGCCGATTTGGTACGGCCGGGGAGCCGCCAGCCCCGGCGGCGGCTGTTTCCCGGCGCCGCAGCCGCGGCACGTGGTCTGCTTACACGCAGGGCTGGACGAACCATGCTCCCCGTGACCCTCCTCTCCCTCGCGCTCGGCCTGATGTCGGCCAGGGCCGCCGCTCCCGCTCCGCCCGCGACCTCCGCGGCGGCGGAGAAGACGATCGTGGGCGAAATCGTCTCCCTCGACGTCGGTCAGAGCCGTCTCGTCGTGCAGGAAGCGAGCCGGACCGTCCGGGCCAAGGGCGAAGAGCCGAAGAATGAGATCGTCACGCTCCAGGTGGACGGCGCCACCAAGGTCGTGATCGGCCGGAACCCGTCGGTGCTGACCGAGCTGAAGCCGAAGGACCACGTGGTGGTGCGCTACGTCGTCACCGCGAAGGGGCCGCGGGCCACCTCGCTGCGGGTCGCCGAGAGGACGCCGCCCACCCCCGCCACGCCGGCAGCGGCGTCTCCCGCCCCCGCGACGTCTCCGTCGACCGGCGCCGGAAGCTGACCTCCGCCCCCCGCGGGTACACTGCGGGGGATGGCGACCCTCCCCCCCTCCCGCGTCGGCGGACGAGCGCCGGACGTCGCGCTCCAGACCAGCGACGGACGGCCGCTGCGAGTCCCCGATCTGCTCGCGGCGGACCCGCGCCCGCTGCTGCTCGCATTCTTCAAGGCGAGCTGCCCCACCTGCAAGCTGACCTGGCCTTACCTGGAGCGGCTCCACCGCTCGTACGGCGGAGCGGTGAGGGTCGTGGGGGTCTCGCAGAACGACGCGGCGACCGCCGACCGCTTTTTCGCGGAGTTCGGAGCGGCGACCTTCGACCTCGCCCTCGACCCCGAGCCGGCGTTCCGGGTCTCCAACGCCTTCGACGTCGACGCCGTTCCGCACCTCGTGCTGCTCGCCCCCGATGGGACAGTCCGCGCGGTCTTTGCCGGCTGGCAGAAGGCCGAGATGGAAGGCCTCGCCCGCCTCCTGGCCTCGGAGTCCGGGCTTCCCCTCGTCCCCGTCGTCCCGCCGGGCGATCCCGTCCCGGCGATGAAGCCGGGGTGACTCGGTCGCCACCGCTGACCGTGGGTCAGCGCCCCTCCCATCCCGAACCCTCGCCGGTCCGTAGAGGAGAGCCATGACAGAACGCCCCACCACGCTCGGGGAGCTCGTCGCCGCGGGATACCAGCAGAGGTCGGTGCGCGACGAGCTCCGGGACAACCTGATCGCGGGACTGAAGGCCGGCAAGAACCTCTTCCCGGGGATCCACGGCTACGAGCGGACGGTGATTCCGGCGCTCCAGAACGCCATCCTGGCCCGCCACGACATCATCCTCCTGGGCCTCCGCGGACAGGCCAAGACGCGCGTCCTGCGTTCCCTGGTGAACCTCCTCGACGACGCCGTGCCGGTGATCGTCGGCTCGGACCTCAACGAGTCGCCGTTCGCGCCGTTCACGCAGTACGCCCGGCGGATGGCGGCGACGGCAGGCCAGGACCTGCCGGTCTACTGGCTGGGCCGCGAGCAGAGATACCGGGAAAAGCTGGCCACGCCCGACGTCACCATCGCGGACCTGATCGGCGACATCGACCCCGTGAAGGCCGCCACGCTGAAGAAGTCGTTCGCGGACGAGGAGGTGATCCACTACGGGATCATCCCCAGGACGAACCGCGGCATCTTCGCCATCAACGAGCTGCCCGACCTCCAGCCGCGCATCCAGGTGGGCCTCCTCAACATCCTCGAGGAGCGCGACCTCCAGATCCGCGGCTTCCCCATCCGGATCCCGCTCGACGTGCTGATGGTCTTCTCGGCGAACCCCGAGGACTACACGAACCGCGGCAACATCATCACGCCCCTGAAGGACCGGATCGCCTCGCAGATCCTCACTCACTACCCGGCCGACACGAAGATCGCGGTCACGATCACGGACCAGGAGGCGTGGAGCGATCGGGACCTCCTCGGCGTGACGGTCGTCCTGGGCGACGAGGTGAAGCTCCTGGTGGAGGAGATCGCCTTCGTCGCGCGGCGGAGCGAGTTCGTCGACCAGTCGTCCGGCGTCTCGGCGCGCCTCCCGATCGCGGCGCGCGAGCTTCTCGTCTCGAACCTCGAGCGGCGGGCGCTGAAGACCGGCGAGGCGATCGTCGCGCCGCGCCTCGTCGATCTCTTCGCGGCGCTTCCGGCCATCACCGGCAAGGTCGAGATGGTGTTCGAGGGGGAGCAGCAGGGAGCCGAGATCGTCGCCAAGAAGCTGATCGGCGAGGCGGTGAAGAGCCTCTTCGAGGCGCGCTTCCCCGCCGTCGACGGCCCCAAGGGACGCGCCGAGCGCGCCCGGCGGCGCAACCCCGACGACGAGGACGACTTCCCGGGCCCGTTCGCGGCCGAGAAGGCGCCGCCGCCGCGGGCGTCGGCGAACGCGCCCGCGGGTCCGTACGACGCGATCGCCGGCTGGTTCACCGGGGAGAAGAAGATCGTCCTCTCGGACGAGACGCCGTTCTCGGAGCACCTCAAGACGCTGGAGTCGGTGCCGGGCCTCTCCGACCTCGTCCACAAGCACGCCAAGCCCCGCGACCACTTCGAGCGCGCGCTCCTGATGGAGCTCGTCCTCGAGGGGCTTGTGCAGAACCTGAGGATCGCCCGGGAGGACCTCGACTCGACGCTGACCTACGCGGAGATGGCGAAGTTCAACCTGATGCGGAGCCGCGGGTAGGGCCGCCCTCCCGTACACCTTATGATGTGTACGAGGAGGTGTCGATGCGAACGAACGTGGTCCTGGACGATGCCCTGGTGTCGGAGGCGATGCGCTTGACCGGTCTCCGGAGCAAACGCGAGGTCGTCGACGAGGCGCTTCGCCGTCTCGTCTCATCCCTGAAGCGCCGCAGCCTCCTCGAGCTGGACGGGAAGATCCGCTTCGCGGAGGGCTACGACCACAAGGCCCTCCGGCGCACCCGCCGGTGATCCTCGTCGATTCCTCGGTCCTCATCGACCTGTTCCGGGGCAAGCGGACGCGCGCGACGGACCGCCTCCGTCAGATGGAGGCCGAAGATCTCCCCTTCGCCGTCCCGTTGCTGTGCTTCCAGGAGGTGCTCCAGGGGGCGCGAGACGAGGCCGAATGGCGGAAGCTCTCGGCGATCCTCGAGACCCAGCCCCTGATCGGATTCGAGGATCCGCTGACTTCGCATCGCGCCGCCGCGAGGATCTACTTCGAGTGTCGCCGGCGAGGTCTGACCGTCAGGAGCACCATCGACTGCCTCGTGGCGCAATCGGCCCTCGAGCACGACGCCCTGCTCCTCCACGACGACGACGACTACGAAGCGATCGCCCTCGTCCGCCCCCTGCGGCAGGCCCGCGCCTGATCCGAACGACTGCTATCGCCGGCGCAGGCACTCCCGCGCCGCGACGGCGACGAGGAGCAGCGCCGGCACCAGCATCTGGACCACGAAGCGGTCCCAGGTGACGTCCATCAGCTCGGCCAGGCGGTCGGGCGGCGTCAGCGCGTACGCCGCGAGATAGACGGCGAGGGCGCCCGCCAGCGCGAGGACCAGGCTGATCGTCCGCGCCCGGCGGAAGGCTCGCCCTCCCGCAATCAGGACGAGAGGCGCCGAGAGGAAGAGGAGACCCCATGCCTCGCGCCGTGCGAGGCGCGCGCCGACCGCGCGGGCGATCGCGGCCCCGTTCGTCGAGAGGCCGTGGAGAAGGGCGCGCGGCGTCAGCGCCGCGAGGTAGTCCTCGTCGAATCTCGCGGGAATCCGCGCGCGCCAGGCCGCGAGGAGCAGGGCGGCGAGGATCGGCGGGATCGCCGCCAGCGCCACGTTCTTCACGCGGCCCCGCGACAGGCGCGGCAGGGCCACGGCGAGGGCGGCGACGAGAGCGGCGCCCGCGAGCGGAAGCCCCTCGCTCTTCGTGAGGAGAGCGAACGCCAGGAGGAGGCCGCCGGTGACCGCGGTGGAGCGCTCGACGCGGCGCCCCACCAGGAGCGCCAGCCCGGCCCCCCAGAAGACGCCGAGAGGCAGGTCGCTGTACGCGCCGCGGGCGCCGCCGTTCACGGCGAACGCCGCGTACGGCACGGTCGCGGCCGCGAGCCCGGCGAGCGCGCCGGGCCAGGCGCCGGCGAGGCGCGTCCCCTCCACCAGCACGACGAGGACGAACGCCACGAGGAAGAGGGCGTGGAGCGGGCGAACGACGCGGTCGTCATCTCCGGCGCCGGCGATCGAGCCGAGCGCCGCCTGCGCGATCGGCATCAGCACCGGGTAGCGAGGGTGCGCAACGGAGTACGGCGCCTCCCGGAGCGCCCGCGGCGACGCCGTCCCCTCGCCCGCGATGAAGCGCGCCTGCGCCGCCCACGTCATCCGGCCGTCGAAATCCGTCAGCGGGTTGGCCGAGGCGTCGACGAGGAGGGCGGCGGCGACGAGCGTCGTGATCGCGAGCGCCAGCCCGCGGAGCGCTCGCAGGGCCGGCCCGGCCGCACGCGCCTTCTCGCCGCCGGCCCGGAGGAAGACGATCGGCGCGGCGAACGCGAGCGCGAGGACGAGCGTCGCGACGCGCCCGATCGGGACGCCGAGGAGCTGCGATCCGGCCCAGAGGCCGGCGGACACGCCTCCGACGCCGAAGAGGAACGACAGGGCGGCCCGCTCCGCGAAGCGCCGTCGCCGGAGCGGGGGAACGAGGCGGATCAGCCCCTCGCCCGCGAGCAGGAAGACGCCGCACCCGAGGAGGCCGCGGATCACGGCGCCCACCGGAAGCGTCGGATGAGCTTGCGGTAGCGGCCGTCCGGCGTCAGGAAGTAGACGTTCGCGACGCGCTCCCCCGCGTCCGCCGGTTCGAACGCGTAGCGGATCCGCCATCCGGCGCGCGACGCGTCCCCGATCTGGGGGATCGCCGCCTGCACGTCCGGCCGCGGGAACCGCTCGGAGGAGATCGGAGAGCGCTCCTCGCCGTCCAGAAAGACGCGTACGAAGCCGCAGAGCCCGCCGCCCCGCTCCTGGCACCACCCCTGGAGCGTCAGCTCACCGCTCACCGCCTGTCCCTCGGCCGGGACGTCGACGGAGCACGGGATCTCGAGGTCCTGCCGGCCCGGATCGAAGGCGGGGACGCGCGCGAAGAAGACGGCGGACGGCACCAGCTCCGGCCCGGCGGAGGGATCGGCGATGACGACGAACGGCGGCGGGTCGGCCGGCCGCCCGTCCAGCTCGAAGGCGCGGCGCGCCCCGCGCATCC
>CAYLNK010000203.1:0-12154 GCA_964384675.1 uncultured Holophagales bacterium | reverse complement strand
GGCTCGCTCCCGGCGATCGAGGAGCCGGCCCGCCTCGCGGCCCGCCGCGCGCTCTCGCGCCTCGGCGCCAAGAAGGGCGACTCCGCGGTCCTCACCATGGCGGTCGACAACCGGGCGGCCGGGCGCCTCGTCGGCGCCTTCGGCGGGGCGCTCTCCGCCGCGTCGCTCCAGCAGAAGCGCTCGTTCCTGGAGGGGAAGCTCGGACAGCCGGTGGGGAGCCCGCTCTTCGACGTCACCGACGACCCGCTCGTCCCCCGCGGCTTCGGCTCCCGCCTCTTCGACGGCGAGGGTCTCGCCGCCAAGCGGATGTCGATCGTGGAGGCCGGTGTCCTGAAGGCCTACTACGTCGACACGTACTACGGGAAGAAGCTCGGCATGGCGCCGACCACGGCCGGCACGTCGAACCTCTCCTGGAAGCTCGGGGGCAAGTCGCAGGAGCAGCTCCTCGCCGACATGAAGGACGGCATCCTGGTGACCGGCTTCTTGGGGGGCAACTTCAACGGCGCCACCGGAGACTTCTCGCACGGCGTCCAGGGGTTCCGCGTGCGGGACGGCAAGCTCGCCGAGCCCATCTCCGAGATGAACGTCGCCGGGAACCACGTCGAGCTCTGGAAGCGCCTCGCCGCCGTGGGGAACGACCCGTACCCGTACTCGTCTCTCCGCACCCCGACGCTCGTCTTCGAGGGCGTCCAGTTCGCCGGGAACTAGTTGCTTGTAACGGTTGCAGCGACAGTGGATGCGACGGCTATCGGCTGGCGATGGCAAGGCGCGCCGACGCAGGCTGTAGTTGGCTCTACGCCCAGTCGGCGCAACGCCGCCAGCGCCGCCGAGAGCCGAGCAGGCACTGTCGATCCAGCCGTTGCATGCAACTAGCAGTTCGGGGGACCCGTCACGCGGGTCCCCCTACCCTCCCCTCGGCGGCTTTGCCGCCTGCGGCGCCTCTCACCGAGCGGCTAGCGCTGGCTTCGTCGGCGCCTTCAGGAACGACGGGTCCCAGAACCGCTCGGCCGGGACGATCGCGTCCTGCAGGCCGCGGCCCTTTGCCCACTCCTGGAACGTGATCACGGACGGGACGTCGATCTCGCCGTCGTCACCGAGCGCGCCCCAGCAGCCCTCGCGGACCACGTTCTCCGGCAGCTCGGTGCGACGCGCCACCAGCCGGATCAGCTCGGGGGTCTTGCCGCGGTTGATCTCCCGCACCGCCCGGAGGTAGGCCGCCAGGAAGCGGCGGCCCTGGTCCCGGTCGGGTCCGAGCAGCCGCGGGCCGAAGACGATGGCCGCGGTCTGCTGGCCCGGGGCGACGTCGGTGGCCGTCATCCAGACGGCGCCGTCGCCGTCGAGGCGGCCCCGCGTCAGCACCGGCTCGGAGTTGACCCGCAGGTCGAGGGCACCCCGTCGGAACGCCTCCATCGCCGTCGCGGGCTCGAGATAGGTCACGGAAAGATCGCCACGGGAGGCGCCCGCCTTCTTCAGAAGCCGATCGAAGAGGAAGTCGAGGATCCCGTACGGGTGGACGCAGGCCCTCCGCCCCTTCAGTCCCGCGGGAGTCGCCGCGAACGACGGGTCCGCCGCCAGGGCGGGCCGGATCAGGAACCCGTCGTACGCGCACCCGGCTCCAGGCCCCGCCACGTGCCCCTTGTCGGCGACGATCGCGAGCTTCGCTCCCCCCGCGATCGCGTTGAAGAGGCCCGCGGTCAGCTGCCCGCAGAAGGCGTCGATCTTCCGGCCGACGAGCGCCGCCATCGCCGGCTGGGACGTGAGCGGCACCAGCTCGACCGCCACACCCTCCTCGCGGAAGTAGCCCTTGTCGTACGCCACGAAGATCGGTGCGTACGCCAGGTAGGGCACCACGTCGATCTTCACGGGTGGGGGCGGAGGGGCCGCGGCGAGGGGTCCGGCGCTCGCCAGCAGCAGGGCCAGGGGCGGAAGTCCGGTTCTCACGTTCGTCCACTCTCCTTCCGGTCGGCCTAGTCCGCCCCGCCGGGCCGCCACGGAGCGAGCCGGCGCGCCGCGCCCTCGAGGAGCGCGTTCGAGACCATCCCGAGGAGCGCGATGGCGAGGACGCCCCCGTAGAGCGGCTCGATCCGCATCGTCTCCCACGAGTACCAGATCAGGACGCCGAGCCCATCGGGCGCGGCGATCATCTCCAGCGCGACGGACATCACCAGGGCCGCGTTCACGCTGATCCGCAGGCCGGTGAGCACGTACGGAAGGCTCCCGGGCAGGATCACCCGCCAGAGGAGCTGGCGGTGCGACGCGCCGAAGCTCCTGGCCATCTCGGGAAGGAGCGGCGGGATCTGTCTGACGCCGGTGGCCGCCGACAGCAGCATCGGGAAGAACGCCGAGAGGGCGATCGGGATGGTGCGCGGCCCCTCGCCGATCCCGAGCGTCGCGAGGACCAGCGGAAGGAGCGCCAGCTTCGGCAACGGGTGGATCGCCGCGACCAGCGGGTCGAAGAGCCGGCGCACCCGCGTCGACGCTCCCATCGCCAGGCCCAGGAGAAGGCCGGGGAGAGCGCCGGCGAGGAGCCCGCGCCCCACGCGGGCCAGCGTGGCCAGCGCCGCGCTGGGGAGCCGGCCGCTCGAGGTGAGCTGTATCAGCGCCCGCGCCGTGCGCGACGGCGGCGGGAAGACCACCGGCGACACCCACTCCATCCGGGCGACGCCCTCCCACAGGAGGATCGTCAGCACCACCAGCCCGAAGCCGGCCGCCCGCGCGCGTCCCGGAGTCACGCCAGCCCCAGCTCGGGTCGCACGTCGTCCTCGATCCGTCTCCAGATGCGGCGGCGCAGCTCGGCCGCCTCGGGCCCGTCGCGGGTCTCGGGCGTGCGGGGCCGCGCGAGCGGAACGTGGACGTCTTCCCGCACCCGCCCGGGGCGGCCGCTCATCACGACCACGCGATCCGCCAGGAAGAGCGCCTCGTCCACGTCGTGCGTGACGAGGAGCATCGTCGGGACGCGGGTCCGCCAGACGTCGAGCAGCTCGCCCTGCAGGACACGCCGCGTCGGCGCGTCGAGCGAGGCGAACGGCTCGTCCAGGAGGAGGCATTCCGGCTCGACCAGGAGGGCGCGGGCCAGGCCGACGCGCTGGCGCATCCCGACCGACAGCTCGTGCGGGTAGCGATCCGCGAAGGACGCGAGGCCCATACGCGCGACGAGCGGCCGCGCCCGCTCGTTCCGCTCGGCGGCGGGAACGCCACGGAGCTCGAGGCCCAGCGTGACGTTGTCGAGGACGCTCAGCCACGGGAGGAGGGCGTGCTCCTGGAAGACGACCGCGCAGCGGGTCCGGCCCGGGACCGACGGCGTCTCGAAGGCGACGGTGCCCTCGGTCGGCTCGAGGAGCCCGGCGACGAGGCGAAGGAGCGTCGACTTCCCGCAGCCGCTCGGGCCCACCACGGCGACGAGCTCCCCCTCGGCGACCGTGAGGTTCACGCCGTCGAGCGCGAGGACCGCGCCGCGGTCCCCGGCGTAGACGTGCCGCACGCCGCGGACGGTGAAGCCGGCCATCGGCGGGAGGCTACGGCTTTCGCTCGGATCCGAGGAAGGACGGGTCCCAGAATCGTTCCACCGGCACGATCGCGTCCTGCAGGCCCCGGGCCTTCGCCCACTCCTGGAACGCCATCACGCTCGGGACGTCGATCTGGCCGTCGTCACGGAAGTTCCCCCAGCACGCCTCGCGGACCACGTCCTCGGGCAGCTGGGTGCGGCGCGCGATCAGCGCCACGAGCTCCGGCGTCTTCCCCTTGTTGATCTCGCGGACCGCCCGCAGGTACCCCGCGAGGAACCTCTTCCCCGCCTCGCGCTCCCGATCGAGGAGACGAGGACCGAAGGCGACCACCGCGGTCTGCTGGCCCGGCGCGATCTCGGCCCCGGTCAGCCACGGCTTCGAGGCGCCGAGGAGGCGCTCGCGGGTGAGAGTCGGCTCGGAGTCGAGCTTGAGGTCGAGCGCGCCCTGTCGGAGCGCCTCCCGGGTGGTCTTGGCATCGAGGTCCGTCATCTTCACGTCCGAGCGGGTGAGCCCCCCTTTCTGGAGCGTCCGGTCGAAGAGGAAGTCGAGGATCCCGAACGGCTTGACCGCGACCCGGCGCCCGCGAAGCGTGGCCGCGATCGGCGCCGACGGACCCTGGTAGAGCGCGTTGCGCACCACGAAGCCCTCGTAGGTGCATCCGGAGCCGAGGGCCCCGACGTGCCCCTTGTCCGCGACCAGGGCCAGCCGCGAGCCGGCCGCGATCGCGTTGAAGAGGCCCGCCACGAGCTGGCCTGTGAAGACGTCGACCTTCCCCCCGATCGCCGCCGCGAGGGACTCGTGCGCCCACATCGGGACGAGCTCCACCTCCACGCCCGCGTCACGGAAGTAGCCGCGGTCGACCGCGACGAAGAGGGGCGAGTACGACAGGTACGGCACGACGTCCGTGCGGACCACCGGCAAGGCCGGGGAGACGGCCCTCACGGAGAGGGCCGTCAGGAGGAGCGCCAGGGAAGCGCCCGAGAGGAGCCGGGCCCGGGGCCTGACCCTCGACGTCATCTGGCCGACGGCGCCTGCCACCGGATTCCGAAGAAGATCTGGAGCGGCTCGCCGATCCGCCGTCCGACGCTGCCGAACTCCACGACGTACCGGCGGTCGAGCACGTTCTCCGCCGTCACCGTCACGTCGAGCCCGCGGAGGACGGGGTACCCGACCAGCACGTCCATCACGGCCGCCCCGGGCAGGGCGTTGATGTTCGACGCGTCCGGATAGCGGCGGCTCCAGGCGCGGCCCCGCAGGGTGGCGTGCAGCCCGGAGGGATGGCGATAGCGGAGCGAGCCGGAGCCGAAGTGCTTCGAGACGTCCGGAACCTGGTTCCCCTCGATCGAGCGATCCGGCGGGTTGTCGACGAGGACGGCCTCCGTGAAGGTGTAGCTCCCCTGCACCGCGAAACCGCGCGGCAGCTTGAGCTCGCCCATCAGCTCGAAGCCCCGGCTCCGAGTCACGCCGACGTTCCGTGGCTGGAGCGTCTGCACCGGGACGTTGGTCACGAAGACGCGAGAGACCTGGTCCTTCACCCGGTTCAGGAAGAGGTTCAGCTGGCCGGTCACCGCCCCCTTGGCGAGATCGAGGCCGACGTCGCCCCCGACCATGGTCTCGGGACCCAGGAGCGGGTTCGGCTGGACCTGCTGCGAGCGGGTCAGGTTGTACCGGTACAGGTCCTGGAGCGTCGGCGCGCGGAAGCCGCGGTACACCCCGGCACGGGCGGAGAGCCCGTCGGCGAGGCTGTATCTCACCGAGAGGCGCGGGTCGAACGTCCCCCGCGTCGAGTCCTCGTACGTCACCGTACCGCCCGGTGTCGAGATCGTCTCGCCGCCGTAGCTGCGCCAGGTGTCGACCCGTCCCGAGACCAGGATCTCGAGCCGGGCGGACGGCACGACGCTCCCCTGCACGAAGAAGCCGACGAAGCGCTGATTGCCGCCGGAGATCCGGTAGACGGTCTCCTTGCCGGTGGAGTCGAATTCGTGCCCGCGGTCCTCGCCGTCGAGCTGGCGGAGGTCCACGCCCGCCGTCACGGTCGGGACGATTCCCGCGAAGGAGCGCGACCACTGCAGCGAGGCGCCCCCGTCGTGGATCGGCGTCTCGCGCGTGTTGAGCACGTACTCCTGGGAGTTGCCCGTGTTCGCGCGGAACGCCGCGTTGGTGACCTCGAAGAGCTGGTCTTGATAGAAGGCGGTGGCGGTGAGCTCTCCCATGGATCCGACCGGGAGCGTGCCCCCCGCCGCCAGGTCGGTGATCCGCTTCTTGTTGAACCCGATCGGCGTCCCCTGCGAGAGCCGGTTCGACAGCACGTTCGCCCGCACGAAGCCGCTGGTGCCGCCGCGCTGACCGAGATCGACCCTCAGCTGCGCGTTGATCCCCTTGTTCGCGTACGGCTCGTCGAGCGGCGTGCGGTCGGACGGCACGCTCCGCACGTAGCCATCGCTGTCGTAGCCGTCGACGATGAGGCCCACGCCGACGGCCTCGGAGATCCGGTGCTCGGCGCGGACCGTCCCGAGCAGCGTGCTGTACGAGCCGTACGACAGGTCGACACCGACACCGCTCTCTTCGACCCTGCGGCTCACGAGCTGGAGCGTCCCGCCGAGCGCCAGGTTCCCGAAGAGGCTCGAGGCGCCGCCTCGCGCGACCTCGACCCGCTCGAGCGACGCCACCGCCACCTTGTTCCACTGCACCGCGCCGAGGAACGCGTCGTTGATCGGCACGCCGTCCAGGAGGACGAGCCCCCGGTTCGGGCCCACGCCGCGCATGGAGAAGGTCAGGTTCGAGGGGAACGTCACCCGGCTGGACGCGAGCGGCAGGTTCAGGCCCGGGATCGTCCGCACGAGGTCGTCCACGGTACGGACCGGCGCCTCGCGAATCGCCTCGCTCGCGACCACGCTGGCGCTGACCGGCAGATCGCTCGCCGTCCGCTCCGTCCGGGTCGCGGTCACGACGAGGTCCTCGGTGACCCGCTTCGGCGGGGACTTCTCCTCGGGCTTGGTCCTTTCGGCGGGGGCCTTGGGCTCGCCCTCGTCCGGCGACGGGTCGGACGCGATGGCCTCCGCGGCCGCCGGCGCCGGCTCGGACGGGAAAGACGCAGCAACGGCCAGGAGGACGGGGAGGAGCGCTTCGAGGATCATGATTGAAATCACTCTACCGATTCCTCGTGCCGATTGCGACCGCGTCGCAGATTTCCCCGGAATCGCACCTTGCCTGCCTCCACCGTCAGGCGATTTCGGGGGAAACTCCAGGCATGGCTTCCGCGGCCCCGGAGGTTCAGTCGGCCTTCCTCTCTCTGCCCGAGCGCGTCCTCTCGGCCGCTGCCCGGTTCGGCGGCCGCCCCGCGATCCGCGGGGAGCGGACCCGGCTGACGTACGCCGAGCTGGAGGCGGAGATCCACGCGGTCGCCGCGGCCCTCCTCGATCGGCTGGGGGATCGAAACGACGTCGTCGTGCTGCTCTACGCGCAGGACGCCCCGCTGGTGGCGGCGCTCCTCGGGACCCTGGCGGCCGGCAAGGTCTACGTCGTGGCCGATCCGGTCCACCCGCCGGAGACGCTCGCCGCCATCGTCCAGGATTCCACCGCCCGCCTCGTCCTGGCCGATCCGGAGCACCTCGCGCTCGCCTCCCGGATCGCCGGAGACGTACCCGTCGCCGACGCCAGCCGCCTGCCGCGCCCGTCCCGGGCGGGCACGCTCCCCGCGGCCGATCCAGCGATGCCGGCCGCGCTCTACTACACGTCGGGGAGCACCGGAGCCCCGAAGGGAGTGGTCAAGAGCCAGGAGCGGATGGCCGACAGCGCGACACCGATGGTCGGGTTCCTCGACGACCGGGACCGCTTCGGTCTGACGGCCTCGCTCGGCTTCTCCAACTCGACGGGGGCCTTCCTGGCGCCGCTCGTAAAGGGGGGCTCGGTGTCGATGCTCGACGGCACGCCGCGCTCCACGGAGCAGCTGACGGCGTGGCTCGAGGACGAGGAGATCACGATCTTCCGGACGACGCCGTCGACGTTCCGTTCCGTGGCGCGGGCGCGCGCGGACCGGCCGTTCGCGGCTTTCCGGCTGGTCGTCCTCGGAGCCGAGGCGTCGTACGGGCGGGACATGGAGCTGTTCCGACGTCTCACCGGCCCCGGCGCGGTCCTCAGGTTGAGCTGGGGCTCGACCGAGGCCGGTGGAGTCACCCAGCGCCTCCTGACGCGGGACGACGAGGTGGAGCCGGGGATCCTCCACTCCGGATGGCCGACCCAGGGGACGCTCCTCACGACCCTGGACGAGGACGGGCGCGCCACCGGTGCCGGTGTGCCGGGGCGGCTGGCCATCACGAGCCGGCGCCTCGCGCTCGGCTACTGGCGGCGGCCCGACCTGGACGCCGAGTCGTTCCGGGCCGACCCCAGGGACCCGTCCCTCCGCACGTTCCTGACCCGGGACGTCGCGCGGCTCCGGCCGGACGGCGCGCTCGAGTGGATGGGACGCCTCGACCACCAGGTGAAGGTGCGCGGGCAGGCCGTGGATCCCGCCGCCGTGGAGGCTGCCCTGATGTCGCTTGCGGGCGTGACCGAGGCGGCCGTCGTCGCCCACGCCGGCGCGGAGGGGACGCGCCTCGCCGCGTACGTGGCCGGCGCCTCGCGCGACGGCAGGTCGCTCCGGCGGGAGCTCGGCGGTCTGCTGCCGGCCCACATGGTCCCGGCCACCGTCCAGACGTTCGAGTCGCTGCCCCGGAATGCCAACGGGAAGCTCGACCGGCGGGCGCTCCCGGCCCCGGCGGCGCCTGGTCCCGGCGGCGAGGCCGGAGACGTTCCGGAGGCGCTGCTCGCGCTCTTCGCCGCGGCGCTCGGGCGCCCCACGGCGGGAGCCGGAGACGACTTCTTCGAGGCGGGCGGCGATTCGCTGGGGGCCGCGTCGCTCCTGGCCGGGATCTCGGCGACGTACGGCCTCGACCTGCCGCCCACCGTGCTGTGGGAGGCTCCGACGCCGCGCGAGCTCGCCGCCGTCGTCGCCGCCAGGGGTGAGGGCGTCGCGCGGACCTTGATCCCCGTGAGGGACGGAGCCGACCTCCCGCTCTTCTGGGTACCCGGCATCGACCGCGACTTCCACGGCGAGCACAACGACCTCGTCGGCCTCAAGGTCCTCGGACGGCTCCTCGGACCGGAGCCGCCCCTCGCCGCGTTCCACTACGACCCGCGCGGCGTCGCGCCGGGCACGGCCCTGGACACCGCCGCCGTCGCCCGCCGCTTCGTGGACGCGATGCGCAGCCGGCAGCCCGAGGGGCCGTACCGCATCGTCGGCTTCTCGATGGGAGCGCGGATCGCCTGGGAGATGGCGCAGCAGCTCACCGCGGCCGGGCAGACGCTCTCGCTCCTGGCGCTCCTCGACCCGTACGGTCCCGGCTATCCGCGAAGGAGGACCTGGGCCGAGCCGGCCCAGTGGCTCTCCTTCGCCCGCCGGGCGGGACGGGTCGGCCTGCGGCTCCTCCGGCCCGGGCCGAGGGGCGGGCTCACCGAGCTGAAGCGGGCCGCGACGGTGTTCGGGCAGCGGGGGCTCGTGCCCGAGGCCGGCCTCGACCTGCGCTGGAAGCCGTACACCTACCAGCCGTACGACGGGCCGGTCCTGCTCCTCCGCTCCCAGCTGCGGCCCACCGACCACGGTCTCGACTGGAGCGATCCGACGAACGGATTCGGCCCCCTCGCTCCACGGCTCGAGGTCGCGGCGATCCCGGGGCGCCACGAGCAGGCGCTCCGGCCGGGGCACATCGAGACCGTGGCCCGCGTGCTCGCCGCGCGCCTCGGCCTGCCGGGAGCCGAGGGCTGCGACCCCGTCGAGGAGCGGCTCGGCGCCCTCGTCGCTCCGCTCGTCAGGATCGGGATCCCGCACCACGACGCCGATTTCTTCGCGTATGGCGGTACGGACGAGGGAGCGAGGGCGCTCCTCGTGGAGATCGAGAAGGTCTTCGGCGTCAAGCTCCCCCGCGCGACCCTCGACACCGCGCCGACGATCTCCTCTCTCGCCGAGGCGATCCGCGCGGCGGCCCGGCCATGGGCCCGACGCTGAGTCGAAGCGCGGGGCGTGGCGCCCCCCGGACGCTGTACGATCTCCCGGTGCTCGAGACCCCTTCCTCTCACGACGTCTGGTCGTCCCTTCGCGAGCAGGCGGCCCAGGCCGGCCTGCAGGCCCGGACCACGGGCCGCATCCTGACCGAGCTCGGCATCCACCTGACGATCCTCGCCGTCGGCCTCGTCGGCTTCTTCGCGCTCGGGCCTCTGACGCTGCGGATCGCGAGCCTGCTGCTGGTGACCCTCGGCTCGGTCGGTGTGGCGACGAACACCCACACGTCGGCGCACGGCGGCACCAGCGGCCGGCGCTGGGTGAACGACCTCCTCGCGCTCGCGGGCTTCCCGCTCGTCTCGTCGCTCTCGCTGACGTACTGGCGGTACAAGCACAACGTCCTCCACCACCTCTCGCCGAACATCGACGGCGTCGACCCCGATCACGAGTTCACGCCGTGGTTCGCGCTGGCCGACACCCAGTTCGCCCGGCTCGGGAGGCTCGCCAACCTCTACCGGCGCCTGCACGGCGTGCTCTTCGCGTTCCTGGCGACCTTCGTGATGGTCACCAACATGCGGGTCCTCGGCGCGATCCACGCGTGCCGGCAGCTCGGCGGCAAGCACCGCCGGGCGGCGCTCGTCGACCTCGGGCTCCTCTCCCTCTCGATCGGCGTCTGGTGGGGACTGCCGCTCTGGCTCGCCTCGCCTTGGGAGGCGATCGCCCTGAACCTGAGCCGCAGCATCCTCCTGTCGCCCGCGATGTTCCTCATCTTCGCGCCGGCCCACCTGCCGGAAGAGGCGCCGTTCTTCGCGCCCGAGGCCGCGCCGAAGGAGCACCTGGCCCGCCAGGTCCTCACCACCATCGACTTCCGTGTCGCACGTGGCGTCCGCTTCTTCCTCTCCGGCCTGGAGCGACAGATCGAGCACCACCTCTTCCCCGGCGTCAGCCACGTCCACTACCAACGCCTCGCCCCGATGGTGCGCGCCGCGTGCGAGCGGGTCGGTCTGCCGTATCGCGAGATGGGCTGGGGGCAGGCGATCGCGAAGGTGTACCGCGTCGGGTTCCGTCCCAAGGCGACCGTCATCGCGCGCTGAGCGGACGGGCCGTCGTTGAACGAGACACCGTCGAGCGCCGTCCCGCGCTGGCGGCGCCTCGGCGATGCGTTCCCTTCCGTCCCTCCCGAGGTCCTCACGCCGCTGGAGCCGGCCCTTCAGCCGGTCAAGCTGCGGGGCGGCGAGACGCTCTTCCTGCAGGGGAAGCCGGGCGACGCCCTCTACGTGATCGAGCACGGACGGCTCGCCGTCTTCGTGACGCGCCCGGACGGCGAGCGGATCCGGATCGGCGAGGCGGGCGCCGGCGAATACGTCGGCGAGGGCTCGCTCCTCACCGGTGCGCCTCGCTCCGCCACCGTCGAGGCGATCCGCGACTCCGCGCTCCTGCGCCTGACGAGGGACGGGTTCGAGAGGCTGGTCCGCGAGCAGCCCGGTGTGGCGCTCGCGCTCGCCCGTGTCGTGATGACGCGCCTGCAGTCCGCGATGGCGTCGCGACGCCCGCCTCCACCGGTCGCGACCATCGCCCTGCTGCGGGCGGGCGAGGGTCCCTTGCCGGACGGGCTCGCGGCGGTTCTCGCCGCGGTCCTCGAGCCGTCGGGGCCGGTACTCCGGCTGACCCGCGCCGACGTCGAGGCGCGCCTGCCGGGCGTCCTCGCGACGGCCGGCACCGAGACGCCGTCCACGCTGGCCCGCTGGCTGAACGAGGAGGAGCGCCGTCACCGCTTCGTGATCTACGAGGCCGACTCCGAGCCGTCGGCGTGGTCGCGCCTCGCGGTCCGGCAGGCCGATCGCGTTCTGTTCGCGGCGCGCCGCGGCGACGGTGCCGCGCCGAACGCGCTGGAGGCCGCGGTCGCGGCGCTGCCGACGGGCGCCCAGCGCGAGCTGGTCCTCGTCGACGAGGGCGGCACCCCACGCGGGACCGAGCGCTGGCTGTCCGGGCGCGACGTGGCGGGCCACCATCACCTGACCCTCGGCTCCCCCGTGGAGATCGCCCGGCTCGCTCGCCACCTGCTGGGCCGTTCGATCGGCCTCGTCCTCTCGGGCGGCGGCGCGCGGACCCTGGCGCACGTCGGCGTCCTGATGGCCCTCCACGAGCTGGACCTGCCCGTCGATCGGATCGGGGGCTCGAGCGGCGGCGCGATCTTCGCGGCGCAGCACGCCCTCGGCTGGGACGTCGAGACGATCCGGCGGGAGACGCGCCATCACTTCCTGGAGTCGGGCTCGTTGATGCGCCCGACGGTGCCGTCGGCTTCGCTGATGTCGGAGCGTCCCTTCGTGCGGATGTTCGAGGCGATGTTCGGGGACGCCCGGATCGAGGACCTCCGGATCCCGTACTTCTGCGTCACGACGAACCTCTCGAGGAACCGCCCCGCGGTCCACCGGCGCGGCCTCCTCCGGCAATGGCTCTTCGCGAGCATGGCGGTGCCGGGCCTGGCGCCTCCGGTGCTTCACCAGGGCGACGTCCACGTCGACGGCTGCGTCTCGAGCGCGCTGCCGACTCCGGCGATGCGGGCGCTCGGCGCCGGCGTCGTCATCGGCGTCGACGCGAGCCGGCGCGC
>CAYLNK010000202.1:0-12204 GCA_964384675.1 uncultured Holophagales bacterium | reverse complement strand
CGTTCTGGTCGCCGATGTAGATGAACGTCTTGGCCGTGAACTTGGCGTCCAGCGTACGGCCGCCCGGCGCGCCGGCATACCCCGTCATGGTCAGGTCCTCGACGTTGACGATGCGCGAGAACCGCGCCATCTTGTCGAAGAAGAGCGCCAGGTTGTGGTAGGTCCCGTCGATCTGGATCTGGATGGGCCACTCCGCGTAGAAGTCCTTGTTGACGTATTCCAGAGGCGTGAACTTCTTCAGGATGAAATCGCCCTGCCGCGTCAGGTTCTCGACCTTCTTGATCAGCTCCTCCGTGTTCCGCTTCGTGGGGAGGATCTGGAGGAGCCGCTGCAGGTCGAGCTCGATGCGCCGGACCTCTTCCCGGAGCTGGGGGAGCCGGCGCTCGGCGGCTCGCCCCTGGGTGATCTTCTGCTCGAGGGCCGCGAGCTCGTTCTTCTTGGTCTCGATCGTCCGCTTCATCTCCTGGAAGTTCGGCTGGTACGCGTACGCGATCGCGTACAGCGCCGCTCCGACCGCCACGCCGATGCTGAGGCCGTAGTACCAGGGTTTCCCTTCGAGCTGCTTCAGGTCTAGCGCCATCGCCGGCCTCCCTAAAAGCCCGCGACCGCGGCGGCCGCCGGGACGGCGGCGCCGGGACGGAAGGGCATCTCCGCCGTCTTCGGGGCGGGAGCAGCCGCCGCAGGATCACCCTGCGTCTTGTCGATGTTCGAGAAGACGAACGACAGTTTGAAGTTGTAGAGCTCGGCCCCGACCCCGGTGGCGCGATCGATGCTCTGGACCTTCGGCTCCTGGAACGACGGGACCCTCTTGAGGTTCTCCAGGAAGTTGGCGACGGCGTTCGGGTTCAGCGCCTTCCCGTCGAGGTTGATGGTCGTCCCCGCGTAGGTCATCTTCTCGAGCCACAGAAGGTCGGGAAGCGCCTTCGAGACTTCGTCCATCAGGCGGACGGGGCCCCGCTGGTTCGTCTTCAGCTGGTTGATCAGGTCGACCTTCTTCTGGAGCTTCGCCTTCTTGTCCTCGAAGTCCCGCACTTCCTTGAGGATCGACTCGAGGCGGGTGACCTCGGCCTGGGCGACCCGGATCTTCTCCTCCAGCTTCTTGGTCTCGTCGTTGAGGATGTACCAGTGGATGAAGGCGGCGAGGAGCCCGATCCCGATGGCGGCACCCAGGAGCAGGACGTTCAGACGCCCGGCTCCGCCGAGCGCGGCGACCCCCTTTTTCTTCTTGGTGGGTTTCGCTTCCGCGAGGAGGTTGATCTTGATCATCGCGCTCCCCTCTTACTCGCCCAGCTTCCGGACGCCGAGCCCGACCGCGATCGCCAGCGACGGAGAGACCTCCGCCAGCCACTTCGGATCGATCTCGCGCTCGTCCGCCGTGATCGAGCGGAACGGATTCAGCACCTCGACGGGCATCCCGAATTTCTCCTTCAGGACCTCGTCGAGACGGGCGACCTTCGAGGTCCCCCCCGAGATGAGGATCGTGTCGACACGGTCCGCTCCCGAGGTCGCCTGGAAGAAGTCGAGCGTCTTGGACAGCTCCGCGGCCACGTCCTCGGAGACGCCGGTCAGGACGGGCTGGATCGACTGGGAGGTCTGCCCGGCGACGGGCTCACCCTTCTTCAGGGCCTCGGCCTGCTCGAAGTTCAGCGAGTACGCCTTCTGGAGCGCGTCCGTGAACTGGTTCCCGCCGAAGGTGATGTCGCGCCAGAACACGGTCTGACCCTGCGCCAGGATATTGACGTTCATGACCGAGGCGCCCAGGTTGACGAGCGCCACCACCCGGGTGGAGTCCGTTCCGTAATTGATCTCGTAGCAGTTCTGGAGCGCGAAGGCGTCCACGTCGACCAGCATCGGGGAGCGGCCCGCCTGGGTGACGACGTTCTTGTAGTCGTCGACCTTCTCCTTCTTCGCCGCGACCAGGAGGACGCTCATCGTCTCTCCGGCCGCGCCGGGGTCGAGGACGACGTAGTCGAGATACACGTCGTTGATGTCGAACGGAACGTACTGCTCCGCTTCCCAGCGGATCGACTCCGACAGCTCTTCCTCGGGCATCGACGGAAGCTGGATCTTCTTGACGATGACCGAGTGTCCGGCCACGGAGACGGCCACGTTCGAGTTCTTGACCTGAGTCGAGGCGAGCAGGCGGGAGATCGTCTCGACGACGAGGGACGAGTCCATGATGGCCCCGTCCACGATCGCTTCCGGAGAGAGGCTCTCCAGCCCCGCCTTGACGAGGTGGAACTTCCCCTCCTTGCCCTCTTTCAGCTCCACGAGCTTCACCGCCGAGGAGCCGATGTCGAGCCCGACCAGGTTCTTGGGCTTTCGGAACAACACGGTACGGTCTCCCTCCCTTACGCTCCGGAACCGATACGGGGCCCTCAAAGGAAACGGGAACGCCTACTAGTGACTCCATTTTCGCGCGCCTCCCCCCCGCCCTGTCAAGACGCGGATCAACGACGAATCCCGTTGCCTTCAAGAAGATGAAGCGCTAGAGTACCCGGCTCCGGTGAGCCGAGCGCCGGCCCGGTCGGTCGAGCTCACGGTCGAATTCACGGTCAAGCGAGGACGAATCGATGGCTTCAGGATGCGAGATCTGCGGGAAGCGTGCGGTGGCCGGACACACCATCAGCCACGCCCACAACGTATCGAACCGGAAGTTCCGGCCGAACCTGCGCCGCGTCCGGGCCGCCGTGCCGAGCGGCTCCCGTCGCATGGACGTCTGCACCCGGTGCCTCCGCTCGGGTAAGGTCACCAAGGTCGTCCGGTAGCGCCGGAAGCGGCTGTCCGGGGTTAGCCGGGGGCCCTACTCCCGCCCCCGCCCCCGCCCCCTCTCCCGCCTCGGCCGGGCCGACAGGCCCTCAGCCCGGAGGCGAAGGGTTGAACTTCCTCCGGACCTGGCTCACCCCGTCCAGCTTCCGCAGGTTGGCGAGGAGCTTCTCGAGGTGCTTGCGGTCGGGCGTCGTGACGCTCCCCTCGATGGTCGCGGTTCCGTCCCTTCTGGTCCTGGCCTCGATCGACGCGATGTTCGAGTTCGCCGCGGAGATCACCTGGGTGATCTTCGCGAGCATCCCGGGGCGGTCGTGGGTCTGGATCTCGAGGTCGACCGTGAACGAGGCCAGGTCCTTGGGATCGCTGTCCCAGCGGACCTCGATCTCACGGCTCGGGTCGAAGAGCAGGTTCCGGACGTTGGGGCAGGTCGTGGCATGGACCGAGACCCCCCTCCCGCGTGTGACGTAGCCGACGATCTCCTCGCCCGGGACGGGCTGGCAGCACTGGGCCAGGGTGGCCATCAGGTCGCCCTCGCCCTTGACCCGGATCCCCCCACCCCGCCCGCCGGGGAGCAGCTTCCGGACCACCCGCTGCAAGGTCCCCTCCCGGGCTGGCTTCTCGGGCGTGGGCGGGGGGGCCTCGGCGGGGTAGAGCTTGCCGGTCACGAGCCGCGGGGCGACCTTGCCGTAGCCGATGTCGGCCAGGAGGTCCTCCACCTTCGCCACGCCGAACTCCGGCAGGTGCGACTCCAGCGTCCCGCCCTCGAGGAGGCGCGGGAGGCTCTTCTTCAGCTTCTTCAGCTCCTTGTCGAGGAGACGCTTGCCGATCTCGACGGACTTCTCCTTCTCGGCCGAGTGGATGAAGGCCCGGAGCTTGTTCTTCGCCCGGGAGGTCACGACGAACGACAGCCAGTCCCGGGACGGATTGGCCGCCGGGGCCGTCAGGATCTCGACGATGTCCCCGTTCTGGAGCGGCGTCTTCAGCGGCACCAGCCGCCCGTTCACCCGGGCGCCCATGCAACGGTGTCCGACGTCCGAGTGAATCCGGTACGCGAAATCGACCGGAGTGGCTCCCCGGGGGAAGGAGAACACGGCGCCTCGAGGCGTGAACGTGTACACCTCGTCGGGGTAGAGGTCGATCTTCAGGGACGACAGGAAGTCCCGGGGGTCCGACACCTCCTTCGACGTCTCCACGATCTGCCGGAGGAGCGCGATGCGGGCCTCGTCGACCCGCGGGTCGAGCCGACCCTCCTTGTACTTCCAGTGCGCGGCGATCCCGTTCTCGGCGATCAGGTCCATCTCCCGGGTCCGGATCTGGATCTCGAACGGGGGGCTCCCCTCGGGCACGACGGTCGTGTGGAGGGACTGGTAGAAGTTCGGCTTCGGCATGGCGATGTAGTCCTTGATCCGACCCGGGACCGGGCGCCAGGCCTGGTGGACGATGCCGAGGACCGAGTAGCAGTCGCGGATGGAGTCGACCAGGATGCGGAAGGCGAGGACGTCGTAGAGCTGCTCGAGAGGGATCTGCTGCCGGATCAGCTTCTGGCGGATCGACCAGTACCGTTTCATCCGCCAGGTGACGTCGGGCTCGATGCCGGCCGTGGTGGCCCGCTCCAGGAGCTCGCGGCGCACCTCCTCGGCCACCGCGGCCGACGCCTTCATCCGTTCGCCCACCGCCGCGGAGAGGGACTGGAACTCGTCGGGGTGGAGGTGACGGAAGGAGAGGTCCTCGAGGTCGCCCTTGATCTTCCCCATGCCGAGCCGGTTGGCGAGGGGGGCGTAGATCTCCATCGTCTCCAGCGCGATCCCCTTCCGCTTGTCCTCGGGAAGGTGCTCGAGCGTGCGCATGTTGTGGAGACGGTCGGCCAGCTTCACCAGGATGACCCGCACGTCGCCGGTCATCGCCAGGAGCATCTTCCGGAAGGTCTCCGCCTGGCGGGCCTCCCGCGACGTGAAGGCGTACTTGCCGATCTTGGTGACGCCGTCGACCAGGCCCGCCAGCTGGGGGCCGAAAAGCCCCTCCAGCCGGTCCCGGGTCATCTCCGTGTCCTCGAGGACGTCGTGGAGGAGGCCGGTGGCGATGGACACCTCGTCCAGCCGCATCTCGGCCAGGATCATCGCCACGTTGAGCGGGTGGATGAGGTACGGCTCCCCCGAGGAGCGGAGCTGGTTGCGATGCTCGTGGGCGGAGACCACGTAGGCACGGCGCAGCAGCTCCTCGTCGACGTTCGGGAGGTAGCTTTCCACGGTCTCGAGGATGTCCTCGAACCTCAGCACGCCCGGATTATGGGTCCCCCGCGAGGAAGCGCGCGTGCCGGGCCGGCCGCCCGCGGGGGACTGCTAATCTCCCGCCCCGTGATCGAAACGCTACGCGACCTCCTCCACTTCCTGCGGGACGTGGAGCCGCTGATCCTGAGGTTCGGGACCATCGGCCTCCACGTCATCGTGTTCGCCGAGACGGGGCTCCTCGTCGGGTTCTTCCTGCCCGGCGACTCGCTCCTCTTCACGGCCGGGATCCTGGCCGCGAGCGGGAAGCTGAACATCTGGGTGCTCCTCGTCGGCCTCGCGATCATGGCGGTCGCCGGGGACCAGACCGGCTACCTGATCGGACGAAAGGCGGGAGAGGCCCTCTACCGCCGCGAGGACTCCCGCTTCTTCAAGAGGAAGCACCTGATCGCGGCGCGGGACTTCTACGAGAAGTACGGCGGCAAGACGATCATCCTGGCGCGCTTCGTCCCGATCATCCGGACCTTCGCCCCGACCGTCGCCGGAGCCGCGATGATGGAGTACCGCCGATTCGTCCTCTTCAACGTGGTGGGCGGCGTCGCCTGGGTCTGGTCGATGATCGGCGGCGGCTACGTGCTCGGGACGGCGTTCCCCTGGATCCCGAAGAACATCGAGAAGGTGGCGCTCGTCATCGTCTTCCTGTCGGTCCTCCCGATCGCCTGGGAGGCCTGGAAGGCGCGGCGCGAGAGCGCCACACGGAAGGCCGCGTGAGCCGCCCGTCCCCGGGCCGGCACCCGGCCCTCTCGTCGACGGCGCTGATCTTCTACGCGCTGGGACTCGGCGTGCTGCTCGGGCACCTCCTGCCCGCCGAAACGTACCCGTGGGCGTACGAGTCGTTCAAGTTCCTGTCGAAGGCGTTCATCAGCCTGATCAAGATGCTCGTCGTCCCGCTCATCTTCGCCACCATCGTCCTCGGGATCGGGAAGACGGGCGACGTGCGGGCCGTGGGCCGGATGGGCGTGAAGGCGATCCTCTACTTCGAGATCGCCACCACGATCGCCCTCCTGATCGGCCTCGTCTTCGCGAACGTGGTGCGGCCGGGCGACGGCATGAAGCTCCCGATGACGGGCGAGGTCGGCCTCGCCAAGCCCAAGACGTTCGTCGAGACGCTGCTCCACCTCTTCCCGTCCAACGTCGTCGACGCCATGTCGAAGCAGGACATCCTGCAGGTGGTGGTCTTCGCGACCCTGCTGGGCGTCGCGGCGGCCCACGTCGGATCGCGGGCGGAGCCCTTCGTCAGCTTCTTCGAGTCGACCGTGGCGGTGCTCTTCCAGCTCACCGACTACGTCATGTCGCTCACGCCGCTCGGTGTGTTCGGCGCGATGGCCGCCGCCGTGTCGCACCACGGCCTCACCGTGCTCGGAAGCTACGCGAAGCTCGTCCTCTCGCTGTACGGCGCCCTCGTCGTGTTCACGCTCGTCGTCCTGATCCCCGCCCTCCTGATCTGCCGGGTGAACGTCCGCGCTTTCTTCCGGAAGATCCGCGAGCCGTTCCTGATCGCGTTCTCCACGGCGTCGTCCGAGGCCGCGCTCCCGCGGGCGCTGGAGCGGATCGTCGAGTTCGGCGTGCCGAAGAGCGTGGCCGGCTTCGTCCTCCCCGCCGGCTACAGCTTCAACCTCGACGGCTCGACCCTCTACATCGTGCTCGCGTCCCTGACGATCGCCCAGGCGGCGGGGCGCCACCTCTCCATGACCGAGCAGGTGATGATGCTGCTCACCTTCATGCTGACCTCCAAGGGGGTCGCCGCCGTCCCGCGCGCGTCCCTCGTCATCATCGCGGCGGGGTGCGCCTCGTTCAACCTGCCCGGCGAGGCCGGCGTGGCCATGATCCTGGCGGTGGACGAGCTGATGGACATGGCCCGCACCTCGATCAACCTCGTCGGCAACTGCGTCGCGGCCGTCGTGGTGGCGAAGTGGGAAGGGGTCCTCGGGACCGAGGCTCCGGAAACGGATGCGGCGGCCCCTCCCGGGACCGCCGCCTAGACCTACCGGAGCGGACGAAAGGGGGGCTTACCTTCCCTTGCCCGTCGAGAGCTTGCCGGCTGCCTTCGGAGCCGGCGACGGAGCGGGCGAGGGCAGGCTCTTGGCCCGCTTCGCCTTCCAGTCCTCCCAGACGATGACGAGCGGCGCGGCGATCGCGATCGACGAGTACGTCCCGATGATGATGCCGACGAGGAGCACGAACGCGAACGGCCGGAGCACCTCGCCGCCGAAGAAGAACAGAGCCACGACGACGAGGAACGTGAGGCCCGAGGTGATCACGGTCCGGGAGAGCGTCTCGTTGATCGAGCGGTTGACGAGATCACCGAGCGGCTCCTTCTTGGTCTTCTCGCGGTTCTCGCGGATACGGTCGAACACGACGACGGTGTCGTTGACCGAGTACCCGATGAGCGTGAGGAAGGCCGCGACGACCGTCAGAGAGATCTCCGTGTTCAGGAGCGCGCAGAAGCCGAGGGTGATCCAGCTGTCGTGGATGAGGGCCACGACGGCCGCCGTGCCGAACGAGGCGGAGCGGAAACGGAACGCGATGTAGGCGAGCATCGCGGCCCACGACAGGACGACCGCCCAGAGCCCCTTCTGGCGGAGGTCCTTGCCCACCTGCGGCCCGACCGTCTCGGCGGAGAGGAGCGTGAACGGCCCCGCGACGGTCTTCTCCTTGAGCCACGCGGAGACCACCGGCGACAGCCCGGGGACCCGTGCGGCGTCGTCGATCGAGCCGAAGAGGCCCTTCTCCGAGCGCGCCTTGATCAGGAGGTCGGCGATCCGGCCGTACTCGATCTTGGGGTCGAGGCCGGGCTTCTGGGCGACCCGCTCCGGATCGTCCTGCACCAGCTTGGACGTCAGGGGCTCGGCGCCGTTCAGGTTGAGGTCGAACGTGTCCGGCCGGGCGCCCTGCGGGAAGAGCGCGGCGGTCAGCGCCGAGACGATCTCCTTGCTGACGTCGCGCCCTTCCTTCTTCTCCTGGGGCACGCGGACGAGCACCTGGTTCTTCTCGACCTTGTCGAACCGCTGCACGGACTCGACCTTGATCGCGGCGGCCTCCACGACCTTCCGGATCTGGTTCTCGTCGGGCGCTTTCGAGAACGCCACCACGATCTGGGAGCCCCCCGTGAAATCGATCCCCCAGTTGGGCCCCCGCCGAGCGATCAGGGCGCCGAGCGCCACCACGGCGAGCGCCACCGAGACGCCGATGAACGTCCACTTCTTCCCGATGAAGTCGATGCTGGTCTTCTTGAAGAGTCTCACGTCGTTCCTGCCGTTTCCGTATCAGATGGAGATCGTCTCGAGCTGCTCCTTCGACCCGTAGACCAGGTCGAAGAGGAGGCGCGAGACGAAGACCGCGGTGAAGACCGAGGCGAGGAGCCCGAGCACCAGCGTGACCGCGAAGCCCTTCACCGGTCCGGTTCCGAACTGGAAGAGGAACGCCGCGGCGGAGATGGTGGTCACGTGGGTGTCGATGATGGTCGAGAACGCCTTCTTGAACCCCTGGTCGATCGCCACCCTCGGGGCCTTGCCGCCCTCCATCTCCTCCCGGATCCGCTCGAAGATGAGGACGTTGGAATCGACCGCCATGCCGATCGTGAGGATGAAGCCGGCGATTCCCGGAAGGGTCAGCGTGGCGTTGATGTACGCCATGCAGCCGAGGAGGATGATCGCGTTGAGGATGAGCGCGACCACGGCGTTGACGCCGGCGAGCCGGTAGTAGAGAACCACCGCGATGAAGACCAGCAGCATCCCCACCAGCGACGCGGCGACTCCCTGCTTGATGGAGTCGAGGCCCAGCGACGGGCCGACGGTCCGCTCCTCCAGCATGATCATCTCGGCCGGCAAGGCTCCCGACCGCAGGACGAGCGACAGGGCGTCCGCCCGCTCCGGCGTGAAGTTCCCCTGGATGATGCCGTTGTCGCGGATCTGGCCCTCGATGATCGGGGCCGACTGCACCCGCTTGTCGAGGACGATCGCCAGGTGCTTCTTGATGTTCTCGCCGGTCACCTTGCCGAACTTCTCGGCCCCCTGGGCGTTGAGGAAGAACTCGACGGCGGGCTGGCTGAACTTGTCGCGGGTGACCCGGGCGTTCTTCAGGTCGCGGCCGTTGACGGCGGCGACGCGCTTGAGCACGTAGTACACGGTGTTGCGGGTGCGGGCCTCGGAGTCCTCGGTGAAGCCCTCGACGATCTCGACGTCGGGACGCAGCGTCCCGCCATAGGCCTGGCGCGCGGCTTCGGCGCTCGGGTAGGCGAGCTGGCCGCCGCTGTCGTCCACGAGTTTCAGCTCGAGGAGCCCGGTCGTCCCGATGATCTCCTTGACCCGGCTCGGGTCGTCCACACCCGGGAGCTGGACGAGGATCCGGTCGGTCCCCTGCTGGGCGATGACCGGCTCGGCGACGCCGAGGGCGTCGACGCGGTTGCGGATCGTCTCGACCGCCTGGCGGACGGCCTGCTCTTCCACCTGGAGCTGCGCCGGGCCCCGGAGCGAGACCCTCCATTCGCGGCCCCGCTCGTCGACGGCCCAGTCGGTGCCCGGGAGCGCGCTCTTCACGAGGTCCTTCAGCTTGGCGAGGTCGGTCGTCTCGGTCACCGGGATCGTGAACCCGGTGGCGTCGGGCGGCAGGATCGTCCCGAGCGTGACCCCGCGCTTGCGCGCCTCGTCCTTGACGTGCTCGGCGGCGCCCTCCGCCTCGACGCGGAGGGCGTCGGTCGTCTTCACCTGCATGACCAGGTGAATCCCGCCCTTCAGGTCGAGGCCGAGGTTGACGCCGTTCTTCAGCACGTCCTTCAGGGGAGGATCGGGCGGTGCGATCGGCGAACGCTTGAGGGTCTCGCGGCCATGCAGCCAGTACGCGGCCACCGACCCGAGGAGCACGGCGAGCGTCAACAGGACGCGCCAGCCTGTGGGCTTCTTCACGAACGACCTCCGGGGGCGGCCTCCAGGCGGGCCCCTGAGGAGCCGCGTGTCCAGAGTATCCGCGGGATTGCGCCCGGGTTGACCCGGGCGAACCGCGGGAGTCTAGTCACCGCGCCCGGGGGAGGTCAAATCCCCGGCGCCGAGCCGAGGGCTCCACCCGCGGCGAGCGAGACGGGCTCGATCCGGGCGGCGACCTCGGGAGGCAGCCGATCCAGCAGGTGCCGATGACGCCAACCGTGGCACGACACGACCAGGACGGGCCGCTCGGCGAGGACCTCGGAGGCGAGGAAGCTCATCACGGCGACGAAGCGCTCGTCGTCCGCCCCGACGAGAGGATCGTCGAGCAGGAGCGGGACGCCGCGCTCTCCGGTGCCGAGGTACCGCAGCGCGGCCAGACGCGCCGTGAGGTGAAGCTGCTCCCGCGCCCCGGTGGAGAGCGCGCCGGCCACCTCGGCCCGCGTCACCGCCCGGCCCCCACGCAGCACGGCCGACACCGACAGGTCCTCTCCGAACTCGAGCTGCTCGTACGGCATTCGCCAGGCCGCGAGGATCTCCCGAGACGCCGCGCCGAGCCCCTGGCGGAAGTCGCCGTAGGCGGAGGAGGCCGCTGCCGCCAGGGATTCCTGGGCGAGGTCGAGGGCCTCCCGGAACAGCTGCGCCCGGCGGAGAGCCGCCTCCGTCTCGCGCAGCGCCTCCTCGGAGCTCCCGGCCCGCTCACCCCCCTCCCGGCTCCGGAGCGCCAGCTCGCGCTCGACGACGAGACGCGCCTCCTCGGCCTCGGCCGCCGCACGACGCGCCTCGTCGGCGCCTCGCCGGGCCGCCTCGGGCGTGTCGTGCGCCGGAGACGGCGGCTGGGAAACGGGCCCGGAGCCCGGGGGGAGACCGGAGCGGCGGCGCGCCACCTCGGCCAGCAGCTCGTCGCGGCGGCGTACGAGGCCGGAGGCGTCGGGCTCCACCACCGCTTCGCGCCGCGCCGGCAGCTCCACCTCGACGATCTCCCTGTACCGGGCCGCGCGACGCCGTCCGCTCTCGGCGATGAGGACCGCCTCGGACAGCGGCAGGACGCGCGGGATCCCCAGCCGCTCGAGCGCCGTCCGCAGCTCGTCGTCGAGGTGGGCCAGCTCGCTGGACTCGGCCACCAACCGCTCGGCCTCGCGCTCCAGGGCCGCGGTGCGGATCTCGCCCGTCCGGTCGGCTCGGTCCAGGTCCGCGAGGACCGCGAGGAACCGCCGCGCGTCGTCGGGCTCGGGGAGCCCGACCTCGCAGCCGAGGGCGGCCCGGAACGGGTCGAGCTCCGCCTCCAGCCGTACCCGCCGCTCGATCGCGGCGGCCCGGCGGGTCTCGCGCTCCACAAGACGCAGCTTCTTCTCGTGCGCGGCGCGGGCGCGGCGGGCCGCCTTCATCAGGGCGGCCGCATCCGGAAGCGCGGCGGCCCGGGCCATCCGGTCGAGCCGCTGCCGCAGGTCGGAGAGCTGGCGGCGCGTCGCCTGGGCCTCCCGGCGGGCCGCGGACTCCTCGTCCCTTCGGCGCTGCTCCTCGTCGCGCCCGTGTCTCGAGCCCCTGACCCAGCCGACCAGCCCGAGCAGGGCGAGACAGATGCCGAAGGCGAGAGACGCAGCGACGATCGGGCGTGGAACCCGCGGCGCCAGGACCAGGTAGCCGGCCGTCGCGAGGGTGAGGACCGAGGCCGTGACGAGCCCCTTGGCCCGCTTCACACGTTCGCGCCGCTCGCCCGAGGCGATCGCGGCCCCGGCCGACGCCTCGGCCGCCCTCCGGTCGCACTGCACCCCGTGTAGCTCCAGCCGGCTGCGCTCTTCCTCGGCCACCTGGAGGAGCTCTCGGTCCACGGCGGGAAGACGCTCCAGGCGGGCCAGGTCCTCGGCGACCCCCTCCCGCCGCAGCTCGTCCCACTGAGCGGCCAGTGCCTCCTCGGCGACCGCGATCTCGTCCACGCAGCGGATCGACGCGCCGAGCAGCTCCCCGAGCCGGACCCGCTCGGGCGGCAGCAGAGCGGCCGCCGGCCCGAACCTGTGGACCCGGTCGCGGCTCTCCTCGGCCCCGAGGAGCCGGTCGGCCTCCAGCGAGGCGCGGTCCTTCACGAGCGCCTCGGGGCGCTTCCCGCGGGCTTCCCGCAGCCGATCGACCTCGGCCAGCACCTCCGGCGTGTACCGGCCCGCGTCCGCGGAGAGCGCCGCGGCCTCCGCCTCGAGCGCGCGCCGGGCCTCCTCGGCTCCCGCTCTCGCGGC
>CAYLNK010000201.1:0-12210 GCA_964384675.1 uncultured Holophagales bacterium | reverse complement strand
ACGCCACGAGCGCGACGAGGAGCCCCGCCCGGGCGAACCCGAGGACGCCGCGCCGGGCGCTCACCAGGAGGACGCCGCAGCCGCCGACCGCGCCGAGCCCGAGGAGTGCGAGGAGCGCCTCGCCGTCGAGGAGGAACGCGCCGTGAGCGATCGAGGCGGTCATGTGCCGCCTCCAGTCGAACGCGGTCGACACCAGTGTGGCCCCGACGGTCGCCTTCTCGGACTGGAAGGACGGGCCGTAGACCTCCACGTTGAAGAAGAGCGCTTGCTCGAAGAGCCCGCTCACGGACCCGAACCGGCAGAGCCAGACGAGCGTCGCCGCGGCGCCGCCGAGCGCTCCGGCGACGAGCGCGCCACCCGTGCGCGAGAGGACCCTGCGACGATCGACGCTCGTTGCGAGGAGCAGCGCCGAGAGGCCGAGCGGGTAGATCGCGATCAGGCTCGAGCCGAGGGCGAGCGAGGCCCCCAGCCCCCCGAGGAAGGTAGGAATCCGGTCGGCGGGACGGTCGAGCAGGAGGGGGAGCAGGAACGTCACCAGGAAGATGGAGAGCCCAACGCCCCAGAGGCTGTCCGCAAGGAGCATCTGCCCGTCGAGCAGGGGCATCAGGAGCGAGGCGAACGCCAGGAAGGCAATAGCGGCGACGGTCGCGCCCGACCGGCTGCCGAACGTCGTCGATCGGGCCAGGCACAGGGCCACGAGCACGAACGAGATCCACGGGACCACGCGGAAGTGCGCGGGCCGGTCGGTCGGCGAGACGACGGCGACGGCGTGCGCGGCCGCGTAGGCGAGCGGCATGTGGTGGGAGAACACCGAGCCGTAGAGCGTCTCGCCCTGGGTCAGGAGCCAACCGATCGACGTGTTGTCGTTCTCGTCCGTGAAGTCCAGGTGGTGGCGCAGCCGGTAGAACCGGAGCCCCGAGACCAGGATCGCCCCGATCAGGGCACACACGCTCAGCCAGAGTTGGCGCGGGCTTGCTTCACACTCGGCTTCTACGGAGGCGGAGGGTTGTGTGTCGCGTCGGTTGCGTCAGCGCGCCGCGAGCTCCCCACGGTCCGGACGTGGTCGGCGCTGGCCCCGCTCATCGCGTACATCTCCCCGTCCAGGTACTCGTGACGCCCCTCGGAGGCACGCTCCAATACCAGGTACTCGGCGGGGGTGAGGCCGGGCTTGAGCAGAGACGACATCACTCCCGGTCTACGCCGCGCCCGACCGGCCCGTGATCCACGTCAACGTTCCGGTCCCCGGCGCCTCTGTAGAATCTCGCCCCGGCACGAACCTCGAACCCAAGGAGGAACCAGATGAGCCTGAAGAGAACCGCAACGCTCGCCGCCGCGGCGATCCTCACCCTTCCCCTCGCCTCGTTCGCCGGCGACAGCCCGGGCCCGGACAAGTCGTTCCTGGGCATCGACAGCTGCAAGAAGGGGAAGTTCGACTGCGAGTGGGTGTCGCCCGACTTTTCCTTCACCGGCAAGACGATCCACGTCGAGAAGTTCGCGAAGGTCGCCGACGCCCCGAAGGGCAACGATTACGGCGAGCTCGAGTGGAAGAACTGCGACACCTTCATGCAGAAGGTCTTCGCCGAGGAGACGAACGACCGGATCGAGAAGTACAAGACGAAGTTCGTCGTGGGCGGCTCGGGCGACTACGTCATGAAGGGCCAGGTCACCGAGTTCCGCTACCCCAAGAAGGGCGCCTCGTGGGGCGGCTGGATCGGCGAGGCCGCCGGCTCCGGCACCATCGTCTACGACTGGAAGATCGTCGACAAGTCGGGCAAGACCGTCGCGGCCGTGCACCACAAGGTCCTGGCCGGCGCGTCCTACACGCTCGACCGGCGCGTCTCCAACGTCCACAACGACGACATGGTCGAGTTCGTCAAGAAGTACGCGAAGTAGTGGGGGAGCCCTTCGCTGGGCTCCCCCCGACCCCCTCCCCAGCGAATCGCTCCTCTCTTCGCGATGGGTCCTGAGAATAGGGAGCGGCTCCGGCCGCTCCCTTTCGTTTGACGGGCCGCGCGGCGGCTCGCTATCCTAGGGTCCCGAGGAGGCGTCCATCAGACCAGGTTCCGTTCCCATCACCCTGCCCGAAGCCGGTCTCGGCGCTCTCTTCGGTGTCCACGACGAAAACCTCCGGCTCCTCGAGGACGCTTTCGGCGTCGAGATCTCCGCGCGCGGACGTGAGGTGTCGCTGACCGGCGCGCCCGACGCCACCGCGGTCGCCGCCAGGCTCCTCTCCGAGTTCGGCCAGCTGATCGAGCGCGGCTATTCCGTCAAGAAGCCCGATCTCGTCTCGGCCATCCGCGTCCTCAAGGAAGACCCGGGCGCGTCGCTCGTCGACTTCTTCGAGAACCGCGCCGTCGGTCCGGCGCTCCGGCAGGTCGTCTCGCCCCGCAGCGTCCGGCAGCAGGAGTACCTGCAGGCGATCGGCGACAACGACATCGTCTTCGCGATCGGGCCGGCCGGCACCGGCAAGACGTACCTCGCCGTGGCCATGGCCGCCGCCGCGCTGCTCGAGAAGCAGGTGAAGCGGATCGTCCTCTGCCGGCCCGCGGTGGAGGCGGGGGAGAAGCTCGGCTTCCTGCCGGGCGACCTGGCCGAGAAGGTGAACCCGTACCTGCGCCCGCTCTACGACGCCCTCTACGACATCCTCGGCTACGAGAAGGTCGGGCGGATGCTGGAGCGGAACATCATCGAGGTGGCCCCGCTGGCGTTCATGCGCGGCCGTACCCTGAACGAGGCGTTCATCATCCTCGACGAGGCCCAGAACACCACGTCCGAGCAGATGAAGATGTTCCTCACCCGGATCGGGTTCGGCTCGAAGGCCGTGGTCACCGGCGACGTCACCCAGATCGACCTCCCGAACGGCAAGGTCTCGGGCCTCAAGGAGGCCGATCGGATCCTCCAGAACGTGGAGATGATCCGCTTCGTCCGCTTCGACCAGCGGGACGTGGTGCGGCACCGCGTGGTGCAGGCGATCGTCACCGCGTACGAGGCGTTCGAGAAGGGCCGTCCGGCGCCGGACTCGTTCGTCGCCCACCGCGCCTCTTCCGAGGAAGGCTGACCGGACCTGGTCTGATACCGTCTAGGCGATGAAGTCCGAGATCGAGGTGGCGGTGTCCGTGGCGGGCGCCCCGTCGGCGCGCCAGGTGACCCGCTGGCTCGACGCGCTCCTGGCGGCGGCGCCGGCCCCGAACGGAACGCGCCGGCGCCTCGCCGCGGCGTCGGTGTCCGTCCTCCTGTGCGGCGACGCGCGGATGCGCACGCTGAACCGGACCTGGCGGTCGAAGGACGTCCCCACCGACGTCCTATCGTTCCCGTCGGGCGAGCCCGGCTTTCTCGGGGACCTCGTGGTCGACGTGCCGTACGCCGGCCGGCAGGCCCGCCGCCTCGGGCATTCGCGGGAGCGCGAGGTGAAGGTGCTCCTCGCGCACGGGCTGCTCCATCTCCTCGGCTACGACCACGAGACCGACGGCGGCGAGATGCTCGCCCTCCAGCGCCGGCTCGTCCGGGCGGTCTTCGGGCCGGGTCCGGACGGCGTGCCGGCCGACGACGAGCCGTGACGAGCTTCCCGTTCGGCGCGGGCCTGGCCCTCTTCTTCGCGCTCTCCTTCGCCGCGCTCTACGTCCTCTTCTCCGCGTTCGCCCAGGCGCTGGAGAGCCTCTCGGCCATCCGGCGAAAGTCGCTCCTGGACGAGCGTCCCGAGCGGTTCAAGAAGCTCCTGTCGCCGGAGCACGTGCGTGTCTCGCGGGTGGCCGTGAGGATGACGGCCCAGGCCTCGGTGCTGGGCGGCCTCCTCTCCCTCTCCACGGCGCTGCGCACCCTGAACGTGCCGGAGCCGTGGCTCGTCTCGGCGGTGACCCTGATGCTCGGCTGGCTGGTCCTCGAGGCCGTGGTGCTCCAGTGGGTCTCGCGCCGCGGCGCGGACGCGGTGCTCCTGGATTTCTCGTGGCTCGTGCCGATCGTCGTCCTCTTCGCGGCGCCCCTCTACCCGGCGCTCTCCCGGCTCGTGGAGCACGAGCCGGTCGAGGAGCCGTCGACGGAGACCGAGGCCGAGAAGGAGATGAGCAAGGAGTCCGAGGTGCGGGCGCTCCTCGACGTGGCCCGCGAGGAGGGGATCCTCGAGAAGCACGACGAGGAGCTGGTCTCCCGCGCCGTCGACTTCGGGGACAGGACCGTGGGCGAGGTGATGACGCCGCGCCCCGACATGACCGTGGCCGAATCGACGACGGCGCTCGACGAGATCGCCGACCTCTTCGTGCGGACGAAGTTCACGCGGATTCCTCTGGTGGAGGGCTCCGTCGACCATCCGGTGGGGGTCGTCCACGTGAAGGACGTCTTCACGGTGCTGCGCTCGCCGGAGCCGCCCGCCACCGCGCAGCCGCTGGCCCGCGAGGTCTTCTTCGCGCCGGAGTCGCAGACGATCGCCACGCTCCTGGCCGACTTCCGCCGCCGCCGCCAGCACCTGGCGATCGTCGTCGACGAGTACGGCACGGTGACGGGCCTGGTCACGCTCGAGGACCTCGTCGAGGAGCTGGTCGGCGAGATCGCCGACGAGCACGAGGAGGGGCTCGACCCGGTGATCCCGCTGAAGGACGGCGCCTACTCGGTGGCCGGACGCGTGCGGGTGCCGGAGGTGGCGCAGCTCTTCGGCGTGGCGTTCCCCCCCGCCGAGTACGGGACCGTCGCCGGGCTCGTCTCGGAGAAGCTCGGGCACATCCCGCGTCCCGGCGAGCGGGCGATCGAGGCGGGGCTCGTCTTCCACGTGGAGGAGGCGGACCGGCGCCGGATCTACCGGGTGAAGGTGTCGCGGATGGCGGAGCCGCCCGCGCTCGAGTCGGGGGGAGGAAAGCGATGAGCGAGGGGAAGACGGTGCGACGCTCCGGGACGGTCGCCGTGGTGGGGCGGCCGAACGCGGGCAAGTCGACCCTCGTCAACGCGCTCGTCGGGCGCAAGGTGGCGATCGTCTCGGACAAGCCGCAGACCACGCGGCGGCGCGTGCTGGGGATCCTCACCCGCCCGGAGGGCCAGCTCGTCTTCGTCGATACGCCCGGGCTCCACAAGCCCCTCCACCGGCTGAACAAGGTGATGATGGACGACGCCCTCGAGGCGATCCGCGAGGTCGACCTGCGGCTCCTGGTCCTCGACGTCTCGGTGCCTCCCGGAGGCGGGGACCGCTACGTCCTCGAGCTGATGGCGAAGTCGTCGCCTCCGCGCGTCGTCGTCCTCAACAAGATCGACCGGGTCGACAAGAGGAAGCTCCTGCCCCGGCTGGCGGAGCTGGGCGCGTCGGGGCTCTTCGACGAGATCGTCCCGATCGCGGCGCTCACCGGCGAGGGGCTCGACCGCCTGCCGGAGCTGCTCCTCCGGTACCTCCCCGAGGGGGACGAGCTGTACGACGCGGGGACGGTCACCATGACCGAGCCCGAGATCCACTGGGCCGAGGTGATCCGGGAGAAGCTCCTGGAGCGGACCCGCGAGGAGATCCCGTACGGTCTCGGCGTCGTGATCGACGAGGTCGAGCGGGATGAAGCGCGCTCCCTGACGGTCGTGACCGCGACCATCGTGGTCGACAAGGACAACCATCGGGGGATCGTGCTCGGTGCCGGCGCCAAGCTGCTGAAGGAGGCGGGCACGGCGGCCCGCCTCGAGCTGGAGAAGACGTTCGGCGGGCGGTTCTACCTGGACCTCAACGTCGTCGCGCGGCCCGGCTGGCGCGAGGACCCGCGCTTCCTCACCGGTCTCACCAGCTGACGCGTGAGACGCCGCCCCGCCCGGCTCGAGGTCTGGGGCTTCGCCGTCCTCGCCGCGGGCCTGGCGGGCTCTTCGGCGGCGGTGCTGGGCGTCACGGCGTGGCCCGAGATCGTCACCCCCGCGTACTTCGTCAGCCGCGGACTCGTCCTCTACCGGGACGTCTTCTTCCCGCACGCGCCGCTCCTGATCCTCGCCACCGCCTTTCTGGGGTGGATGGCGGGCTTCTCGGCCGGGCTGTTCCGGCTCGTCGTGGGGGTCGCGATCGGCGCGACGGCAGGCCTCCTGGTTGCGGACGCGGGACTCCGCCGGAGTCGCGGGACGGCTGCCCTGGCGTGCCTCGCGGCCCCGCCGCTCCTGGTCGCCTGGGTCGTCTACACCGAGGGCCCGGCTCTCTGGCCCGATCCCGTTCTCGCGCCCCTCCTCCTCCTCGCCGCCCTCCTTCTGGAGCGCTTCGAGCGACGTGGACACCGGCGTGACCTGATCCTCGGCTTCCTCGTCCTGGGCACGGCGATCCTCGTCAAGCAGACGTCGGCCTGGGCCGGCCTCGCCGCGCTCCTCTGGCTCCTGGTCCGCAGCCGGCGGCGTGACGGCCGCAACGTCGTCCTTTGCGCGCTGCTCCTCGCGGCACCGTACGGGGCCTTCGGGCTTCTCTGGGGCCTCGCCTTCCGCACGACCACCCATCTTTACTGGACGCTGGTGGTGCCGCTCGTCTACGGAGCGACGGGTGAGGTCGCGACACCGCCGGACCTCGCGACCGTCCACGAGGCGCTGGTGCTGTTCCTCGGGCTCGCGGCGCTGGCGCTCCTCGCCCGCGTGCTGCCGGCCGGACGGCGCCTCCGGTCCCCGGTGGGCTGGGTCGCGCTGGGCGCCGCGGCGATGGCCTGGCCGCGCGCGGATCTTCTCCATCTGGCGGGCCTCGCCGGTCTCGTGACGCTGACGCTCCTTCGAGGTGGCGCGCTGGCGGCCTTCCTGGCGCGGCGGCTCCGGAGGCGCAGCGCGTCGCGAGTCCGGATCGTCTCGTTCGCCGCCGGCACCGCGCTGATCGCGACCGCGCTCGGGGTGGCGTTCCTCGGAGCGGGTCCGCTCGCTCTCGATCAGGCGGGCCGGAGGGTCTACTACTGGGACGACGACCGGACCGTGAGGGAGGCGCAGGACGCGCGTGGTCACGTTCCCGCCGACGGCGAGCTGCTGCTCTACGGGGTCCGGAACGAGAACCTCTACCCGATCCTGGGCGCGCGATTCCCGGGCGGCCTCTACGTGAACACGGGCTTCTGGTACTGCCTCGACAAGCGAGGAGCCGACGAGCGTGTGGTGGAGGCGCTGCGGGCCCGGCCCGGCCTTCCGGTCTTCTTTCAGGAGCCGGCCCCGGAGGCCGTCCAGGCGCGGCGGACGGCCCTCTACCGCTACGTCGTGTCTCACACCGTGGTGGACGAGGTCGTCGACGGCCGCGCTTCGTGGAGGCGCGTGAGATGAACCGGTGATCCGGATCGAGGGGGCCCCGCGGATTCTCGCCGCGCCGTCCCCGTTTCGTTGACGGGGACGAGGCCGAGGACTAAGTTAGTCGAGGAGGAGCGGGAATGGTCGAGCGGCGTCGTGCGCTCCGGGTGCCGGTCGCCAAAGGGGCGGCCGGCCGGCTCAAGACCACCGTTCCCGTCTCGATCCACAACATCTCGAGCGCGGGGCTCCAGATCGAGGTCCCGACCCCGCTCCGGCCCGGCTCGGTCTACGAGCTGAAGGCGGACTTCACCGACGGTCTGACCTTTTCGGGTCAGGTCCGTGTGACGCGCTGCTCCGCCGGCGGCTTCACGGACGACGGCCGCGGCGGCCGCGTCCTCCTGTACCGGGCGGGTGCCGAGTTCGTCCACCTCGACGAGGCGCTGACCTCGAAGATCGAGGCCTGGACCGAGCGGCAACGGGCCAACGGCGCCGGTCCGGCCATCCTCCAGGTGTAGCGGCTACTCGCCGAGGGCGCTGAGCGCCTGACGGAGCGACTCCGCGAGCTTCCGGACGCGCCCTTCGGCGGCCGCGACGCGATCCTCTGCCGACGAGGCACGGTCCTCGGCCCGCTTCTGGGCCAGAGCCGCCTGGTCCCGCTGGCGGGCGAGCTCCTCCTCGAAACCCGAAAGACGGCGGGCCAGCTCGGCGGCCTCGGCCTCGCGCCCCGCCCGATCCGCCCCCACCGTCTCGAGGGCGGACAGCAGCGGGACGAGGCCCTCGTCGCGCCGCTTCTCGCTGTCCGACAGGGCGGCCCGCAGGTTCTGGACCGTCTCCTCGAGCTCGCGTGAGCGGCTCTCCTGCGCGTCGCGGTGCGCGCGGAGCTCGTCGAGCGCTCCCTGGACCCGGGCCTCGAGGCCCGAGACGTCGTCGCGCCCCTGCGAGGCCAGCGCCGCGACGGCGGCCATCGCGCCGTCCACTCGCAGACGCAGCTCGGTCACGGCAGCGGCATCTGCCGTCCGGCCCTCCGCGAGCAGGGACTCGAGGCGGCGCAGCGCGGCCGCGGCCTCCTCACGCTGCACGGGCTCCGACGCGGCCAGCGCCGTCACCCGGGCTCCCAGCTCGTTCGTGGCGGAGCGGGCGCTCTCCACCGTTCCGGTGACGAGCTCGATCCGTCCCGCCAGCTCGCGGATCCCGGCCTTCACGTCGTCGGCGTCGGCGGCGAGCGCGTCGAGCCGCGCGCGGTCCGATTCCGCACGCGCTCCGAGCGCCGACATCGACTCCTCCCGCGCGGCCCTGTCGGCGTCCGCGCGTGTGCCGTGGGCGGCGATCGATTCCTGCAGCGCGGCCCGGTCGGCGTCCGCTCGGGAGCCGAGTGCCGCGACGGACTCCTGCAGCGCCGTCACGGCGGCGGCGGTGACCGGCTCGCGGGCGAGCGCCTCGAGGAGCTGGCTCTTCACGTCGCTCAGCTCCTTGCGGAGAGAGCCGGTCACGACCGTCGAGCCGTCGGTCTCGGCGGCCACGCTTTCGACCCGGCCGCGCAGGTCGTCGAGGTCGCGGCGCAGGGCGGACACCGCCTCGGGGAGGGGAGCGGTCGTCCCCCCGAGCGTGTCGAGGGCGTTTCGGAGAGCCGCAACGTCCGCGAGAGAGGCCCGGGGCTCCGGCGGCGGGGGCGGGGGCGGCATCTCGACGATCGGCGGCGGAGGAGGCGGCGGCGGCTCGAGGGCCATCGACTCGATCGGCGCGACCGGCGCGGCCGCCGCGATCGGCGGCGGCGCGGGCGCGGGCGCCGGAGGCGCGTCGAACGCGAGGAGGCTCTCCGTGCTCGGAGGTGGCGGGATCGGCAGGCGGATCGCCACGGAGAACGGGCCGTGGTCCGCCTCGGCCTGGGCAGCGGACGCCGCCGCTGGGGCCGTGGGCGCGACGGGTGGCGGCGCGGGCGCGGCAGCGACCGGCGGAAGGGTCATCGCGATCGTCGTCGCCGACGGCGGGGGCGCCTGGGGGAAGACCGTCCGTCTCTTCACCCCGGTCATGTCGCCGAACACCTCTCCGGTCGCCGGCGCGGGCCAGGAGCCGGTGGTCTCGAACGGCGAATCGGTGAACGGCGTCGCGTCGGGCTCGGGTGGGCGGCGATCGGCCCGCGAGAGAGCGCGCGCGAGCGACTCGTCGTGTCCCCCCTCGGCCACGGCCAGGCTCTCGCCCTCGAGGCCTCCCGATTTCTGGAGCCGGCGCAGCAGCTCCACGAACGTGAGCCGCGAGACCAGCTTGAACGTCTCGACGACGCCCTTCCCCTCGTTCGCGACGGCTTCCACGTACGGGAAGCTCTGGAAGTTCAGCGACTCCTGCAGCCCGCCGACGGAGAGGACGCCCGGGAGGTCACGCTTGTTGTACTGGATCACCACGGGGACCGCGTCGAGGTCCATGTCGGCCTCGCGCATGTTCTCCCGGAGGTTCTGGAACGACTCGAGGTTGTGCGACAGCATGGACCACTGCGAGTCCACGACGAAGACGATGCCGTCCACGCCGCGCAGGACGAGCTTGCGGGTCTCGTTGTAGAAGACCTGGCCGGGCACCGTGCAGAGCTGGAAGCGGACGGTGTAGCCCTTGATATTGCCGAGCTCCACCGGGAGGAGGTCGAAGTAGATGGTGCGGTCCTGCGCGGTCGAGAGCGAGAGCAGCCGGCCGACGTTTCCCTTCTCGAGGCGCTCGTGGAGGACGCGCAGGTTGGTCGTCTTCCCGCAGAGACCGGGCCCGTAATAGACGATCTTGGCCGTCAGCTCCCGCGTCGAGTGGTTGAACAGGACCATCGCGGCTCCTTCTCCCGGGGGCGAACGAAAAGCCCCGGCAGTATAGGCCGTATCCTCGGGCGGTGAGCGGGGCGGGGCGCGAGGCGCGGGCGGCGCGGACATGGGCGGGAATCCCGATCTCCGGGGTCTCCGTCGCCGGGCGCGAGACGTGGTTCCACCTGCCCGCGCTGGGGATCGCGTACGACCTCGGGCGGACGCCGAGCGAGCTCGTCCCGGTGGCCAACGTCTTCCTCTCGCACGCGCACCTCGACCACGGCGGCGGACTCGCCTATTGGGCCTCCCAGCGCCGCCTGATGCGTCATCCGGCCGGCGTCGTCCATACCGAGCCGTCGGCCGTGGACGCCTGGCGCCGCATCCTGGCCCTGCACGAGGAGCTGGAGGCCGTCCGTTACGACGCGCGCGTCGAGCCGCTCGCCCCCGGCGCCTCCGTCGACGTGAGGAAAGACCTCCGTGTCACGGCGTTCCGCGTCGCGCACCGGATCCCGACGCTCGGCTTCGTGGCGTCCGAGGTACGGCGGAAGCTGAGGCCCGAGTGGCGGGACCGCGACTCGCACGACGTGCGGGCGGCCGCCGCCTCGGGGATCGCCGTGGCGGAGGAGGTGACCATCCCGCTCGTCGCCTACTCGGGCGACACGGCGCGAGGGTTCTTCGAGAGCGCCGCGCCGGAGGCGTTCCGGGCCAAGGTGATGCTCCTGGAGTGCTCCTTCGTGGAGGAACGGCACGCGGACCGGGCGGGCCAGTGGGGGCACCTCCACGTGAGCGAGATCGCCGAGCACGCCGACCGGTTCGAGAACGAGGTGCTGGTGCTGACCCACCTGACGCTCCGGACGCCGGGCGAGGAGATCGAGAGGACGATCCGGCGCGCGCTCCCGGAACGGCTGGCGTCGCGCACGGTCGCGTTCCTGCCTTAGGATGTGAGCGATGTTGAGCCCGACCCCCCCAGACCGCCTGTGCGACGCGACCGGTCATCCCTACTTCCTGTGGGATACCGACCTGACCCTGGGAGAGTTCCGGGCCCTGTTGTCGAGCCCGGATCCGGACGTGCGCGCCTATCACGTGGGACGCCTCATGCGACAGGCCAAGCCGGATGACGTCTTCAGCTTCGTGAGCCTCGCCACCGTATCCGAGCTCTGGCCCACGCTGGAGCGCTATCTCGGACGCAGCCGTGACTTCTGGACCTGGCTGCTGGGCCGTTGGCACGTCGATGTCAGGCCCGGAATCTAGGCTCTCTCCACTTCAGCAGCGCCTGCTCGCGGTTCTCTGCTCGGCCGAGCCGCGCGGCATTCTCACCGGAGGGGCCGCGCTCGCTGGATTTCACACCTTTCACCGAGGGACGAAGGACCTCGACCTGTTCTGGTACGGGCTGAAGCAGCTGGGGGAGCTGCCGGAAAGGGCGATCGAGCGTGTCAGAGGCGCCGGCTTGCAGGTGGACTCGCTCCAGTCGTATCCGACGTTCCATCGCCTCCGGGTGACCGACGGTGGGGAGACGTGCGTCGTCGACCTCGTCGTCGATACCGCCGAACGGATCGAAGCGCCAGATGAGCGCGAGATCCTCGGTGTACGGGTCCTGGTCGACACGCCGCACGAGATCCTCGTCAACAAGCTCTGCACTCTACTTTCGCGTTCCGAGGCACGCGACCTCGAAGACGTGCGTGTCCTGCTCGAGTCGGGGGGTGACTTCCGGCGGGCGCTGGCGGAGGCGCCGCGCAAGGACGGGGGGTTCTCGGCGCCGACGCTGGCCTGGGTGCTGAACGGGTTCCGCGCGGGGAAGATGGCCGAATCACTCGGCTGGAGCCAGGAAGCGTCCCTGCGTCTCGAGGAGTTCAAGCTCGCGTTCATCGAGCGCCTGCTGGCGGAATCGAAGCCCCCCTCCTAGCCTAGCCTACCGCTCCCTGCCGCCCCACCCACTCCCCGATGGCGCGATGCCACTCGTACGCGGCGCCCCGGCCGAGCACCAGCTCCTCGACGCGGCCGTCGGTCCGCGTCACCCGCAGCACCTCGGAGCGCAGCAGCCGCCGGCCCGTCCGGAGCCGCTGATCCGTCTCCAGCCGCCGGATCCGCTCGAACGGCACGTGGCCCGAGAGCCCGAACGGCGCGTCCCAGACGAGCCCCTCCGGCGTCAGCCCCACCGTGCCGGGGAAGAGCGCGCGGCCGTGCACGACCCGGCACGGCGTGGCGATGCGAACGACCGGGCCGAGCGCCGGCAGGAAGCGGCGCCGCC
>CAYLNK010000200.1:0-12257 GCA_964384675.1 uncultured Holophagales bacterium | reverse complement strand
AGAGCCCGAAGATCACCATCGACGACTTCCTGAAGGTGGAGCTGAAGGTGGGCGAGGTGATCGCCGCCGAGCCCGTCCCGAAGTCGAAGAAGCTGATGAAGATGTCCGTGCGGCTGGGCGAGGAGGTGCGCACCATCGTGGGCGGCATCGCCAACGCGTACACCGCCGAGCAGCTCGTCGGCCGCAAGGTCGTGATCGTGGCGAACCTCGCGCCGGCCAAGCTGATGGGAATCGAGTCGAACGGGATGGTGCTGGCAGCCTCGCTGCCCGGCTCGGGCGAGCCGTCGCTCCTGGCCGTCGACCCGTCGGTTCCGTCGGGCACCAAGGTGAAGTGATGCCCCCGCTCGACGAGGCGGCGCAGGAGAACCTGGAGAAGATCCTCGCGTCCCGCAGCTACCTGCGGGCGCAGGAGGACCTCGAGTTCCTCGCGAGCCCGGAGCTGCGGCCGGTGCGCCTCCAGCTCGAGCTGATGAAGACCGAGGAGCTGATGCAGCTCGAGGGGATCCGCTCGACGATCGTCGTCTTCGGCGGGACCCGCGTCGTGGAGAGGGACGAGGCCGAGAGGCGGCTGGCGGCCGCCGAGGAGCGGGCCGCGAAGAGCCCGGGCGATCCCGCGCTCGAGCACGCCGTCGCGGTGGCGCGCCGCGTCGTCGCCAAGTCCCCGTACTACGACGAGGCGCGGGAGCTCGGACGCCTCGTCTCCTCGACGTGCCAGGTGAACCACCAGTGCGACTTCGTCGTCGTGACCGGCGGCGGGCCCGGCGTGATGGAGGCGGCGAACCGGGGCGCCTTCGACGTGGGCGGCAAGAGCGTGGGCCTGAACATCCTCCTGCCGCACGAGCAGGCGCCCAATCCGTACATCACACCCGACCTCTGCTTCCAGTTCCACTACTTCGCGGTCCGCAAGATGCACTTCCTCCTGCGCGCCAAGGCGCTGGTCGCCTTCCCGGGAGGCTTCGGAACGCTGGACGAGCTGTTCGAGACGCTCACCCTGGTCCAGACGCGGAAGATGGAGCGGCTGCCGATCATCCTCTTCGGCCGCGAGTTCTGGCATCGCCTCATCGACTGGGATTTCCTGGTCGAGGAAGGGACGATCGCGCGGGAGGACCTGGAGCTCTTCACGTACGCGGAGAGCGCCGCGGAGGCGTGGGGGCGGATCGCCGCGTTCTACGGGCTGGCGCCGGCGTAGCCGGCGTCCTCCCAGCGCCACGTTCCTCTGTCGTCAGGGCGCGGACTTCCACGTCAAGCCGGACACGGCCGAGGTCGCCGCTTCCGGCTCCCGGGCTACCAGACGACGTGGGTGGAAAGTCATCGTCGACCCGACGGCGGACGAGGACGTCGCGAAGATCAAGCTCGAGGTGCCGAAGGGAGTGTCGTAGCCGGTCCGGACAGCGAAAGGTAGGTCCGGACCGGGACACTGCGGAACGACCGGGGCGGAGGAGCTTTTCAGTGAGCGTCACACTCGGGAAGACGTGCGTGGTGTCGCTCGGCATCGCGCTCCTGGCGGTGTCGGCACGCGCGGCGACGATCGTCGAGTACCCCCTTCCCGACGCGGCGCGCAGCGGGCCCGGTCGGATACGAGCGTTGCCTGACGGCTACCTCTGGTTCACCGATCCGACGGCGAACGCGATCGGGAAGATGACCACGACGGGCATCCGCCTCGGGTACACGATCCCGACCGCCTACAGCAGCCCCGCCGACATCACCTGGGGTCCCGACGGCAACGTCTGGTTCACCGAGAGCGGTGTCTACGCGAACAAGATCGGGAGGATGACACCGGCCGGCGTCTTCACGGAGTTCCCCCTCCCGACTCCGGACTGCGGCCCCGAAGGGATCACCGGCGGACCGGACGGCAACGTCTGGTTCACAGAAAGGCGAGGCAACGCCATCGGGAGGATCACTCCGGGTGGTGTCGTGACCGAGTTCCCGCTCCCGACGCCGTCGCAGCGTCCGAACGGCGATCACCGTCGGATCCGACGGCAACCTCTGGTTCACGGAGTACGGATCCGGATTGGGCGACGGCCGCGTCGGCAGGATCACCCCGGTCGGCGTCATCACCGAGTTCCCGACGTCGCCGTGGGGCAACTCCACCGACATCGCGGCGGGTCCCGACGGCAACCTCTGGTTCACGATTCCAGGCGTCAACTGGATCGGGAGGATCACGCCCGGCGGCACCTTCACGGCGTTCGCGGTGCCCGGGTACCCCGGGTCCATCACGGTGGGTCCCGACGACGACCTCTGGTATTCCTATGTGGGGCTCTTCGGAGATCCTGGTGGGGTCGAAAGAATCACCACGGCCGGGGTCACACAGGGATTCCGGTCCTCGAGGTCGGTCGGGTGGCTCACCGCGGGTTCCGACGGCAACCTCTGGCTGACGCGCGGCTCGGGCTCCGGCATCGGGAGGCTGACACCTTCAGGGGCGGAGACCTGGTTCGACGTCCCCTCGCTGGCCCCGGCTCCCTCCTCCGTCGTCGCCGGCCCGGACGGCAACCTCTGGTTCACGGAGATCGACAGGATCGGGCGGATCTCACCCGACGGCGTCCTCTCCGAGTTCCCTGTCTACAACCCTGGTTCGGACGGCCCCCGGGGCCTGACGGTCGGTCCCGACGGCAACCTCTGGTTCGCTCAGGCCGCCTCAAACCTGATCGGCAGGATCACGACCGAAGGAACGATCACCCAGTTCCCGGTCCCGACACGCGACGCAGATCCGCACGATCTCGTCGCGGGCCCCGACGGGAACCTCTGGTTCGCGGAAGACGCCTTCTGGGAACCCAAGATCGGGCGGACGACGTCCGACGGCGTCTTCACCGAGTTCGAGGTCCCGACGCGGTTTGGGCACCCGCGCGCCCCGACGGTCGGCCCCGACGGGAACATCTGGTTCGTGCTGGAGGGCGCCGACGACAGGATCGGCAGAGTCACGCCCGACGGCGTCGTCACGGAGTTCTCGATCTCGACGAGCCAGAACGGGCCCGATCGACTCGTCGCGGGTCCAGACGGCAATCTCTGGTTCGCTCAGCCGCATCGGAACCGGATCGGAAGGCTCTCGACGGCCGGCACCCTCGCGACGTTCACGATGCCGACGGTGGACAGCCGGCCCACCGGCGTCACCGCGGGCCCCGACGGCAACCTCTGGTTCTGCGAGCGCAACGGGAACCGGATCGGGAGGATCACACCCGCTGGCGTCATCACCGAGTTCCCGCTCCCGACGCCGGGCAGCGCACCGGAGGGTGTCGTCGTGGGCCCGGACGCCAACTTCTGGTTCGTCGAGACCGGCGCGGACAGGATCGGACGGATCACGCCGGCCGGTGACGTCACCGACACTCCGATCCCCACGCGGTACAGCGGCGCCGGCGGCCTCGCCATCGGCCCCGACGGCAACCTCTGGTTCACGGAGTCCGTGCGCGACCGGATCGGCAAGGTCGTGCTGAACGGGTCGCTGCCCGCGCCGGGCTTCTACACGGTGCCCCCGTGCCGTGCGCTCGACACGCGGAATCCGGCCGCGTCGCTGGGAGGTCCGGCGCTCGGCGGGGGGGCCGTCCGCATCTTCCCCTTGACCGCGACGTGCGGCGTCCCGGCCGACGCGACCTCGGTCGTGGCGAACGTCACCGTCACGCAGCCGGTGACGCGCGGCGGCGTGCGCCTTTTCGCGAGGGCGACGGCCCCACCCGTTCACGAGACCGTCCTCTTCGCGTCGGGACAGACGCGTGCCAACAACGCGATCCTCGGGCTCGGTAACGGCGCGATCTCGATCCAGAACGACTCGCCGGGCTCGGTCCACGTCGTCCTCGACGTGAACGGCTACTTCCGGTAGCTCGCCAGAGCTGAGGTCTGCCGGCGCAGGCTCTCGCCACCGGTCTCGCGGTCTTCGAGATCAGGTTCGTCGGTGGAGATGCTCGCGCCACTACTCCGCCTTCTCCAGACACTCGATCAGCGAGGGAATGTCCCGAGATGCGACCTGCCAGACGATGTCCTCGTCGACACCGAGATAGTTGTGGACGAGGATGTGACGCATCCCGATGACCTGTTGCCCCGGGATGCCCGTCAGCCGGCTCCTGGTTTCGTCCGAGACCTGCCGGGCTGCCTCGCCGACCGTCTGGATGAGGTGCGTCAGCGCGAGACGGAGGTCCTCGCTGGCCTCGAAACCGGCTCGTCCGTGCTCCTGAACCCGTAGCCGCACCCTTCGAGCCGTCTCGAGCATGTGCGCGAGGTAGACCGCGTCGTCATGCTGCATACCGGACTTCGGCGTCCCTCAAGACCCGATCGCGCAGGCTGGGATGAAGAGCCCTCTTGGTGACGAGGTCGACACGTCTTCCGCCAACCAGAGTGGAGAGCTCGAGTCCCATCTGCACGAACTCGAGCCCCGGCGTGCGGCCAGGCTCGAACTCGACGACGACATCCACGTCGCTCTCGGGCCCGAAATCGTCTCTGAGGGCCGAGCCGAAGAAGGCCAGCTCCCGGATGTGGTTTCTCTGACAGAACGCCGCGAGTGCAATGTCATCGACCGGAAGGCGTAGTCGCATCCGAACCTCGCGGAGATTATGCGTCCGGTCCTGTCTCGCGTCGCCGACCTGAGCCCTCAGCCCGGCTGCACCTCGACGAGGAGCTCTCCCAGCGCGACCCGCTGCCCTGCCTTCACGCGCACCTCGCGGACCGTACCGGCGCGGGGCGAGCCGATGGGGTTCTCCATCTTCATCGCCTCGAGGATCAGGAGCGGCTGGCCCGCGGTCACGTGGGCGCCGGGCCCCACCAGGACCCGCGCGACGAGGCCGGGGATCGGTGCCTTCACGCGACCGTCGCCGCTCGTCGGGCGTCCCACGGGGGCTCCGAGATCGCGCACCTCGATGCGGTGGAGGCCGGCGGCGTCGCGCAGGAGCGTCAGGTCCGCGTCCACGCCGACCTCGTGAGAGCGCCCGTCCACGAGGATCCAGGCCGCCACCTCGGGCCGCGTCGGGACGAGGCTGACGCGCCGCTCCACGCCGTCCACCCGGACCGTGCGTTCGGAGCCGTGCTGGCGGGGGTCGATCTCGATCAGGAACGTGGAGCCGTCGATCGTCACACGGAGCTTCTTCACGAGCCGCCTCCTGGCAGCCGGCGGCTGTCCCGGTGCCAGCCCGTCCGGTGCCTGTCGTTCGACGCCGGCCGGAACGCGGACTGTCGGGTCGTCCAGGCCAGCGCCGCGGCGACGGCCAGGTCGCCACGCCGCGCGGGGTCGCCCGGCGGCGGCAGCTCCTCCGCCTGAAACGAGTCGGTGCGGTAGGTCCCCGCCGCGAACGCCGGACTCTCGAGGAGGCCCAGGTGGAGGACGGTGTTGGTCGGCGTCCCGATCACCATCAGCTCGCCGAGCGCTCCTTTCATCCGCGCCAGGCACTCCCTACGGTCCTCGCCCACGACGCAGACTCGCGCCACGGCGGGGTCGTACTCGGCCGGCACGTCGCATCCGCCGAAGAGGTACGTGTCGACGCGAACGCCGAAACCGCCCGGCAGGCGCACCTGCTCCACGCGCCCCACCGCGGGCACGTGGGTGAGGGGGTCCTCCGTGGAGATGCGGCACTGGATCGACCATCCGCGGGTCCGCACGTCGTCCTGGGTCAGCCCGAGCGGCTCGCCCGCGGCGATCCGGAGCTGTCGCGAGACGAGGTCGATGCCGGTGACCATCTCGGTGACCGGGTGCTCGCCCTGGATGCGCGGCTTGATCTCGGTGAAGAGGAGGCGGCCGGCGGCGTCTTCGGCGAACTCGATCGTCGCGGCGTTGCGGCAGCCCATCAATCGCGCGATCTCGAGCGCGCGCTCGAGGAGCGCCGCACGCCGCGCGTCGTCGAGCGCGGGCGACGGCGCCTCGTCGATCAGCTTCTGGTTCCCGCGCTGCAGCGACCCGTTCCGCTCGCCCAGGTGGACCATCCGGCCGTCGCGGTCCGCGAGGACCTGGACGCCGAGCTGGCGGGCGCCGGGGATCGCCTTCTCCAGGTAGACGCGCGGGTCACCGAACACGAGCCTCGCCTCGTCGTGGGCCGCGCGCGCCGCGGAGTCCAGCGCGTCCCGGCTCCTCACCAGCCTGGCGCCACGTCCGCGCCCGCCGGCCGCCGATTTGATGACGAGCGGGAAGCCGATCCGCTCCGCCTCGGTGACGAGGGCGCCGAGGTCCTCCTCGCCGTACGAGACCGGCGAGAACTCGGGGGTCGCGAAGCCCGCCGCGCGCACGGCCCGGAGCGTCCCGAGCTTGTCGGATTGCCGGGCGAGGGCGTCCGCCGGAGGCCCGACGAAGACGATCCCGGCGGCCTCGCAGGCCCGGGCCAGCGCGGGGCTCTCGGCCAGGAAGCCGTAGCCGGGGTGGACGGCGTCGGCGCCGCTCTCGCGGGCCAGAGCGACGATCCGCTCCGGGTCGAGGTAAGCGGCGCGGGAGTCGAGGGGCGCGGCGTGGCTCGCCAGGCGCGTGTGGAGCGCGCCGCGCTCGGACGGCTCGTAGAGGGCGACGCTCTCGATCCCCAAGACACGGCAGGCGCGGATGACGCGGACGGCGATCCCTCCGCGGTTGGCGACGAGCACTCTCCTCAGCATGGGGTCACATCGGGGAGATGCCGTGCTTGCGCGGCAGGTGGCGCTCCCTCTTCGAGAGCGTCAGCTCCAGGCCGCGCACGAGGACGCGGCGGGTGTCCTGGGGCTCGATCACGTCGTCGATTAGGCCGCGCGCCGCGGCGATGTACGGCGTGTTGAAGCGCGCCTCGTACTCCGAGACCAGCTCCTTGCGCCGCGCCGGCGGGTCGGCGGCCTTCTGGACCTCGGAGCGGTAGAGGATGTTGACGGCGCCCTCCGCTCCCATCACCGCGATCTCGGCGTTGGGCCACGCGAAGAGGAGATCGCCACGCAGCCCCTTGCTGCTCATGACGCAGTACGCCCCGCCGTAGCTCTTCCGGAGGATCACCATCAGCTTCGGCACGGTCGCCTCGCTGTAGGCGTAGATCATCCGCGCGCCGTTCCGGATGATCGCGCCGTACTCCTGGTCGCGCCCCGGGAGGAAGCCGGGCACGTCCTGCAGCGTGATGATCGGGACGTTGTAGGCGTCGCAGATCCGGATGAAGTGCGCCGCCTTGATCGACGCCTTGATGTCGATGCAGCCGGCCAGCACGACCGGCTGGTTGGCGATCAGGCCGACGACGTGGCCGTTCAGGCGCGCGAAGCCGACCACGAGGTTCGGGGCCCACAGCTCGCGCACCTCGAAGAAACGTCCGTCGTCGAAGATGCAGGCGATCGCCTTGCGCACGTCGTACGGCTGGCGCGGGTCGACCGGGACGATCTCGGCGAGCTCGGGGCAACGGCGGTCCGGGTCGTCCGTCGGGACCTGGTACGGCGGGTCGTCCTGGTTGTTGGGGGGGAGGTACGTCAGGAGCTCGCGCACCTTGTCGAGGCACTCCTGGTCGTCGGGGAGCAGGAAGTGGCAGACGCCGCTCTCCTGGCTGTGCACGCGGCCGCCGCCCAGGTCCTCGAAGGTGACCTCTTCCTGCATCACCGCCTTCACGACCTCGGGGCCGGTGATGAACATGTAGCTCTTCTCGGTCATCAGGACGAAGTCGGTGAGCCCGGGCGAGTAGACGGCGCCGCCCGCGCACGGTCCCATGATCACGGAGATCTGCGGCACCACGCCGGACGCCTCGCAGTTGGCGTCGAAGATCCGGGCGTAGCCGCCCAAGCTGTCGACGCCCTCCTGGATCCGCGCGCCACCGGAGTCGTTGATGGCGATGAACGGACAGCCGTACTGGAGCGCCATCCGCATCGCCTTGACGATCTTGTTGGCGTGCATCTCGCCGAGCGAGCCGCCCATCACGCTCGCGTCCTGCGACGCGACGACGGCGTTCCGGCCGTTGATCAGGCCGAAGCCGGTGACGACGCCATCTCCGTAGCGGGACTGCTTGCCTCCCATGTAGCTCTCGTAGCGCGGGACGACGAGCGAGTCGATCTCCTGGAACGTGCCGGGGTCGAACAGCATGTCGATCCGCTCGCGCGCCGTCCGGCGGCCCTTGCCGTGCTGGACCGCGGCCTCCTTCTCGGTGCCCTGGGCCTGGGCCTTGTGCTCACGAAGCCGTTGCAGGTACCTGTCCATCGGGTCCTCCGGCGTGAAGCGGCGGCGCCGCCTGGAGCTGGCGGCGCACGGAGTCGACCACCGCGGCGCCGCCGCGGACGAGGAACGCGAGGGTCAGGACGAAGCCGTTGACGGTGCCGTAGACGCCGGGCAGCTCGAAGAGCCCCGGCGCGAGGCCGAGCTGGTCGTCCAGTCGAACCGTGAGGGGCCGCCACTTGAGCACCGTCTCCTCGAGCCGTTCCGGGACGCAGACGACGTGACGGGTGTCGACGGTGAGGCCGAGCTTGAGGGCCTTGAGCGCCGACTCCTTCGCGCTCCAGATGATCCCGGCCACCTGGTCGCGCCGGTCGCGCGGAGCCTGCGCCCAGGCGATCACCTCCTCGGGCGCGAAGAAGTCGTGGACGAACGCCTCGGAGCGGGGCTCGACCTGCTCGACGTCGGCCCCGACGGTTCCGTCGCCCCACAGGACGGCGCAGAACGCGGCGTTGCCCGAGTGGCTGATCGAGAGTCCGGGGGCCGCGGCTCCGCCCGGGAGGCGGACGCACGGCGCCCCGGACGGCTCGACGCCGATCTCGATCGAGGCCAGGGAGAGATGCTGGCCGCACCGTTCGAGGTACGAATCGGCGACGAGGCGCTTGGCGGTGAGGCGGCCGAGCAAGTACTGGCGACGCCGCTTCTCGATGCTGAACCAGAGCCGCTTGCGCTCGTCGGGAGTCATCCACGTCGGCTCCTCCGGCGGGGCGTCCGGGGCCGACGTGGTGGCCAGCGACCAGCGGAGGGTCGGCTCCTTCACGCCAGCACCTCCCGGTGAGTCCCGGCCGGGAGCGCCTGGCGCCCCGGAAGCGCGACCGTGCGGTAGCCGATGAGGTCGAGATACACCCTTCCGGCCTCGTCGACGATCCGCGCGTCCAGGAGAGGAGCCCCGTCGGCTCCAACCGTTCTGTCCGCGCTGACGAGGGCGTAGAGCCGGCTCCCGTTCGCGTCCTCCGGCGCCCGGTAGGCCGTCACCGTACGGAAGCCCGCCGGGAGCGCGAGGACCTCCTGCCGGGCGAGGATCCAGAGGCTGGCCGCCTGGAAGCCGAGCTCGACGAGGCGGGGCGAGACGAGATGAGCCGCGTCGGGCGGCGCGGTGTCGGCGGGGAGACCGTGCGCCATCAGGCACGTGGCGCGGTGATCCTCGAACCCGATCGCCTCGACGACCCTGTAGGCCGGGCCGTGGAAGAAGACCTCGTAGACCCGCGCCGCGTCCACGGGGAGCGCCTCGCGGGAGGGCGGGGTGAAGGGAATCGGATCCACCGTCGGGGCGGCGCGTGACATCCGCACGCGGGCCCTGAAGTGGAGCCTCTCCTGCGCGGGCAGCTCCGGTCTCGGGTGGTGAACGGAGCGGAGGAGCGTCTCGACGAGCAAGGTGCCGCCGGGTCCGGGCGTCGCCCGGCCCGACAGGAGACAGGTGGCCGGCTTCATCCGGTGGAGCTTCCACGGGACGAGGAACTCCGCGTCCTCGACGGATGCCACGGCGAAGCCCGGAGCCACGACACGTGCCAGCTCGGCGAACGCCTCGGTCCCCATCGCGCCCGGCAGGAGCGGCGTCCCGTCGAGCCTGTGGTCGAAGAGGAACGGTTGCTCGCTCGGATCGAGCGTCGTCTCCAGCTGGAGGCCCTCGTGGAGAGTCCAGCCGGTGATCCGCCCCAGCATCAGGTGCCGGGGCTCGCGCCCGGCGAGCGTCGCGTTGGCGGCCTCCACGTCGAGCCCGCCGGTCGTACCCGGCTCGCTCGCCAGCGTCCCGAGCCGGCCGCCGACGATCAGCTCGCCACGGTACGCGCCGGCCGTCAGCTCACGCCGGATCGTCGGGATGCCCACCTCGGGCGGGAGCATCTGGATGCCGGCCATCTCCATCAGCTTCGGGATCGAGCCGCGCGTCGCCATCCCGATGCCGCCCCAGGCGGTCCAGTCGATCGCGATCGCCCTCGTTTCCGGCCTCGTGGTACGGAGATGGCTCGTCCATTTGCAGAGGAGGTCGTTGGCCGCGCTGTAGTCGACCTGGCCCGAGTTGCCGAAGCGGCCTGCCACCGAGCTGAAGCAGACCGTCGCGCCGAGGGGCATCCCCTCGCAGGCGTGAAGGAGGCTGAAGAAGCCGTCGGCCTTGATGTCGAAGACAAGGTCGAACTCGCCCGGCTCCTTGTCCACGAGCTTGCGGCTGATCTCGACCCCGCCCGCGTGAAGGAGGACGTCGAGCTTGCCGTGCCGCCGCCGCACCTCGTCCACCGCGGCCGCCACGGCCGCGCCGTCCCTGAGGTCGACGCTCCGGTAGACGGCGGTGCCGCCCGCCGCCTCGACGGCCTCGATGGCGCGCAGCGCCGCGTCGGCCCGCTCGACGACGAGGACCTGCTTCTCGACCACGACCGGAGTCGGTCTCTCGCCGCGCGCCTTCGCGTCGTCGATCAGGTGGCGCTTCAACGCCTCGCGGTCGCGCCGCAGGAGCGCGATCCTCGGGTCGGCGCGGTCCGGCTCGGCGACGAGGTCGAGGAGGTGGAACGTACCGCCGGAAGCCGCCGCCAGGTCGGCCACGATCGCGCTGGTGATCCCGCCGGCGGCGCCGGTGACGAGGAAGACGGACGAGCGGTCGAGCGTCAGGCCCGCGGACCCGTCACGCGCGGGCCGCTCCTCGAACGCGATCGCCCAGCGAAGCCCGCCCGAGAGTCCGATCTCGACGGCGCCCGGATCCGACAGCGTCTCGGCGAGGAGCGCATCGGCGATCGCGGTGGGCTCGGCCGTCGTCTCCACGTCGACGACCTTGGCGAGGGCACCGTCGTGCTCGCGCGCCCAGGCCTTCGTGAATCCCGAGACGCCGCCGCCGATCGGGTTGCCGGCGCCCTCCGGGCCGTAGCCGTGGAGCCCTCCCATGCGGGTCGCCGAGACCAGGAACGCGTGGGCCGCTCCCTCGAGGGCGCGCGCGGCCGTGTAGAGGCCCTTCACTCGCCGGCGGGTCTCCTCGCGGAAGGCCGCGAGGTCGGGGAGGGCGGGCTCGGGGTCGAGCGCGGGGAGCCAGTAGAGCCCGTCGATCGGCCCGTCGCTTCTCAGCCGGGTGATCGCGCTCTCGATCGCGGGGGCGGCCATCGCGGGGCCTTCGAGGACGACGATCGTCACGCCTCGCTCGGCGAGGCGCGCGACGAGCGCGGAGGCGACTCCGCCGCGGTCCGGCATCACGATGACCCTCGAGCCGACGCCGAGCGTCACGCCGGTCGGGAGACAGAGATCGAGGGAGGGACGGAGCACCGGCACCGGGAGCCGGCGCGGGACGCGATCGGCCCCTTCCATCGGATATGCGGCGCTGGAGCGCGCGCGGGGCTCCTCTTCCGGCGCCGGCTCCTTGCTCGCGCCCGCCGTCGTGGAGGCGTGCGGCTCGCGGCCCCCGCGGGCGAGGTCGGGCCGATTGTCGAGGACGAACTCGACGACGTGCGCGAGCGTGGGGAAGTCGCGGAGCTTGAGAGACTCCTTTCGCGGGATGTCCCAGGCCGCTCGGACGGCGGCGAAGACCTCGGCCTGCTTGACGGTGTCGACTCCGAGGTCGGCCTCGAGGTCCAGCTCGAGGTCGAGCATCTCGGGCGGGTAGCCGGTCTTCTCCGCCACGATGGCGAGCACCTTCTCGACGACGGGATCGCCGCCCGACATCGGATCGGCCGGCGGCTCCGGGGTCACCGTGACCGCCGTCGGCGCGGGGGCCGGCGCCGCGGGCGCTCGCTTCGCCGAAAGGTCGGGCCTGTTGTCGAGGACGAACCTCACGACGTGGGCGAGCGTGGGGAAGTCGCGGAGCTTGAGAGACTCCTTTCGCGGGATGTCCCAGGCCGCTCGGACGGCGGCGAAGACCTCGGCCTGCTTGACGGTGTCGACTCCGAGGTCGGCCTCGAGGTCGAGCTCGAGGTCGAGCATCTCGGGCGGGTAGCCGGTCTTCTCCGCCACGATCGCGAGGACGCGCGTGACGATCGGGTCGCCGGCCGGCTCTGCCGGTGGGGCGGCCGGGGCGGGAGCGGGAGGAGCCGCCGGCACGACGGCGATCGGCGCCGGAGGAGGAGGCGGCGACACGACCCGCTGCGGAAGAGGAGCCGGCACCGGGGCCGGAGCGGGGATCGTGATCCTCGGCGCGGGGCTCGCGTCGGCCCCACGCCCGTCGCCCGGAGCGGGC
>CAYLNK010000199.1:0-12311 GCA_964384675.1 uncultured Holophagales bacterium | reverse complement strand
AGGGTCCGCTGCGGCCGCGGCCCCCGCCGCCGCTCCGGCCGGCGCACCTGCCGCCGCCCAGTCACCGGCCGAGGACCTCTTCGCCCGGAAGTGCGGCTCGTGCCACACCGTGGGGAAGGGCGTCCGCGTCGGACCGGATCTGAAGGACGTCGCCAAGCGGCGCGCGCGGACCTGGCTCGACTCGTTCGTGAAGGCGCCGAGCGCGCTCCTCGACAGCGACGCCGACGCGCGGAATCTCCTGGCCGAGTTCAAGGGCGTGAGGATGCCGGACCTCGGGATCTCGGACGCCGACGTGAAGATGCTCGTCGACCTCGTGATCCGGTGCTCGGCCGAACCGTGCAACCTGGCGGGCAAGTTCGTCCCCGCGACCACGGCGACCGCCCAGGACATGGCGCTCGGACGCGACGTCTTCCTGGGCCTCACACCGATGAAGGCGGGCGGCGCCCCGTGCGTCTCCTGCCACACCGTGCGCGGCACGAAGAGCGTCCTGGGCGGTGGACTCCTCGCCAAGGACCTCACCAACGTCTTCGCCCGGCTCGGCGACGAGGGGCTCGACAACGCGCTCAAGAGCCCGGCGTTCCCGCTCATGAACAAGGTGTTCGCGGACCACCCGATCGACGCGGGCGAGGCGTTCGCCCTCCGCGCCTACCTCTACAAGGCGAACCTCGGCGGCGAGCCGGCGCGCGACGACTCCTGGAGCGTGGGGCTCGCCGGCGGCCTCGGGTCGCTGGCGGTCCTCGTCGGGCTGAACGCGGCGTGGGGCCGCCGGCTCCGCGGCGTCCGCCAACCCCTCACCCGCCGTCGCCAGGACGGGAAGGAGCATCGCTCGTGAAGTGGATCAAGGACCTCGTCAGCCCGAAGACGCGCTCCTGGGAGGAGTTCTACCGGAACCGCTGGCAGCACGACAAGGTGGTCCGCTCGACGCACGGCGTGAACTGCACCGGCGGCTGCTCCTGGAACATCTACGTCAAGGAAGGGATCGTCACCTGGGAGATGCAGGCGCTCGATTACCCCCTGCTCGACCGCTCGATCCCACCGTACGAGCCGCGCGGCTGCCAGCGCGGGATCTCCTATTCCTGGTACCTCTACTCGCCGATCCGGGTGAAGTACCCGTACATCCGGGGCGCGCTCCTCGACCTCTGGACGGAAGCGAAGAAGAAGCACCAGGACCCGGTCGACGCGTGGGCGTCGCTCCAGTCGGACCCGGCGATGCGGAGCCGGTACCAGCGCGCCCGTGGCAAGGGAGGCTTCCGCCGGGCGAAGCTGGACGACGCGATGGAGATCATCGCGGCCGCGAACGTCTACACCGCCAAGAAGTACGGCCCGGACCGCGTCGTCGGCTTCTCGCCGATCCCGGCGATGTCCCAGCTGTCGTACGCCGCCGGCGCCCGCTTCCTCCAGCTCTTCGGCGGCGTGAACCTCTCCTTCTACGACTGGTACTGCGACCTGCCGCCCGCCTCGCCGGAGACCTGGGGCGAGCAGACCGACGTGGCCGAGAGCGCCGATTGGTACAAGTCCAAGATGATCGCGGTGATGGGGTCCAACCCCAACATGACGCGGACCCCCGATTGCCACTTCCTGCCCGAGGCGAGACACAACGGAACGAAGCTCGTCGTGCTGGCGCCCGACTTCTCGCAGGTGTCCAAGTACGCCGACCAGTGGATCCCGCTCCACGCCGGACAGGACGGCGCGTTCTGGATGGCGGTCAGCCACGTCATCCTGAAGGAGTTCTACGTCGACCGCCGGACGCCCACGTTCGAGGCGTACCTGAAGCAGTACAGCGACTGCCCGTTCCTGGTGGAGCTGACGCCGACGTCGCGCGGCTATCGCGCGGGGCGGCTCGTGCACGCCGGGCAGCTCGACGCGTACGCCGACGAGGAGAACGGCGACTGGAAGTACATGGTCCTCGACGGGAACACGGGTCTCCCGAAGATGCCGGGCGGTGCCGTCGGACACCGCTGGGGCGAGGCGGACGGTAAGTGGAACCTGAAGCTCGAGGACGCGAAGACGGGCGAGCCGATCGACCCGGTCCTGTCGCTCCTCGACCGGAAGGGCGAGGTGCTCCAGGTCGAGCTCGAGCAGTACGAGTCGAAGAACGTCGTCCTCCGCGGTGTCCCCTCGATGACCTTGAAGACGAAGGGGGGCAAGAAGGTCCGCGTCACCACGGTCCTCGACCTCCTGATGGCGCGCTACGGCGTCTCCCGCGGCCTCTCCGGCGAGTACCCGGAGAGCTACGACGACGCCGGGCTCACGTACACGCCCGCCTGGCAGGAGGAGCTGACCGGCATCGACCGGAAGACGGTCATCGGCTTCGCGCGGGAGTGGGCCGCCACCGCCGAGAAGACCGGCGGCAAGTGCTCGATCATCATCGGCGCCGGCATCAACCACTGGTACCACAACAACCTGATGTACCGGGCCGGGATCGTGGCGCTGATCCTGACCGGCTGCGTCGGGAAGAGCGGCGGTGGTCTCAATCACTACGTCGGTCAGGAGAAGCTGGCGCCGGTCGCCCCGTGGTCGTACCTCGCGTTCGCCCGCGACTGGGCGAGCCCGCCCCGCCTCCAGAACGCACCGTCGTGGCACTACATGCACTGCGACCAGTGGCGCTACGAGGCGGAGTTCGCCGAGTACGCGCCGTCGCCGGACGAGTCGTCGGAGCACACGATCGCGAAGGGACACACCGCGGACCTGCAGGTGAAGGCCGTCAAGAACGGCTGGCTGCCGTTCTTCCCGCAGTGGAACGAGAGCTCGATCGAGGTCGTGAAGAAGGCCCGTGCCGCGGGCGCGAAGACGGAGGCCGAGGTCATCGCGCACGCCGTCGGGCGGATGAAGTCCGGCGACCTCAAGTTCGCGGTCGAGAACCCCGACGCGCCGGAGAACTGGCCGCGCGTCTGGTTCATCTGGCGCGGCAACGCGCTGATGTCGAGCGCCAAGGGGCACGAGTACTTCCTGAAGCACTACCTCGGCACGCATACGAACCTGATCGCCAAGGAGAAGGCCCAGGGGAAGGTGCACGACGTCGACTGGGTCGACGCGCCCGAAGGGAAGCTCGACCTGGTCGTCGACATCAACTTCCGGATGGACACGTCGGCGCTCTACTCCGACATCGTCCTGCCGGCGGCCACCTGGTACGAGAAGGCCGACCTCAACTCCACCGACATGCACTCGTTCATCCACCCGCTCTCGGCGGCCGTGCCGCCGGCGTGGGAATCGAAGTCGGACTGGGACATGTTCCGGAGCGTCGCGAGCAAGACGTCGGAGCTTTCGATCCGCCACTTCCCGGAGCCGGTCGAGGACCTGGTGATGACCTCGCTCCAGCACGACACCAACGCCGAGATCTCGCAGCTCGACGTCAAGGACTGGGCGAAGGGGGAGTGCGAGCCGGTCCCCGGCAAGTCGATGTCGCCGATGAAGATCGTGACACGCGACTACCGCCGCCTCCACCAGCGGTACACCGCGGTCGGTCCGGCGATGCGGGAGGGGATCGGCGCGCACGGCGTGAAGCTGAACGTGGCCGACCAGTACGACGAGCTCGTGAAGACGCGCGCGACCACGACGATCGAGGGCAAACTCTACCCGTCGATCCGTGAGGCGGAGCAGGCCGCGGACGTGATCCTCCACCTCGCGCCGGAGACGAACGGCGAGGTGGCGTACGACGGGTACAGGTACCTCGAGAAGCGGACGGGCCTGAAGCTGCTCGACCTGGCCGAGGGATCGCGCGGGGCCCGGACGACGTACAAGGAGCTCCAGGCGCAGCCGCGCCGGATCCTGAACAGTCCGTGCTGGTCGGGCCTCGTCGAGAACGGGCGCTCCTACTCGGCGTTCACGACGCAGGTCGAGCGGCTCCTCCCGTGGCGGACGCTCACCGGCCGCCAGCACCTCTACCTCGATCACCCCGGCTACCTCGACTTCGGCGAGCACCTCCCGGTCTACAAGCCGGTGCCGCGCCCGGCGCAGTACGGCGACCTGCGCGAGAGCATCGAGGACGGCGTCCTCCTCAACTATCTGACCCCGCACGGCAAGTGGCACATCCACTCGACCTACTCCGAGAACCACCGGATGCTGACGCTCTCGCGCGGGATCGAGCCGATCTGGATGAGCGCCGAGGACGCGGAGAAGATCGGCATCGTCGACAACGACTGGGTCGAGGTGCACAACGACCACGGCGTGGTCTGCACGCGCGCCGTCGTCTCGCACCGCATCCCGAAGGGGATCTGCATCCTGTACCACGCGCCGGAGCGGACCATCGGCGTCCCGAAGTCGCCGCTCCGCGGTGGGCGCCGCGCCGGCGGGCACAACAGCCTGACCCGCATCCGGCTGAAGCCGGTCCTCATGGTGGGCGGCTACGGACAGTTCACGTACCACTTCAACTACTGGGGCCCGACGGGAGTGAACCGAGACACCGCGGTTCGCATTCGCAAGCTGTCCAAGGTCGAGCTGTAAGGAGCAGGATGATGGACGTACGCGCACAGGTCTCGATGGTCTTCCACCTCGACAAGTGCATCGGCTGCCACACCTGCTCGATCGCCTGCAAGAACATCTGGACGGACCGCAAGGGCGCCGAGTACATGTGGTGGAACAACGTCGAGACGAAGCCGGGCACCGGCTACCCGACGGCGTGGGAAGACCAGGAGAAGTACAAGGGCGGCTGGGAGAAGGTCGGCGACAAGCTGGAGGTCCGCGCGGTCGGGAAGGTCCGTGGCGCGATGACGGTCTTCCACAACCCGAACCTCCCCACGATCGACGACTACTACGAGCCGTTCACCTACAGCTACCAGGACCTCTTCGACGCGGCGGAGGGGGCCGACCAGCCGATCGCCAAGCCGATCTCCATGGTCACCGGCAAGGAGATGGAGATCGAGGCGGGCCCCAACTGGGACGACGACCTCGGCGGCTCGCCGGTCTACGCGGCGAACGACCCGAACCTGGCGCACCTCTCGCCCGAGGAGCGGAACGCCCTCTTCGAGGTCCAGAAGCTCGTCTTCTTCTACCTGCCACGCATCTGCAACCACTGCGTCAACCCGACCTGCGTGGCGGCGTGCCCCTCCGGCGCGCTCTACAAGCGGGGCGAGGACGGCATCGTCCTCCTGAACCAGGAGCGGTGCCGCGCCTGGCGCTTCTGCGTCACCGCCTGCCCGTACAAGAAGACGTACTTCAACTGGGGCACCGGCAAGAGCGAGAAGTGCATCCTCTGCTACCCGCGCCTCGAGACCGGCCAGGCGCCCGCCTGCTTCCACTCCTGCGTCGGTCGGATCCGTTACTTCGGCATCGTCCTGTACGACGCGGAGAAGATCGAGGCCACGCTCGGAGCCGACGAGAAGGACCTCGTCATGGCGCAGCGGCGGATGATCCTCGACCCGACCGATCCCGAGGTGATCGCCGGCGCGAGGGCGAATGGCATCCCGGACGACGTGATCGCGTCCGCACAGAAATCCCCGGTCTACAAGTGGGTCGTGGAGTGGGGCCTGGCGCTGCCGCTCCACGCCGAGCACCGCACGCTGCCGATGCTCTTCTACGTGCCGCCGCTGCTGCCCGTGATGGCCGCGAACGGCGAGCAGGGCTACGACACCACCATCGAGGGATCCTTCCTCGGCGCCATCGACAAGTACCGCCTGCCGCTCCAGTACATGGCGAGCCTCTTCGGCGCCGGGAACGAGGGCGTCGTCCGGTACGCGCTCCGCAAGCAGCTCGCGGTGCGCACCTACCGCCGCGCGGTGACGGTTGGCGACGTCACCCTCGAGGACGCGAAGCGGCTGCTCGCCGAGGCCGACACCACGGTCGAGCAGGCCGAGGCGATCTACTACCTCACGTCGATCGCACCCGCCGACGACCGCTTCGTGATCCCGCCGATGCACCGCGAGCAGGCGATCGAGATGCTGGACGAGCCGCTCGCGGCGAAGGGCTTCGCCGGCATGGGCTTCCGCAAGAAGCCCGAGAGGGGCTCGTGAGGGGCGCGGGGGCCGACATGGACTGCGCCGCCACCTCCCTCCCGACCGCCACGACCGCCACGATCGACACGGCCGACGGCATCTCCCTGCGCGCCGTCGCGGATGCGCTCGAGTACCCGGACTCCACCTCCGCCGCGCGGCTCCTGGCGGCGGTCGGACCCGTCACGGCCGTCGACGTCCGCATGGGCGCCGTCCTCTCGCACCTGTCGAGCTGGCTCGCCGAGGCGGCGCCGGGCGTGGCCGAGGAGAGGTACTCGGGCCTCTTCGACCTCCACCCGGTCTGCACGCTCCACGTCGGGTATCACCTCTTCGGCGAGGCGTACCAGCGCGGCGCGCTCCTCTCCGGCCTCGTCACCGAGATGCGGAAGGTCGGGATGGTGCCGGGGGAGGAGCTGCCCGACTACCTGCCCAACGTCCTTCGTCTCCTGGCCGCGTTGCCGGCCGGGGAGGACCGCGAGACCTTCGTCGATGCGCTCCTCCTGCCTTCGCTCACACGGATGAACGAGGGGCTGAAGGACGTCGACCACCCGTGGGCCGAGATCGTCCGCGCGCTCCCGGAGCTCCTGGCGCCGCTCGGCGGCGGCACGCCGCTCCCACCGCCCGAAAGGGTCACCGACATCGACCTGGAGGCTGACGCCCTTGCTTAACGTCCTCCTCTTCGCCGCGCTCCCGTACGTCTCCGCCGTGCTCTTCCTGTTCGTGTCGATCCAGCGGTACCGGCGCGACCCGTTCACGTTCAGCAGCCTCTCGTCGCAGTTCCTGGAAACGAAGGGCCTGTTCTGGGGATCGGTGCCGTTCCACCTCGGGATCCTGACCCTCTTCTTCGGACACCTCGTCGGCTTCCTCTTCCCGCGCGGGATGACCCTCTGGAACGTGGTGCCGGTGCGCCTCTTCCTCCTCGAGTCGACCGCGCTCGCGGCGGCCCTCCTCACGCTGTTCGGCCTCGCCGGTCTGATCGTGAGGCGCGCCACGACGCCACGCCTCCAGGTGAACACGACGCCGACGGACCTCCTCGTCTACGTCCTCCTGCTGTTCCAGATCGTCACCGGCCTCTGGGTGGCGATCGCGCTCCGCTGGGGGAGCGCCTGGTACACGCAGACGGTCGTCCCGTACCTCTGGTCTCTCGTCCGCTTCCAGCCCGACATCCAGCGGATGGTCGACCTGAAGCTCCCGGCCCAGATGCACGTGGTGGGCGCGTTCGTCCTCTTCGCGGCGTTCAGCTTCACGCGTCTCGTCCACGCGCTCGTCGCGCCTGTCCCGTACCTCTGGCGGCCCAACCAGCTCGTGATCTGGAACCGCGAGAGGCGCTGACCGTGAGCGAGCGCGGCAAGGCCCTCACGGTCCTGACGATGAACACGCTGGCGTTCGGCGTCTGCTTCGCCGTCTGGACGATGTACGGGGTCCTGATCACGTACCTCGTCGACAACCGCGTCTTCGCGTTCGACAAGGCGGAGATGGGCTGGCTGATCGGGATCCCGATCCTCACCGGCTCGCTCTTCCGGCTCCCGGTGGGCGTCCTGACCGACAAGCTGGGCGGACGACCCGTCTTCGTGGGCGTCCTCCTGGTGTCGGCGGTGGCGGCGTACTTCACGAGCTACGCCAACAGCTTCCTCGGCTTCGCGCTCGGCGGCCTCGGCTTCGGCCTGGCCGGGACGGGTTTCGCCGTCGGCATCGCCTACACGTCGATCTTCTTCCCGCGGGAGCAGCAGGGAACGGCGCTCGGGATCTTCGGCGTGGGGAACGCCGGCGCGGCGGCGACGAGCCTCGGCGCGCCGCACGTCCTGAAGCTCCTCACCTCGAACGGGGCGCAGATGGAGGGGTGGCGGCAGCTCCCGCGGCTCTACGCCCTGTCGCTGGTCGTGATGGCGGTCATCTTCTGGGCGTTGACGGTCTCGCGGAAGGTGGAGCACGGCCACGAGCTGACCCTGCGCGAGCGGCTCGCGCCGCTGAAGGTGATGCGCGTCTGGCGGTTCGGTCTCTACTACTTCCTCGTCTTCGGTGGCTTCGTCGCGCTCGCGAGCTGGCTGATCCCGTACTACGTGAACGCGTACGCGACGTCGGTCGCGACAGCGGGCCTCCTCGCCTCGGTCTTCTCGCTCCCGTCCGGACTCATCCGTGCGCTCGGCGGCTATCTCTCGGACCGCTTCGGAGCGCGGAGCGTCATGTACTGGGTGCTCGGCGGGACCGCCGTGTCGTGCCTCCTCCTGGTGGTGCCGCGGATGGACATCTACGCGCCGGGCGAGGGCGTCATGGCGGGCGGCGCCGGCGTGGTCGAGTCCGTCGGGAGCTCGTCGATCGTGGTGTCCGGCAAGAGCTACCCGCTCCGGGTGCGGCCCGAGGAGAAGGGCGTGAGCGACCGGCAGCTCCTGGTGTGGCCGGCGTTCGGCTTCTGGCACGAGGCGGCGGTGGCGCCGGGTGACCGCATCGTCAAGAAGCAGCTCCTGGCCCGCGGCGTCACCCACATCTTCTTCCAGGCCAACATCTGGATCTTCACGTTCCTCGTCTTCCTGGTCGGGATCCTCATGGGGATCGGGAAGGCGGCCGTGTACAAGCACATCCCGGAGTACTTCCCGCGCGAGGTCGGCGTGGTGGGTGGGATCGTCGGCGTCCTCGGTGGGCTGGGCGGCTTCTTCTGCCCGATCGCCTTCGGCTACCTCCTGAAGGGGACCGGCCTCTGGACGACGTGCTGGATGTTCTTCGGCTTCGTGTCCGTGGTCAGCCTCGTCTGGATGCACTACGTCATCCGCCGGATGATGGCGGAGCGCGCGCCGCACCTGGCCCAGCAGATCGAGCATCCGCTCCACACCCTCGAGGAGGCCGGGTGAGCGCGCCCGTGACGCCCTCCCGCGGCTGGCTCTCGCGCTGGGAGCCGGAAAGCGCGACGTTCTGGGCCGAGGAGGGGAGCCGGATCGCCTGGCGGACTCTCGTCCTGACCACGGCGAGCCTCGTTCTCTCGTTCGCCACCTGGTTCGTCGTCAGCGCGCTCGTCGTGCGGCTGCCGAACGTCGGCTTCCGCTTCACGACGATGCAGCTCTTCTGGCTCGCGGCGATGCCGGGCCTCGCCGGCGGGACGTTCCGGATCCTGCATACGTTCCTGGTCCCGATCTTCGGGACGAGGAACGTCGTCACGGTGGCGACCTTCCTGAAGCTGGTGCCGTGCTTCGGCCTGGCGTGGGCGGTGTCGCACCTCGACACGCCGTTCTGGTTCTTCGTCGTCTTCGCGCTCCTCGCCGGCTTCGGCGGCGGGGACTTCTCGTCGTTCATGCCCTCGACGAGCCTCTTCTTCCCGAAGCGGCTCCAGGGGACGGCGCTCGGGATCCAGGCCGGCGTCGGGAACTTCGGGGTGAGTCTGGCGCAGCTCCTGACGCCGTGGATCATCGGCTTCGCGCTCTTCGGCGGCCTCGCGGGCGGCCCGCAGGTCTTCAAGAAGGGCGCCGTGACGAAGGAGATCTGGCTCCAGAACGGGCCGCTCCTCTACGTGCCCTTCCTCCTCCTGATGGGCGTCCTCTGCGCGGTCGGGCTCCGGAGCGTGCCGGTGAAGGCGTCGTTCCGGGAGCAGCTCGACATCTTCAAGACCAAGCACACCTGGTTCTGCACGGTCACTTACCTGATGACGTTCGGCAGCTTCTCGGGGCTCTCGGCCGCGTTCCCGCTCATGATCAAGGCCTCGTTCGGGAAGTTCCCGGATGCGCCCGATCCGCTCACGTACGCGTTCCTCGGCCCGCTCGTCGGCTCCACGTCGCGCGTGCTGTTCGGCTTCGTGGCCGATCGCGTCGGCGGCGCGATCCTGACCCAGATCGCCGGCGTCGGGATGATCGGCACGTCGCTCGCGCTGGTCCTCGGCGGCTACCTCGCGCCGACCTCGCTCGCGGGGTTCCCGGTCTTCGTCTGGCTGATGCTCGCGATGTTCCTCTTCAGCGGGATCGGAAACGCGTCGACGTTCCGGCAGTTCCCGATCATCTTCGCCGGCTCGCCGCGCCAGGGGGCGCAGGTGCTCGGCTGGACGGGGGCCGTCGCCGCGTACGGTCCGTTCCTCTTCTCGTCGCTCATCGGGATGTCGATGTCGCGGACCGGCTCGCCGGCCGCCTTCTTCTGGGGGCTGATCGTGTTCGACGTGATCGCCGTCGGGATCAACTGGTACTACTACACCCGGCGCGGGTGCGAGAGGCCGTCGTGAAGCGCGTCGGAGCCGTGAGAATCGCCGCCGGCGCGGCCGCCGTTCTCTTCGCCGCGGGCTGCGAGCCGACGAACCAGGGCTACTCCCCGAACCAGCCGGTCGTCTACTCGCACGCCGTCCACGCGGGCGCGCTGAAGATCCCGTGCCAGTACTGCCACTACGGCGCCGAGCGAGGTCAGAACGCCGGCATCCCGTCCGCGTCGATCTGCATGAACTGCCACACGCAGGTGCAGAAGGACCACCCCGAGGTGATGAAGGTGAAGAAGGCCCTCGCGGAGGGGCGCCCCATCGAGTGGGTGAGGATCCACCGTCTTCCGGACTTCGCCTACTTCAATCACTCGATCCACGTGAAGAAGGGCGTGGCATGCCAGACGTGCCACGGACCGGTCGAGACGATGGGCCGTGTCACACAGGCGAACACGCTGACGATGGGCTGGTGCCTCGACTGCCACCGGCGCAGCTGGCCGAAGGCCGCCGAACGGGCCGCCGTTGCGGCGCTCAACGCGCCGCACGAGGAGGCGTACCCGCCCGGCACCGCGCCGATGACGCGCGCCAACCGGCTGACCGACTGCTCGGTCTGCCACCACTGAGCCTTCCGAGATGACGCGATGAGCCGACGCAAGAAGCACCCGACCCCGTGGATCGAGCCCGGCCTCTCGCCCGGCGTTCCCTCGCCCGAGCGGGAGGAGACGATCCTGCCGCCCGCGAGCCGCCGCGGCTTCCTGAAGGGCCTCGGCATCGGGGCCGCCGCCACCCTGTCTGCCTGCCAGCGCTCCCCGGTGCGGCACGCGCTGCCGTACCTCGTCCCGCCCGAGGAAATCACTCCCGGCGTGCCGGTGCACTACGCATCGACGTGCATGGCGTGCCCCGCCGCCTGCGGGCTGATGGTGTCCGTGCTGGACGGACGCCCCGTGAAGCTCGAAGGGCACCCGGCCCACCCGCTCTCGAAGGGCGGCCTCTGCGCGATCGGGCAGGCCGACGTTCGCGCCCTGTACGACTCGGGCCGGCTGCAGGGCCCGTCCCTCGCCGGGAAGCCGGCGACGTTCGCCGAGCTCGACGCGCACGTGGCGGCCCGTCTCGACGAGGTGCGGAAGGCCGGAAGGAAGGTCTACGTCCTCTCGCCGACGGTGTCGGGTCCGACGGCGCGCGAGGCGATCGCCGCCTTCCTCGCGCCGTACGGCGGCGTCCTGGTGGAGCACGATCCGGGCGCCTCCTCCTCCTCGGCGCTCCTCGAGGCGTACGAGGCGCTGACCGGGCGCCCCCTGGCGCCGGCGCTCGACCTCGAGGCAGCCGACCTGGTGGTCTCCCTCGGCGGCGACCTCCTGGCGACCGGACCGGAGCCCGTCGCGCACACGCAGGCGTGGGCGGCCCGGCGCCGCGAATCGGAAAAGCGTGGCGCGCCTCGCTTGGTCCAGATCGAGGGCTCACTTTCACTCACGGGCGCCGCCGCCGACGAGCGGTGGAGCGCCACGGCTGCCGAACGGCGCCGGCTCGCGCTCTTCCTGGCGGGCCGTGTCGCCCGCGAGACGGACGCCGCGGCGGTGGTCTCGGCGCTGGGGACGATCCCCGAGCCGCCGGCGCCGGCCCGCGCCGAGGCGCTTGCCGTCGAGCTCCTCGCGAAGAGGGGACGGTCGCTCGTCGTCAGCGCGGCCAACGACCCGGGCGAGCAGCTCGCGGTGGCCCTCCTGAACCGGCTCCTCGGGAACGAGGGGAAGACCCTCGACGTGGCGCGCCCCTCCCTGGTGAGGCGCGGGCTCGACCGGAACCTCGCCGCGTTCGTGGCGGACGTCGAGTCGGGCGCGGCGGGCGCCGTCTTCGTCCTCGACCTCGATCCCGTCGACCAGCTTCCCGGCGGCGACGCCTTCGCCAAGGCGCTCGCGCGGCTGCCCCTCTCGGTCGCGATCACCGACCGTCCGACCGCCACGGCTGCCGCCTGCGGCGCGGTCGCCGCCGCACCGCACCGGCTCGAGCGGTGGGCCGACTTCGAGCCGCGGGCCGGCCTCGTGACGCTGGCGCAGCCGGCGCTCCGTCCGCTCTACGGCACACGCGATCCGATGGAGAGCCTCCTGCGCTGGTCGGGCGTCGCGACGCCCGACTCTCACGAGCCCCTGAAGGCGCGCTGGGCGGCACGCACCGGCGCGGGCCTCGCCTTCTGGCGGCCAGAGCGGTGTCTGGCGCAACTGCGC
>CAYLNK010000198.1:0-12334 GCA_964384675.1 uncultured Holophagales bacterium | reverse complement strand
AGACGATCCTGCTGCCGAGGAATGCCCGCTCATGAAAGCCTCCTCGATCGTGTCGCTGCGCAGCGTGTTGGCGCTGGCCGGGCTGGTCATGTCGACCGCGTCGGCCATGGCGGGACTTCCGGAAGCGGCCGAGGAGCGAGCGGCGCTGGACGGGATCCTGGCGGATCCGCGCGCCGAGGCCCCGCGCCGTACGTTCGCCCGGCTCGCGACGGAGCGCCGCGATCCGCGCGGCGCGTTCGTCCTCGACCAGCTCGAGACGAGCGCCCGGCGGCGGGCGCTGGGGTTCCCGGTGGACGACTCGGAGCTCTCACGCCACCTCCTGCGGCGGCACCCGGAGTGGTGGGACGAGCTGCGCCGGCTCGGCGCGGCCGACGTCCGCTTCGTGCGGGGCTTCGTCGAGGAGATCACGCTCGACGCGGGGCTCTTCCTCGTACGCGCCGAGGCGCTCTACCGGGCGGCGCCCGTGCGCGGCGTCCGGCTGACGGGTGCGGCGCCTCGGATCGCCGGGATTGCCGCCTCGCCTCACCTCGAACGGCTCGTCTCCCTGGCGTTCCCGGACGGCGGGCTGGACGACTCCCACGTCTCGACCCTCGCCGCGTCGCCTCGACTGCGCGGGCTCCTCTCCCTCGACCTCAGCGGGAGCCGCGTCACCGACGACGGCCTCCGGACGCTCGCCGCCTCGCCCCATCTCACCACCCTGATCCAGTGCGTCACCCGGGGGAACCCGTGCGGCCGCTTCTACCGGTCCGACTGGTCCCACCAGGAGATCCCCTCGCTGGAGTGGCTGCCGACCGACCTGTACGACACGATGGTGGCGACGTACGGGGACCGGCGCTGGTTCCGTCCCGACGATCGGGTCCTCGGCCTCGACGAGCTGGCCTGACCGACCGTCACCACGACGGAAGGAAGTGGTCGGACAGGGCCTTCACGGTCTCCGCCGGACGCTCCAGCGGGAAGCAGTGGCCGGCCCCGGCCAGCTCGACCAGGCGAGCGCCCCGGATCGCCCGCGCGAGCCGACGTGAATTCTCGACCGGCACCAGCCGGTCGCGGTCGCCGGTGATCACCAGCGTCGGCGCGTCGATCCGCGGGAGGCGGCTCTCGGTGGCATGGCGTACGACCGCGGCGAGCTGCCGCATCAGGACCCCCGTCGAGGGCGGCCCGCACCGGGCGAGCCACCGCTCGAACGCTCCGGGCTCCCGGGCGAGGTACTCCTTAGAGACGAGGAAACGGGCGAAGATCGGGACGGCCCGGGAGCGCGGCACGGTGCGGGCCACGAGGAGGTCGCGAAGCGTGCCGAGCGGCGGTTTCACGGCCCGCAGGTGCCCCGCGAACGTGGCGCCGAGCGCCAGGGAGCGGACGCGCTCCGGCGCGTTCAGGACCAGCTCGAGCGCGATCATCCCGCCCATCGAGACCCCGAAGACGTGGGCGCGGGCCAGTCCGGCCGCGTCCAGCACCGCGACCGCGTCCTCGGCCATGTCGCGGATCCGGAAGAGACCGCGCCCCGGCGTGGAGCTGCCGGTGCCACGGTTGTCGAACGTCAGCACCCGGAACGACTCCGCGAGGCGATCCGGCAACGCGTGCCAGGCGCGGGCTGGAAACCCCATCCCCATGATCAGGAGAAGGGGCGGCGCCCCCTCCGGCCCCTGGATCTCGAAGTGAAGGCGATGGGTCTGGCGCTCGGCGAAGGGCATGGGGCGCGCCCATTGTGCGCGCGGACGTTCAGCGAGGAGCCGGTGGCGGCGCGGTCGTGACGGCGCGGGCCACCTCGCGTCCGTCACCGTCGCGGACGAGCGCGTGGCGGGTCACGCCGGTCGGCTCCTCGTGAAGGCGGGCCGCGAGGATGTCGCCCTCGAAGCACTCGCCCCGGTACTCGACCTCCAGCGTGAGCGGCGGGGCGGCCGCCACGGGCAGCGACTCCACGAGCCACCTCAGGATCGAGACGTTGTTCGCGTGGCCGTTCAGGTCGAGGTCGTACCGGCCGACGCGGAAGGACGGCCCCGCGGTCGCCGCAGCGGACGGGCCGGCCAGCTCCTCGAACGGGTCGTCGAGCGCGCGGGGCGGGGTTCGCGTGGCGAAGTCGACGACCTCGGCCGGCGGCCGGATCGGGCGCTTCGACGCGACCTTCAGGATCAGCCAGCCCGACGTCGCGAGCGCCAGGGTCTCGCCCGCCGCGTCGGTCATCCGGAACTCGCGCAGCGCCCAGAGCCGGCGAACGCCGGTCGGCCACGTCTCGACCTCCACCTCCTGGCGCCAGGCCGGCAGCGCCCGCACCTCGAGCCGGAGGCGCGACAGGATCCAGGTCTGCCCGCGAGCGAGGAGCTCGTCGGATCCGTAGCCGAGCGCGACCGCGTGGTTGCCGGCGGCCTCCTGCAGGTAGTCGCCGAGCGACGGCAGGCGCAGGGTTCCTCCGGGGCCGATCTCCCCCGCGCGGACGCGGAACGTCTCGCGCCAGACGGGAGGGCCGTCGAGCGCGCTCATCGCGTCGGGGATCTCACCCGGAGAGGATAGCCCGCGCGATCCGGCGGCCGGCGTCGCGCGGGGGCTGCTGCCTGGCTTCGTCCTACTTGGCTTCGCTCTTGGCGTCCGCGAGCACGACGTCCCACGCCCCGCCGCAGTCGACCATGAGCACGCAGTCGGCGCCGGCGTCGCACTTCGTCACGTGCTTCTTCTTCCCGGTGAGCATGAAGTACGAGCCGGGACCCAGCTTCTTCTCCGCCTCGCCCTCCGGCGTCAGGAGGAGCGTGCCCGAGACCACCACCACGTGGTGTCCCGCGGTGTGGTGATGGAGCGGCGCCGAGAATCCCCCGGGGAACTTGTGCATCGCCCCGTGCGCGCCCTTGGCCGGGTCGCCCCAGAGGACGGCCATCTTCACGCCGGGCGGCGCGCCGGCCGGGTCGATCCACTTCAGCTCGTCGGCCGCCCAGAGGACGGCCTTGCCACCCCCGGCCTTTGGCGCGGACTTGGCCTTCTCCGCCCCGAGAGCCCCTCCCGCGAGAGCGAGAGCGAGCACGGCTCCGAGAGCTCCGACAGTGACGAACCTCGATCGCGTCATCGAGTCCTCCTTTCGCTGGATTGCGACAGATGAACAATGTAGGCGCGGGCGAGTCGATTTCCAGGGTCCCCGGGAAAAAAGAGCGCGAAGGGCGGTCAGGCGTACGGCCGGTCGAGCCGGAGGGCGACCGCCGAGGCCGTGAACAGCGCCGCGAAGAAGCCGAAGCCGAGGAGCGTCGGCGAGTAGCCGAAGACCCGGTACGCCGCGGCGGCCAGCGCGACCAGGGTGAGCGCGTCGAGCGTCGCGGCCGCGGCCAGGACGCGGGGCGTGCCGCGTCCGAACCAGAGGAACACCAGGTTCGCGAGCGCCTGCCACCAGGCGGCGATCATCAGGAAGAGCCCGTAGGCGTGGAGCATGTCGGCGAGGGTCGCCGAGCGGCCCCGCACCTCGAACCGGTGCGCCACCACCATCCGCCACACCTCGCGATCGGCGTCGCGCGACAGGACCGCCCCGAAGTCGGAGAGCGCCGCCACCGTGCGCAGGAAGGCGAACGCCACGAGCCCCACGGTGCCCGCCCTGAAGGTGAAGAGCCCGAGCGTCTTCCTCGTCATCCGCTTCCGTCTCCCGTCGAAACGCGCGTCAGACGATAGTCTCCCGCATCGCGACCATGCCACGCCGTCCAGCCAGGGGACCCTTCGACGCCCCGTTCCTCCGCCACCGCGGCGCCGCGACCCGGGAGGAGGCCGGCGCGATCGCGGATCGGGTGCTCGCGGCACGGGACCTCTGGACCGCCGACTTCGGCGGCGAGCAGTTCGCGCTGGGCCGGGCGTTCTACACCCACCTGGAGACGGGCCGCTCGCGAGACTATTTCGCCGGCGCCCGGGCCTCGGACGCGCTGGTGGAGGCGACGCTGCCGGGGATGCAGGCGCGCACGCTCGACCTCCTCGGCCGTCTGCTCGGCGGCTCGGTGCGCCGGCGCCCCGGCTTCTGCGGCCCGGGCGTGCACGTCTTCCCCGCGGCTGGGAAGGTGGCGCGGGAAGGAGGCGTCGTTCACTTCGACCTCGAGGGGCTCACCGACCACCAGAAGGCGGCCGGGCATCGCGCGGCGTCGCTCGTCTGGATGCTCCGCCCCGCCGTCCACGGGGGCGGGCTACGGCTCTGGGAGGCTCTCTACGACGGACGCCCCGACTCGGAGGTCGAGCCGGACGAGCACGGGTACGTCACGGTACGCTCGGAGGCGGGCGACGCGCTTCTCTTCGACAGCCGCCGGCTGCACCAGATCCGCCCGTTCCGCGGGGACGCCGACCGGATCTCGATCACCGCCCACGCGGTGGAGGTGGACCGCGGCGTCTGGGAGGCGTGGTTCTGAGGGACCCGCGCTACCAGCGCTTCCCGCCGCCCTCGATCGGGCGCAGGTAGTCGAACTTCGGCTCCCTGAGGTCGGCCGGGGTGAGCCCCCAGCTCTCGTCGCCGGGGATGAGGTACAGAACGTCGGACTTCACAGCCGCGAAGTTCACGACGCCGAGACCGCGGAGGATCTTCAGGAACGTCTTCTTCTTCCAGAGCCGGTCCTCGGGGACCTCGCAGAGCGCGGCGAGGTCCCGTTCGCATTGCGTCCCCGCGGCCAGGAGGAGCGCGAGCGTGAACGTCATGAGGCGCGGCTCGTCCCCGTCCAGGCCCCACGACGGCTCGGTGCGCGCCCCCTCCTCGGTGATCATGCCGTTCGACCACATGTCGTAGTCGGCCAGGGCCTTGGCGTCGCTGTCGAAGAAGTCCCAGCAGCCCAGCTCGAACAGGTGCTCGTTCTCGACGAGGAGCTCCGTCACCCGGCGGAGGAGCTGCCACTTGCGGCCCGGGCTGGAGTGAGCCGGGTGCGTGGTGATCAGCTGATGGAGCTCGGCGCGCAGCGGGCTGCCGGCCTCGAGCCGCAGGCAGAGCTCGATCGCGAAGATCGAGTGCTTCATCGGTGGCCTGCAACAGCGGAAGCGATGGTGGATGCGACGGTCATCGGCGGCGAGAGCAAGGCGCGCCGACGCAGGCTGTAGCTGGCTCTACGCACAGTCGGCGCAACGCCGCCATCGGCGTCGAGGACCGAGCAGGCGCTATCGATCTCGCTGTTGCTGGTCACCTACCCCCCCCAGCCCCCCGAGAAGCGGTTCATGGAGCCTTTCCGGTCGAGCGCCGCCGCGACGAGGAGCCCGGACGCGGTGACGACGACCGCCACCTTTCCGAGGTTGCTCGGGGGCGTGGAGCTCGCGCCCGTCCGGGCCTGGAAGAGGTGCGCGGCGGTCGCGGTCCTCCGCGTGCCCGGCGGCGCCGAGCCGCCGTCGGACTCCGGATAGCTGGACGCGAAGCTCCCGTCCGTCGCCGGCGAGCCGCCGTAGAAGAGCGGTCCCGGCGCCGAGGACGGCGGGTCGCTGTCGAAGTCGGCCAGCGACAGCGCCCGGACGTCGACGACGGCCGGCGCGCCCGTCTCGGACAGGAGGCCGTTCAGGTCGTCGGGCTCGGGCAGGTCGGCCGCGGAGCCGACCACGTAGAGGAGACCCTTGATGCCGTCGCGGGCCAGCGTCTGGAGCTTCGGGACGCGAGCGTAATACCGGTTGTCGAACCGGTCGCTCTCCTCGTGGTACGCCGAGAGGCGCGCGCGGTCGAGGACGAAGAGCGGCTCGGCGAACCGGCGTGCCGCCGCCTGCTCCGCGAAGCGGGGCTGGTAGTAGGCGAGCGCGGCCAGGGTGAGGTGCGACGGCACCACGCCGTGCGGGTGCGGCCAGTTGTCGAAGAGGAGCACCGGCTCGAAGAGGCCGCACGCACCGGCCGCGAACGCGACCGCCTCCGGGCCCGGCAGGTCGGCGAGGACGGCCAGGTGCTGGCGGTCGGCACAGAGCCGCGCGAGCGCCTCGCCCACGCGGTACGCCCGCTCCATGGCCGGCGTCGCGATCGGGACGATCACGTCGGCGAGGCGGCTGAACGGGCCGGCGTCCGCCTTCGGGGAGCCGTCGGGCGGGGCCGGCAGCTCGACTTTCGGGCTGGCGAGGAGCGACTCGACGAGGGTGCCGACGTAGAACTTCGCGTTGAGCCTCGGCTGCATCACCGCGCCGAGCTTCTCGAGCTCGGCGCGCACGAAGGGGGCCTCGGTCTTCCCGTCGAAGACGAGCGGCGTCCCGCGGGCCCCGAAGTCCCAGCCGTACAGCTTCTGCATCGCGAGCGACGAGCGCGTCGCCAGCGACGTCGTCTCGCTCCGCTCCGACCCGAGCAGCGCGAGCCTCGAGATGCCGTACCCGGCGAAACCGATCCCGCCGATCACGCCACCCATCACCGCGAGCCCCTTCAGCGCGGAACGCCGGCTCAGGGCCGCGTCCTCGGCCATGAGGGACTTGTGCCACCAGCGCGCGCCGACGATGCCCGGCTTGTCGAGGTGGACGTCGCGCTCGAGCTCGCCCCCGGCATCGGGCTCGGGAGGGAACGCCACGGGGGGCTTCTGGGAGTCGCTCACGGCTGCCTCCCGTAGCGCGCGACGAGGGTCTCGCGGAAAGCCGGCGTGAACGCGCCGTCCACGCGCACCGAGTAGCGGAAGAACGGGTCCGCGTGGACGCCGTGGTAGTCGTGGTCGTTGAACCAGACCACGCGCCCCTCCACCGGGATCCGGCCCCCGCTCGCCGTGTCGAGCACGTAGAGCCGCTTGTCGCCGGCGGGGCAGATCGTCAGGAACGGGTCGGGCTCCACCTGGGCGGAGGGCTCGCCGTCCCGGTGAACGGTGCCGTGGTCGTGCGCCTCGAGGCCCATCACGTTGCAGCGGCCGACGTGGGTGAACGGAAGGCTCCTCACGAACGCGATCGTCCTCGGGAGGAGAGCCTCGGCGCGGCGCGTGAAGCGCTTGCCGGCGGGATTCGCCTTGTCCTCCCACCGCTCGTTGGGGATGAGCTCGGCGTAGACCTTCCACGGGAAGTAGACACGGTGGCGCATCTTCAGCCACAGCATCTGCCGTGTCGAGAGCGGAACGTCGCGCTCCTCGCCGAACTCCAGGGAGGCGCGCCGGGCCGGGTCGATGGCGGCGGGGTCGTCCGCGAGGCTCCGGAACGTGGCGAAGCCCGTGTCGTCGAGCCCGTGGATCACCTCCTGGTAATCGACGAGCGCCTCGCCCTCGAGCCCCGGGGGCATGATCCCCATGGCCCGGTGGCTCCCTCCCGTGTAGGAGGTCGGCATCTGCGAGAGCGCGAGGCAGATCTCGTCGTGGATCGCCGGAAGCCCGGAGAGGTCGAAGAGATCGTCCAGCGTGACGAACGGCCGGCCGAAGACCCCTCGCGGCGGCCCGGCAACCGCGGGCCCGGACGGTCGGGTGAGGATCGCCCCCTGCATCGCCGGAAAGGATAGCAGCGGGATCCGTCCGCTAAGATCACCCGATGCAGGTCGACACGCTGACACGTTTCGTCTTCGCGACCGGGACGGGCATCCTGCTGCTGCTGCTGTTCCACGCGCTGCAACGGCTCGCGTCGCCGGCGCACACGCTCCCGCGTGACGCGCAGGGACGCAACGTCGCCTACCTCCTCGTGCAGAGCGGGCACGTGCTGGCCGTGCTCCTCCTCGTCCCCGGCATCGTGAAGGAGGCGCTCACCCACGACTCCCTCGCGAGCGCGGCGCTGTGGGCGGCCGCGTTCTCCGCGGCGGGGGTCTGTCTGATCCAGATCGTGGGCGGCATCGGCATCCGCCTCCTGCTCCGCGCGACACTCGCCGCCGAGCTGGAGAGCGGCAACGCCGCCGCCGGCGTGGCGGCCGGAGCCAACTACGTGGCGGTGGGGATCCTCGGCACGCGCGCCATCGCCGGGAGCGACCTGCGCGGCCTCGGTCTCTCGATCGCCTTCTTCGGCCTCGCGGTCGCGACGCTGGCCCTCTTCGTCGCGCTCTTCCGCGCGCTCACCACCTACGACGACTCGGAGCAGATCCAGGGCGAGAACCTGGCCGCCGCCCTCAGCTACGCGGGGATCACGGTGGCCGTCGCCCTCATCGTGCAGCGCGCGCTCACCGGCGGGGACTTCGAGGGGTGGCGGAGCGCTCTCACCGGCTACGGCTGGGTGACCGCCGGGGCGCTGGCGCTCTATCCCGTCCGGCAGGTGATCGTCCAGGGGCTGATCCTGGGCCGCGCGCCGTCGCTGCGGGGCGGCGCTCTCGACGAGGCGATCGGCGTGGACCGGAACGTCGGCATGGCGACGATGGAGGCGCTGGCGTACGTGGCCACCGCGGTCGCGATCGCCGGGCTCACGTGACACCGGGCGCCGCCCCCGTTCCCGCCCCGGACTCCCCGGCCACCGACGCGTACGACGACTTCGCGCGCCGCGTGGTGGCGGGAGGCGTGATCCTAGACCCGTGGATGGACGGCGAGCCCCGCTTCGCGACCGAGCCGTTGGTCCTTCCCGCCACGACGTACCGCGCGCTGGCGAAGGTCGGAGAGGACGTGGCCGAGCTGTACGACGAGGCGTGCCAGCTCGTCGACGACGACGACGCGCTGCTCGACGGCTTCTTCGGCCTCTCCCCGGTGCAGCAGCTGATGTGGAACACCTCCCGGCCGCTCTGGCACTCGCTCGCCCGCGCCGACGTCTTCGCGACGTCCGAGGGGTACGTCATCAGCGAGCTGAACTGCGACACGCCGACCGGCGAGGCGGAGGCCGTGGTCCTCGGCCGGCTCCTCTCCGCCGAGCGGCCCGGGCTGCTCGATCCGAACGCCGATCTCGCGCGCCGCTTCGGGGACATGGTGGAGCTCGTCGTCGAGAGGCTGGTGGACGCTCCCGCGCCGCGGCGCGTCGGGATCGTCTATCCGACCGAGTTCACCGAGGACCTCTCGGTGATCCGCCTCTACCGCGGCTGGCTGGAGGCCCGCGGCTTCGAGGTGGTCCTCGGCTCGCCGTACAACCTGGGGGTCGAGGAGGAGAGCGGTCGCGCCACGCTCTTCGGCAGCCCCGTCGCCGCGCTCCTGCGCCACTACAAGACGGACGGCTGGGGCGAGAGGGCGAGCGCCTGGGACGACGAGACCCTGCCCGACTCCCTGCCGCTCGCCGACCCGCTCACGGTGGCGCTCAGGGCCAGCGCCGAGAGGCGGACGGCGGTCATCAACCCGTTCGGGGCGGTGGTGCCGCAGAACAAGCGAACGATGGCGTTCATGTGGGAGCACGTGCACCGGTTCTCGACGCGGGGACGCGGGCTCATCGAGCGGCACGTCCCGTACACCTCCCGCCTCGAGACGATCCACCCCGAGCGCCTCCTCGCCGACCGCGAGGGCTGGGTGCTCAAGAGCGACTACGGGGCGGAAGGCGACGAGGTGATCCTCGGCCGCGACGTCGACGACGCCACCTGGGCCGAGTCGCTCAGGCACGCGCGGCCGGGACGCTGGATCGCCCAGCGGTACTTCGAGGCGCTCGGCTCGGCGGACGCGCCCGGGCAGCCGCTCAACTACGGCGTCTTCCTGGTGGGCGGCGAGGCGAGCGGACTCTACCTGCGGCGCCAGGCCGGCGCGACCGACGACCGCGCCGTCAGCGTGCCGGTCCTCGTGGAGCCTGCGGCCCGCCCCTGAAACGTCAGCTCCGGCCGGCCTGGTGCCGGGCCTCCTCCTCGCTCCTCGCGCCTCGTACCTCCGGCCGCCACCGGAACTTCCGCGACAGCGGTCCCGGCCTCCTCTCGACGGCGTCCGCGACGAGCGGGCCCAGCACCGGGGCGAACTTCAGGGCGTGGCCGCTCCCTCCCGTGGCGAGGACCAGGCCCTCGCGCTCGGGATCGTGGTCGATCCAGAAGTGGCCGTCCCACGTGTCGCAGTAGAGACAGACGCGTGAGTACACGATCGGAGCCTCGGAGAGTGCGGGCAGCGACCCGGCCAGGAAGTCGCGCAGCCGGCCGGTTTCCTCGGGCGTGACGACGCGCTCCGCCGACTCCGGGTGCATCTCCCGTCCCGGCCCGTGGTTGGCGATCTTGACGACGCCCTCCTCGGGGTGGAGCGGGAAGCCGTACCACCCGGTCGCCGTGATGTCCGCGCAGAAGCCGGCGAGCCGGGGCGGCGTGAAGAGCGCGGCGTCGCGCTCGGCCGGTCGGAGCCACCAGACGGGCATTCCCGTCGAGCGGAAGAACGGCTTCGTGAACGGGAGGAGGTGCGGCGTCCACGAGCCGGCGGCGACGACGACCAGGTCCGCCTCGTGCCGCGTGCCGTCCGCGGCGACGACACCGAGGACGCGCGAGCCGGATTCGAGGAGGCGTGTCGACGCGACGCCGCCGAGCACCTCGACGCCGGCGGCCCGCGCCCGCTCGAGGAGCGCCGCCACCACCCGGCCGCTCGGGGTCCAGCCTCCGGCCGGGTTGTAGTAGCCGTCCACGAAGGAGTCCGCGTCGAAGGCGGGGAAGCGGCGCCGGAGCGCGTCCGGCATGAGCCTCTCGGGCGCGAAGCCGAGCCGTGTCGCGCGCTCGAAGCTCTCCCGCTCGAAGGGACGCTCGGCGAGCGGCGCCCGGGTGAGGAAGAGGATCCCGGTCTCCTGGAAGTGCCCGGGGCCGAGGGTCCGGTTCCACTCCCGCCAGACGGGAAGCGCCTCGACGGCCAGCGCCGTGTAGTCGTCGTCCGAGCCGTAATCCATCCGCACCAGCTTGCTGATGTCGGTGGACGCGGCGAGCGGATGAGGGAGCGGTCCCGGGTCGAGGAGGCGCACGCGGTGTCCGCGGCGGCGCAGCTCCAGCGCGGCCGTCACGCCGAAGACCCCCGCGCCCACGACCACGATCCGGAGCGGGGTCAGCGCGGCTCCCCCCGTCCTCGCGTGGCGCGGTCCCGCAGCCTCTCGACGAACCCCGGAGCGAAGACGCCGTCCACGCGGATGGAGTAGCGGAAGAACGGGTCGGGAAGGACGCCGTGGTAGTCCATGTCGTTGAACCAGTACGCCCGCGCCCCGACCACCAGCGGCTCGTCCCTCTCGTCGTTCTGCAGGTAGAAGCGCTTGTCGCCGCGCGGGCAGAGGGAGATCGACTGCGCCACCTTCAGCGCGGCGCCCGGCTCGGTGTCGCGGTGGAGCGGAGCGTGGTCGTTCGGCTCGAGTCCGAAGATCACGGCCCGGCCGATCTCCGTGAACGGGAGCGATTCGAGGAAGCGGACCGTCTCCGGGAAGACCTCGCGCGCCTCGTCTCCGAACCCCTTGCCGGCGCCCGAGTGCTTGTCCTCCCACCGGTCGTTCTCGAGGAGGTGGTAGCAGGCCTTCCACGGGAAGTAGACCCCGTGCCGGAACGACAGCCACCGCTCCTGGGCGCGGCTGAACGGGTGCTCCGTCTCGTCGCCGAACCGGAGGCTCGCGCGGTCGGAGAGGTCGATCGAGGCCGGGTCGTCGGCCAGGGAGACGAGCGTCGCGAGCTCCTCGTCGGGCAGCTCCTCGAGCACGTGCATGGCGTCCGGGTAGCCGTCGTCCATCGCCCACGGCGCCACCACGCCCATCCACTTCAGCGTCCCGCCCGTGTACCGCGTCTCGACCTGGGCGAGGCCCCGCGACACCTCGGCGTCGATCGCGTCGAGGGGGGCGAGATCGAGCACGTCCGAGAGGTCGAGGAACGGCTGCCCGAAGAGCCCCCAGATCTGCCCGTGCTTCACCGTCACGCGGCACCCTCCCCGTCGAGAGCGGCGAGGAGCCGCGCCGCGACGAGCCGCTCGAACGCGTGGAGGCCGTCCTCGCTCGCGGCGTAGCAGGTGCGGGCGCGCGTCGACGTGAGGCCGCGCTGCTGCAGCTCGCAGATCGCGCGGTCCTCGGCGTTGGTGCGGTCCCAGAACCCGAAGACGTCGTCGAGGTCCCCTCCGGGGGCGCGGGCGCCCGGATGCGCGTGGATCTCCGCCACCACCAGCGTCCGGTCGACGGCCAGGGGCGCGAGCCGGTAGGTGAGGAGGTAGTCGGGCTGGAGGCTCGTCATCAGGAGAGGGAAGACGAGGGCGTCGTGCACGCGTGTACGGTCCTCCGGGGCGGCCACGAACGGGCGCCCACGCCGCTCGCCGCTCGCCGAGACGGTCTCGAATCCGGGCGCCAGCTCCATGGTCCCGCCGAGCCACGCCTCGCTCTCGATCACGCTCGACGAGCGGCCCCACGGCGTCTTCCCCTCGAGGCCCGGGTGCACCCAGGGGAAGTGGTGGCTCTCCTGGAAGTTCCCGACGACGACCTTCCAGTTGGCGCGCACTTCGTGGTCGGTCCGCCGCACGCGCTCGAGCGCATGGAGCTTCGCCCGCTCGAGCCACGGCGGCAGCGCGAGGGGCGGGGCGGCAGGGTCGAGGTTCACGAAGAGGACGTCCGCCCACGACTCCACCCGCGCGGTGGCCAAGCCGCTCTTCGAGGAGTTCCATCT
>CAYLNK010000197.1:0-12373 GCA_964384675.1 uncultured Holophagales bacterium | reverse complement strand
CTATCCAGCACGCTCCTCACCCAGCGACGGCGCGGGGGCCGCACGAACCGCGCCGTGCCGCTCGCCGTTGAGCACGGCGTCCACGACGTCGGGGTGGGGCCCCCCGCGCGCCTCGTACAGAGCCACGTGGTCGGCCAGCACCTCGGGCCCGAGGTGGTCGGTCAGCCAGTGGCGTTCGATGACGGGGTAGGCCGCCACGAGCGGGAGCACGAGGAGAGCCCCGAGGATCCCGTAGAGGGTCCCTCCGACGATCAGCGCGATCAGGACCGCCAGGGTCGACAGCTGCAGGCGGTCTCCGTAGAGCCTCGGCACCAGCAGGTACGACTCCAGGAGGTGATAGGTGAGATAGGTGCCGAGGACCAGCAGAGAGGTCGCGGGCGAGACGGTCAACGCCAGGATGGTGGCGGGGGCCGTCGCGATGAGGATTCCCACGAGGGGAATCACGTCGCAGGCGCCGGCCAGCAGGGCGAGCGGGAGCGCCGCCGGGACGCCCAGGCTCGTGAGGAGCACGAACGTGAAGGCGGCGAAGAGCAGGGACGTGATGAGCTGCCCCAGCGTGTAGGCCATCACGACCGCCGAGACCTCGGGCACCATCGAGGCCATCCGGCGGCGGTGGCGGCGCGGTACGTAGGCCAGGAGCCACGCGACGACCCTCTTCCCGTCCAGGAGCAGGTAGAGGCTGAGGACCAGGACGAGGCCCGCGCGGCTCAGGACCTCCAGCACGGTCGGACCCCACGCCATCGGGTGCATCCACTTCGCGGAGTGGGGGGTGAACGGCAGGTCGAGGAGCTGCCCCACCACGTGGCGCCGCCACGGGTGCCGGCCCCCGACCTGATCCGTCAGGGACTCGCGGAGCGCGGGGAGGCGAGCGGAGAGGGCCTCGATCTGCTCGAAGAGGGGCGGGGCGACGAGCGTGAACGCGAGCGCGACGAGACCGAGCAGGAGGGCCGCGAGGAGCGCGACGGCCACACCGTGCGGGATCGCCCGTCGCTCGAGCCAGGCCAGGAGCGGGCTCAGCGTGATGGCGATCAGTACCGAGACGAGGAGGAGGCAGAAGGGCGGCCAGAGCTTCAGGAGCACCCAGGCGAGCGCGATGGCGAGGAGCAGCTTCAGGAACGACCCAAAGGTCACCGAGAGCGTTCCGCTGTCGGTCCTCTCGGCCCCCTCGGCCCGGTCCCCCGCGGGTCCTGGCATGCAGCGAAAAGCGCAAGTCGTGTGCCACCGAACGAGACCCGCGGTTCGCTCACTTGGGCATACGGGACGGCGGTTCCGGAGTCCGATCGGTAAGGAACGCCTCGGGCCGGTGCGTTCGATGTAGGAACTGCCGTTCCGTCCTGGCCCGGCTTCTGCGTTGAAGGGCGACCGGCCGCCGGATACAGTAACGCGCGAACAGCTCGCGTCCTGCCAGGAGGGCCTCATGAGGTCGGAATCGCCGTCCACGTCGAACGGGCGTCGCCGCGGTGATCCTCGGGGCAGGCCGGCCGTGGCGGCGCCTCCGGAGCCGACGTCCCTCGTCCACCAGCGCAGGCTGCTGGCGGCTCTCCATCGGCTGAAGCGCGGCGACTTCGAGGTCCGCCTCGAGGAGGACGCGAGCGGCCTCGACGGGAGGATCGCCGGAGCGTTCAACGACGTCGTCGAGCAGAACGAGCGCCTCGCCGCCGAGCTCGAGCGGCTCAGCCGCGCCGTCGGGAAGCAGGGGCGGCTCAACCAGAGGGCGCACCTGGGGGATGCGCCGGGGGCGTGGGCGGCCTCGATCGGATCGGTCAACGATCTGATCGAGGACCTGGTCCACCCCACGACCGAGACCGCGCGAGTGATCGGCGCCGTCGCGAAGGGAGACCTGTCGCAAACGATGGCGCTCGAGAGGGACGGTCGGGTGCTGGAAGGCGAGTTCCTGAGAACGGCCAAGACCGTGAACACCATGGTCAACCAGCTCTCGTCGTTCGCGTCCGAGGTGACCCGGGTCGCGCGCGAGGTCGGGACGGAGGGGAAGCTGGGCGGCCAGGCCAAGGTCAAGGGCGTCGCGGGCACCTGGAAGGACCTCACCGACAACGTCAACCTGATGGCCGGGAACCTCACCGCCCAGGTGCGGAACATCGCCGCGGTGACGACGGCCGTGGCCAACGGCGACCTCACGAAGAAGATCACCGTGAACGTCGAGGGCGAGATCCTGGAGCTGAAGGACACGGTCAACACGATGGTGGACCAGCTCCGCTCGTTCGCGTCCGAGGTGACCCGGGTCGCGCGCGAGGTGGGCACGGAAGGGAAGCTGGGTGGACAGGCGGACGTCCGGGGTGTCGCGGGGACGTGGAAGGACCTGACCGACAACGTCAACCTGATGGGCGGCAACCTTACCGCCCAGGTGCGGAACATCGCCGAGGTGACGACCGCGGTGGCCAAGGGGGACCTCGGGAAGAAGATCACCGTCGACGTCAAGGGCGAGATCCTGGAGCTGAAGAACACGATCAACACGATGGTGGACCAGCTCTCCTCGTTCGCGTCCGAGGTGACCCGTGTGGCCCGCGAGGTGGGCACGGAGGGAAAGCTGGGAGGTCAGGCCGACGTCAAGGGCGTCGCGGGGACGTGGAAGGACCTGACCGACAACGTCAACCTGATGGGCGGCAACCTGACGGCCCAGGTGCGCAACATCGCCGACGTCACGAAGGCCGTCGCCAACGGCGACCTGTCGAAGAAGATCACGGTCGACGTCAAGGGGGAGATCCTGGAGCTGAAGAACACCGTCAACACGATGGTGGATCAGCTCTCCTCGTTCGCGTCGGAGGTGACCCGCGTCGCTCGCGAGGTGGGCACGGAGGGCGCGCTGGGCGGCCAGGCCGACGTGCGGGGCGTGGCGGGCACGTGGAAGGACCTGACCGACTCCGTGAACTCGATGGCCGGCAACCTGACCGCCCAGGTCCGCAACATCGCCGAGGTGACGACCGCGGTGGCCAAGGGGGACCTCGGGAAGAAGATCACCGTCGACGTGAAGGGCGAGATCCTGGAGCTGAAGAACACCATCAACACGATGGTGGATCAGCTCTCGTCGTTCGCGGCCGAGGTGACCCGCGTCGCGCGCGAGGTGGGCACGGAGGGGAAGCTCGGAGGCCAGGCCGAGGTGCGGGGCGTGGCGGGCACCTGGAAGGACCTGACCGATTCGGTCAACTCGATGGCCGGCAACCTGACGGCCCAGGTACGCAACATCGCCGAGGTGACGACGGCGGTGGCCAAGGGGGACCTCTCCAAGAAGATCACCGTCGACGTGAAGGGGGAGATCCTCCAGCTGAAGAACACCGTCAACACGATGGTGGACCAGCTGTCGTCGTTCGGGTCGGAGGTGACCCGAGTCGCCCGCGAGGTCGGCACCGAGGGGAAGCTGGGCGGCCAGGCCGACGTGCGGGGCGTGGCCGGCACGTGGAAGGACCTGACCGATTCGGTCAATTCGATGGCCGGCAACCTGACGGCCCAGGTGCGCAACATCGCGGCCGTCACCACGGCGGTCGCCAACGGAGACCTCTCCAAGAAGATCACCGTCGACGTGCGGGGCGAGATCCTGGAGCTGAAGGACACGATCAACACGATGGTCGACCAGCTCCGCTCGTTCGCGTCGGAGGTGACGCGCGTGGCGCGCGAGGTGGGCACGGAGGGGAAGCTGGGGGGCCAGGCCGACGTGCGGGGCGTGGCCGGCACCTGGAAGGACCTGACCGACTCGGTCAACTCGATGGCCGGCAACCTGACGGCCCAGGTGCGCAACATCGCGGCCGTCACCACGGCGGTCGCCAACGGAGACCTCTCCAAGAAGATCACCGTCGACGTGCGGGGCGAGATCCTGGAGCTGAAGGACACGATCAACACGATGGTCGATCAGCTCTCCTCCTTCGCGTCGGAGGTCACCCGCGTGGCCCGCGAGGTGGGCACGGAGGGCAACCTGGGCGGTCAGGCGCGGGTCGAGGGGGTCTCGGGCACCTGGAAGGACCTGACCGACAACGTCAACTTCATGGCCGGGAACCTCACCAACCAGGTGCGCGGCATCGCCAAGGTCGTCACCGCCGTCGCGAACGGCGACCTCGAGCAGGAGCTGACCGTCGATGCCAAGGGAGAGATCGCCGCCCTGGCCGACACCATCAACGGGATGACCTCCACGCTGGCCACCTTCGCGGCACAGGTGACGTCGGTGGCGCGCGAGGTCGGCGTCGAGGGGAAGCTGGGCGGGCAGGCCAGCGTGCCCGGAGCCGCCGGCACCTGGAAGGACCTGACCGACAACGTCAACCAGCTCGCCGCCAACCTCACCACCCAGGTGCGCGCCATCGCCGAGGTGGCGACCGCGGTGACCAAGGGAGACCTGACCCGCTCGATCGCCGTCGAGGCGCAGGGGGAGGTCGCGGCCCTGAAGGACAACATCAACGAGATGATCCGGAACCTCAAGGACACGACGCTGAAGAACAGCGAGCAGGATTGGCTGAAGACCAACCTCGCCAAGTTCAGCCGGATGCTCCAGGGGCAGCGGGACCTCCTGGCGGTGGGGCGTCTCATCCTCTCCGAGCTGGCGCCGGTGGTCTCGGCCCAGCAGGGGGTCTTTTACACGCTGGCCAGCGAGGCGAGGGAGCTGCGCCTCCTGGCCGGCTACGCCACGGCCGGCCAGAAGGAGGTCTACCGGCTCGGGGAGGGCCTCATCGGGCAGTGCGCGGTCGAGAACCGGATGATCCTCCTCAGCAACGTGCCCGGCGACTACGTGAGGATCTCGTCGGCGCTCGGCGGGGCGCGACCCGTCAACGTGATCGTGCTGCCGGTCGTCTTCGAGGGCCAGGTGAAGGCGGTCCTGGAGCTCGCCTCGCTGGAGCGGTTCTCCACGACGCACCAGGTCTTCCTCCACGAGCTGATGGAGTCGATCGGCATCGTCCTCAACACCATCCAGGCCAACACGCGCACGGAGGACCTGCTCGCGCAGTCCCAGTCCCTGGCGCGGGAGCTGCAGAGCCAGCAGGAGGTGCTGCGCAAGACGAACCAGGAGCTGGAGGAGAAGGCGGGCCTCCTGGTCGAGCAGAACGCCGAGGTCGAGCGGAAGAACCGCGAGGTGGAGCAGGCGCGGCAGGCGCTGGAGGAGAAGGCCAAGCAGCTGGCGCTCACGTCCAAGTACAAGTCCGAGTTCCTGGCGAACATGTCGCACGAGCTGCGGACCCCGCTGAACAGCCTCCTCATCCTCTCCGACCAGCTCTCGCGCAACCAGGACGGGAACCTGACCCCGAAGCAGACCGAGTTCGCCAAGACGATCCACTCGGCCGGGAACGACCTCCTCAACCTGATCAACGACATCCTGGATCTCTCCAAGATCGAGTCGGGCACCGTGGTCATCGACGTGGGCGAGGTGCGCTTCCGCGACGTCCAGGAGTACGTGCAGCGCACCTTCCGCCACGTGGCGGAGGCGAAGGGCCTCGGCTTCGACGTGCGGCTCGAGCCGGGCCTTCCGCGCGCGATCGCCACCGACGTCAAGCGCGTCCAGCAGGTGATCAAGAACCTGCTGTCGAACGCCTTCAAGTTCACCGAGCACGGCGGCGTGATGCTCGAGATCACCCGGGCGGCGGCGGGCTGGAGCCCCGGGGTGGAGTCCCTCCGCCGCGCGCGGTCGGTGATCGCGATGTCGGTCTCCGACACCGGCATCGGGATCCCGGCGGAGAAGCAGCAGATCATCTTCGAGGCTTTCCAGCAGGCGGACGGCTCCACCAACCGGAAGTACGGCGGGACGGGGCTGGGTCTGGCGATCAGCCGCGAGATCGCCGGGCTCCTCGGGGGCGAGATCCGCCTCGTGAGCGAGCTCGGCAAGGGAAGCACGTTCACTCTGTACCTCCCGCAGTCCTACGTGCTCAATCCCGCCGCCAGGCCCGAGCCGTCGCCGGAGAGCGAGGTCGCCGCCGTCCAGCTCGAGCCGGTCGCGACGAAGTCCGGAGCGGCGTTCTCCACGCCGTACCTGGGAGACGACCGGGACGTGGTTCAGCCAGGTGACCGCGTGCTCCTGATCGTCGACAACGACGAGGCGTTCGCGCGGGTCCTCCTGGACCAGGCCCGCGAGTGCGGGCTGAAGGGGATCGTCACCTCGCGCGGCGCCGATGCCCTCGTCCTCGCGCGGGAACGCCGCCCCGACGCGATCACGCTCGACATCCGGCTCCCGGACATCGACGGCTGGCGGGTGCTGGACCGGCTGAAGAGCGACACCGCCACGCGGCACATCCCCGTCACCGTGATCACCACCGAGGAGGAGGGGCGGCGCGGGCTCGACCTCGGCGCGCTGGCCGTCATCGGGAAGCCGATCGTGGAGAAGCGAATCCTCGAGCGGGCCTTCCGGCGGCTGCGCTCGTTCGTCCTGAGCCCGCCGCGCGGGGTGCTGGTCGTGGCCGGGCCCGGGAAGTCCCGCGAGGAGCTCGTCGCCTACCTGAAAAGCTCCGGCGGAGAGGTGGTGGGCGCCGCCGCGGCACGGGAGGCGCTCGCCGCGCTCGACGCCGGAGACGTGGCCTGTGTCGTCGTCCCGCTCGGCGACGCCGGCGACGGGGCCTCGCCGGGCGCACTGGTCGAGGTGGTCCGGGCGTGCGACGAGGCGGAGCTGCCAGTCCTCGTCTTCACGCCCGGAGCTCCGAGCCGAAAGGTGGTGACCACGCTGGCGAAGCTGACCGAGGCGGGACCCACACGGCGGGTGCAGTCCCTCGAGCGGCTTCTGGACCAGGCGGTACACCTCCTGCACCAGCCGGTGGCGGACCTCGCGCCGGAGGCGCGGGAATGCATCGAGGCCCTCTACGAGAGCGAGGCCGTGCTCGCCGGGAAGAAGGCGCTCGTCGTCGACGACGACATCCGCAACATCTTCGCCCTCACGAGCGTCCTCGAGCGGCAGAGCATGGTGATCGTCTCCGCCGAGACCGGCCGCGAGGCGATCTCGACGCTGGAGCGTGTCCCGGACGTGGACGTGGTGCTGATGGACGTGATGATGCCGGACATGGACGGCCTCGACACGATGCGGGCCATCCGGAAGAACCCCCGCTTCAGGGACCTCCCGATCGTCGCGGTGACGGCGAAGGCCATGAAGGGGGACCGCGAGAAGACGCTCGAGGCCGGCGCGTGGGACTACCTCTCCAAACCGGTGGACCCCGAGCACATGCTCTCCGTCCTTCGCGCCTGGCTCCATCGATAGGACGCCGTGAGACCCCGGAGGCGCGCCAGCATCCTCGTGGTCGACGACAGCCCCGAGAAGCTCGTCGCCCTGACGGCGGTCCTCGAGGGGCTGGCGGAGGAGCTCGTCACGGCATGCTCCGGACGGGACGCGCTCCGGCTGCTCCTGGGCCGGGAGTTCGCGTTGATCCTCCTCGACGTGCGGATGCCGGACATGGACGGTTTCGAGACTGCTCAGCTCATCCGCCAGCGCAAGAGCTCGGAGCACACACCGATCATCTTCGTCACGGCCTTCGGGGAGGAGGAGCTCTCGACGACCGGCTACGCGCTCGGGGCCGTGGACTTCATCACGGTCCCGGTGAGCGGGGACGTGCTCAGGTCGAAGGCCGCCGTGTTCCTGGACCTGTACGAGCAGGCTCGCCAGATCCGGGAGCAGACCGAAGCTCTCCAGCGCCGGGCCGAGCAGCTCCAGCACCTCACCCGCGCGTCGCTGGCCATCCACGGTGCGCGCTCCGTGGGGGAGATGCTCGACGTCGCCACCCGGTTCTCGCGCGAGATCGTCGGGGCCGACGAGGCCGTCACGCTGGCGGCCATCGGGTCGGGCGGCCCGCGGATCCTCTCGGCTTCGTCCCTGCCCGACTCGTCGGCGGGGGAGCGCCGCCGGGTGGTCGAGGAGGCCGCGGCGTTCACCGCCGACCTTCCCGACACCGGCCGCGCGGTCCGGTCGGCGGTTCCGGATCGCGCCCGCCTGACCACGGGGCTGAGGAGCCGGGACGGGAGGCACCTCGGCTGGCTCTACGCCGCCTCCGATGCGTCCCGGCCCTTCGGAGCCGAGGACGAGCTGCTCCTGACCCAGCTGGCCCAGGTCACCACCATCGCGCTCGAGAACGCCCTGTTCGCGGAGGCGCGCGAGGCGCACCGGATCAAGGACCAGTTCCTCTCGACCCTCTCGCACGAGCTCCGGACGCCACTGACCGCCATCCTCGGATGGGTCCGGCTGCTCCGGTCGTCTCCCGCTTCTGCCGAGCAGCTGGAGCACGGGCTCGACGTGATCGAGCGGAACGTCAACGCCCAGGTCCGGATGATCGACGACCTGCTCGACGTCTCGAGGATCGCCGCCGGCAAGCTCGTCCTGGACTCCGGAGAGGTGCGTCCCGTGGCGCTCCTCGAATCGACCGTCGAGGCGATGCTGCCGGTCGCCAGCGCCAAGGGGGTGGCGCTCGCGCTCCAGGTCGACCCGGCCCTCTCGCCCGACACGGCGCTGGCGGGCGATCCGGACCGGTTGCAGCAGGTCGTGTGGAACCTCCTCACGAACGCCCTGAAGTTCACGGGGAACGGGGGGCACGTCGCGCTCACGCTCACGGCGGCGGGCGGGCGACTCTGCCTGAGGGTGACCGACGACGGCGCCGGGATAAGCCCGACCTTTCTCGGCAGCGTCTTCGATCCGTTCCGTCAGGCGGACACGAGCACGACGCGGTCGCAGGGGGGGCTCGGGATCGGCCTCGCCCTCGTCCGCCACATCGTGGAGCTGCACGGCGGGAGCGTGACGGCCGAGAGCCCCGGGCTCGGGAAGGGAGCGACCTTCACGGTTCTCCTGCCGCTCTCGCCCCCGCCCCGCAGGACGGCCGACGCGGACGGTCCGGGCGCGGGAGACCGCAGGGGGCTCGAAGGGCTGTCCGCGCTCGTCGTGGACGACGAGGCCGACGCGCGAGACGTGCTGCGCGAGATCCTGGTGAGGGCGGGGATGTCGGTGCAGGCGGTGCCCTCCGCCGACGCGGCGGTGGAGGCGCTCGACTCCGGCAGGTTCGACGTGCTGATCAGCGACATCGGGATGCCCGGCGCCGACGGGATCTCGCTGGTGCGGAAGGTCCGCGCGTCGCCTCATGCCGCCATCGCCGCGATCGCCGTGACGGCGTACGCGCGGGAGGAGGAGCGCGTCCTCGCCCTGGCCGCGGGCTTCGATCGCCACCTCGCCAAGCCGGTCGAGCCGGCGTCGCTAGTGGCCGCCGTACGCGAGCTGACCGTGGGGGCCCGACCCGCCGGAGCGGGGCGCGAGGCCACCTGCCGCGTCCTGGTGGTCGAGGACGACGGGGACCTCCGCGAGGGCCTCAGACGGTTCCTGGAGCTCTACGGCCACACGGTGGACGTCGCCGGGACCGGTATCGACGGGATCGAGAAGGCGCTGCGCGATCGACCGGACGTCGCCTTCGTCGACATCTCCCTCCCGGACGTGGATGGCCACGAGGTGGCCCGGCGGATCCGCGAGTGGCTCTCGAAGGAGGAGATCCAGCTCGTCGCGCTCACCGGTTACCGGGGGCTGGCCGCCCGGCGCGAGGCGATGGAGGCCGGCTTCGACGTACACGTGAGCAAGCCCGTCGACCTGGCCGGGCTCGAGGCCCTCCTCCGTCCGGCGGGACGCCGCGGGTCCTGACCTCGGGGGCTGGTGCGGCCCTTGCACGTCCGTGGCGGGGGTGACGTGTGGTGCAGACGGACGCTCTGCTGTCGGCGGCTCCCGCGCTGGTCTGGTCCACGGATCGGGACCTCAGGGTCCTCGAGATCGCCGGAGGCGAGCTCGCCCATCTCGGCCCCTCGGCGGGACGCCTCGTGGGGCGGACGGTGCTCGACTACTTCGCCGACTTCGGGATCGCCGACCCCCGCTTCCCGCCGATCGCCGCGCACGTCCGGGCGCTGGAGGGCGAATCGGTGACCCTCGAGCAGACGTGGCTCAACCGCTCCTTCCATGCCCGGATCGAGCCGCGGCGGGATGGCGACGGAGCGGTGATCGGATGCGTCGGGGCCGCCCTCTCGGTGGAGGACCGTCTGCACGCCCAGCAGCTCGCCGAGAGCGACGAGATGCACTGGGTGCTCGCGCAGAGCGCTCGCGACGGGATCCTGACCATCGACGAGGACGGCCGCGTGCTCCTCGCGAACCCGGCCCTCACCGCGATCCTGGGGCACCGGCCGGAGGATCTGGTCGGGCGGGAGCTCTCGGCGCTCGTTCCGGCCGAGCTGCGCGACGCCCATCGGGAGGGCTTCCGCCGCTACCTGGCGACGGGGGAGCGCCGGCGCGACTGGGGCCAGATCGAGCTCCCGGGCCTGCATCGAGACGGACGCCTCGTCCCGCTCGAGATCTCGTTCGGCGAGTACCGGCGCGACGGGAGGCGGCGCTTCGTCGCCGTCCTCAGGGACGTCACCGAACGGAAGGAGTCGGAGCGCCGTCACGCCGCCCAGGACGAGGCCCTCTCGATCCTCGCGGAATCCCCGAGCCTGGACGTGGCGGGTCCGCTGCTGCTCTCGCTGCTGGGCGACCGCCTGGAGTGGGACCTGGGGGCGATCTGGGCCCTCGGGCCCCAGGGCGGGGCGCTCGCCTGCGCCGCGCTCTGGCACGACGACCCCGCGCTGGCCCGCTTCGCGAGCGAGCGGAAGGGGAGCGTCCTGCGTCGCGGGGAGGGCCTCCCCGGGCAGGTCCTCGACGAGAGGGAGTCGATCTGGCTGACCGACGCCGCCGACGAGCCGGATCTCCCGGGCGCGGCCGAGATGGTGGGGGCCGGACTGCACGGGGCGCTCTGGGTCCCGCTCCGGCACGACGGCACCACGGTCGGGGTGATCGAGCTCCTCGCGAGGCGGCGCCGCGCCGTGGATCGGGAGGGGCTCGGCGTGGTGGAGGCGGTGGCGGAGCCGCTCGCCCGCTTCCTGGAGCAGCAGCGCCGGCAGCGCACGCTCCGGGCCTCGGAGGAGGAGTACCGGCTCCTCTTCGAGCGGAACCTCGCCGGCGTCTTCCGCAAGACGGTCGAGGGACGCATCGTGGCGTGCAACGAGGCCTTCGTCCGCCTGCTCGGCTACGCGTCGCGGGAGGAGCTGGAGGAGCGGTCCTTCGTCGACCTCTACGCGGACGCTCGCGAGCGGCACGTGTTCTTCCAGCGGCTGGAGCGGGAGCGGGCGCTGACCAACCACGAGATCCGGCTGAAGCGTGCGGACGGAACCGTGTTCTGGGCGCTCGAGAACGCGACGCTCCTGGACCGGGACGGGGAGCGGTTCGTGGAGGGCACGGTCATCGACATCAACGATCGGAAGACGGCGGAGGAGAGCCTCACCCACCTCGCCTACCACGACGTCCTGACCGGGCTGCCCAACCGCGCTCTCTTCCTCGATCGCCTTCGCCTCGCGCTCAGCTCGGCGCACCGGCACGGGCATGGCCTCGCGGTGCTGTTCCTCGACCTCGACTCCTTCAAGGCGGTGAACGACCGGTTCGGGCATCACGTGGGGGACGCCCTGCTGCGCGAGGTGGCCGAACGGCTGCGGGCCTGCGCCCGCGCCGGGGACACGGTGTCGCGGTTCGGCGGGGACGAGTTCGCGACGCTGCTGGTCGGCGTGGACGAGCCCGAGGACGCGGCGTTCGTGGCGAGGAAGATGCTGCGCGCGCTGGCACGGCCGCTGGACCTCGGCGACCGGACCCTCGAGGTCTTCGCCAGCCTGGGCGCCAGCCTCTTCCCCGGGGACGGCGTGGACGCGGACGGCCTCGTGAAGAGCGCGGACCGCGCCATGTACCGGGCCAAGGGACGCGGACCGGGGCGCTTCGAGCTGGCGGGCGGGGTCCCGGTGCTGCCTCGCCCGGCCGGGGGCCGGAGCCTCGCCGACGCCATCGCGCTCGACGAGTTCGCCTTCCTCTTCGAGCCGGAGATCGACAGCCGGAGCGGGCGGATCGCGGGGCTCGAGGCGCAGGTGAGGTGGCGGCACCCGAGCGGCGCGATCGTGCCGCTCACGGAGATCCTCCCTCTCGCGGAGGAGACCCAGCTCGTCGTCCCGATCGGGACGTGGTCCCTCTGGAACCTGGCCCGCCAGGGCCGGTTCTGGCACCTCGAGCAGCCGGCTCTCGAGCTGTCCCTCCCGTTTCCCGGGGGCTTCCTCAAGCACCCGCAGCTGCTGCGCCTGGTGGATCGCGTGCTGGAGAGGACCGGCCTCGACGCCGGTCGGCTTGCGGTCCAGATCGCTGAGCGCGTCCCGGCCGACCTGGGCGAGCGGCTCCCGTCGATCCTCCGGGCGCTGAAGGAACGGGGGCTCCGGATCGTGGTCGACGGGCTCTGGACGGGCCACGCCCCGCTGGACGCGCTCGCCGCGCTTCCGATCGACGGGGTGAAGCTCGACTTCTCGCTGCTGGGAGACGCGGCGGCGCGGACATCGGAGGATAGCCGCCTGAGGGACCTGGTCCGGACCTCCCACG
>CAYLNK010000196.1:0-12452 GCA_964384675.1 uncultured Holophagales bacterium | reverse complement strand
GCACCCCCGCGAGCCCGGCGAGCGTCCGCGCCGTCAGCTCCCGGTCCGCGCGGGCCCGGCATTCCCGCCTCTCCCGGTCCGCGTCCCGCTCCGCCCGGCGGCGCGCGGCGAGGTTCGCCAGGAGGGCGCGGTGGAAGTCGTCGAGGATCGAGAGGGCCGGGTCCCGCCGCCAGGTGCGCGTGGCCGAGAGGTCTTCCCGCCGCGCGCGGAGCTCGCCCGTGACGCCTCGGGAGAGGTCCGCGATCCAGGAGTCGACGAGGAGCGAGACGCCCTCCTGCTGCTCGGCCTCGCGGGCCAGCGCGACGAGCTGGCGGGCCCGGGCGCGCCGCAGCTCGGTGCCGGGGGTCGGCACCGCGAGGATCCCTTCGCGTGTGCCGTCCTCCGCCTCGTGCGTGCCGACTCCCCAGGCGAGCTCGCCCGGGCCCCGGGAGAGGAGGAAGGCGCGCTCGACCGTCTCGCCGTCGGCGCGGATCCTCACCGCGAAGAGCTCGAGCCGCCCGGCGGTCACGAGGTACGCCTGCTGCGGGTCGTGGAGGAGGAAGCGCTCCGGCTCACGGACGGGCTCCCCCCCGGCGGCGAGGCGCTCGCGCAGGCCGGCCTCGAGCGCGAGCGTGGCGCTCATCACGCCGCCTGGATCAGCCGGCGGTACGGCCCGTCCACCGCGATCATCTCGTCGTGGGTGCCGCGCTGGACCGCGCGCCCCCCCTCGAGCACCACGATCTGGTCGCAGTCCCGCACGGTCGACAGGCGGTGGGCGATGAGGATCAGCGTGCAGCCCCGCCGCCTGAGGCTCTCGCCGATCTCCAGCTCCTTGAGCGGGTCGAGCGCGCTCGTCGCCTCGTCCAGGAGGAGGACGCTCGGGTTGGTGGCCAGGGCGCGGGCGATCTCCAGCCTCTGCCTCTGGCCGCCGCTGAAGTTCCGTCCCCCCTCGTCGACGCGCTGGTCGTAGCCGCCCCGCTCGGCGATCTCGTCGTGCACCCCCGCGTCCCGCGCCGCCTCCACCAGGGTCGCGTCCGGGAGCGTCGGGTCCCAGAGGCTGACGTTGTCGCGCACGGTGCCGTCGAAGAGGGCGATGTCCTGGTCGACGAGCGCCACCGAGGCGAGCGCCTCCTTCGGCAGCTCCTCGCGCGGGACGCCGTCCAGCAGCACGTCGCCGCTCCAGGGGCGGTAGAGGCCAGCGATGAGGCGGGCGAGCGTCGACTTGCCGCTCCCCGAGCCCCCCACCAGCGCCACGCGCTCGCCCGGCTTCACCACCAGGCTGAAGCCCGAGACGAGGGGCGGATCGAGGCGGCTGTAGCCGAAGGTCACGTCCCGCAGCTCGACGTGTCCCTCGAGTCGCGCGCCCGGGCTCGCGGGCCGGACGGGCTCGGGCACGGCCTTGTACGCGAGGACGTCGTCCAGGCGTGCCATGTCGGCGGACACCTCCTGGACCTTCGCGCCCAGCCGGACGAGGTCGTTGACCGGTGCCAGGAAGCTCGCCATCACGCTCTGGAACGCCACGAGCTCGCCCATGCTGAGGTGGCCGTCCATCACCCGCAGGGCTCCGACCGAGAGGATCGCCGCGGTGTTGAGCGAGCCGAGGAGCGACGGCACCGCGCCCAGGAGCTCGGTCGAGGCGGCGAGGCGCTGCTCGGCTCCCGCCACCCGGGCCTGGTAGCCGGACCAGCGCGCGAAGAAGTCGTCCTCGCCGCCGGTGGCCTTGATCGTCTCGATCAGCTGCAGCCCGCCCATCCCGGTCGCGATCCAGCGCCCGTGGCTCTGCTGCATCCGCCGGCTCTCGTCGGCGCGGTGCCGCGCCGCCAGCCTCATCGCCACGAGGTTCAGGAGCGCCACTCCGATGCCGACCGTGGCGAGGAGGACGTCGTAGCCGAGGAGGAGGGCGCCGAAGAAGACGACGGTCAGGAGGCTCAGCACCGTGGTCGCGAGCTCGCCCGAGAGGAGCTGCGCGATCCGGTCGTTGGCCCCGACCCGCGAGCCGACGTCGGCGGCCATCCGCTGCTGGAAGAACTCGACCGGGAGGCGGAGCACGTGCCACAGGAAGCGGCTCGAGGTGGTGAGGGCGAGCTTCGTCTCGATCCGCCCGAGGACGTGCTTCTGGAGCGCGGTGAGCCCGCCGCGGAGGAGGGCGGTGAGCCCCATCGCCAGGAGGAGCGGCTTCACCCACGACGCGGCCCCGCCCACCACGACCTCGTCCACGAAGACCCGGCCGAACGCGGGAATCACGAGGCCGGGGATCACCAGGAGGAGGCCCGCGAGGACGGCGTACGTCAGCGCGACGCGCGAGCCGTGGAGGCGCGGCAGGAGCGAGCCGGCGAGGGACGACGGGGCGCCTCCCGGCTTCCACTCCGGCCCCTTCTCGAGCACGAGGACGACGCCGGTGAACGCCTCGTCGAGCTCGGCGGGCGTCACCCGGCGCGGGCCGGTGGCCGGATCGTTCAGGTGGACGACGCCGTCCCCGAAGCCCTCGAGGACGAGGAAGTGGTTGAAGTTCCAGAAGAGGATCGCCGGGAGCGGCAGCCCCTCGAGCTCGCGCACCTCCTTCTTGAACCCCTTCGCGAGGAGGCCGTAACCCCGGGCCGCCTTCAGGACGTTGCTCGCCTTGCTGCCGTCGCGCGAGACGCCGCAGGCGGCGCGGAGCTCCTCCAGCGGAACGAAGCGCCCGTGGTACCCGAGGACGATGCCGAGCGCGGCGGCGCCGCACTCCACCGCCTCCATCTGGAGGACCGTCGGGGTCCTGGCGCGCGTCGCGTTCCTCAAAGCCCGGCCCTCTCCCGGAGCACCGGCAGCACGAACGAGATGGGTCGCCGCTCGCGCACCGAGATCGACGCGGCGCAGAGCGTGCCCGGCTCGATGACCGCGGGCGGCCCCTTCGGCGACGTCCACGAGAGGCCGCTCGGGGTCTTCGGGTCGGGCGTCACGTCGACGCGCACCTCGATCGGCGACTCGGCGGACCGGAAGAAGCTGCCGACCAGCTCCTCGTTACCGAGGTTGGCCAGCATCGCGCGCTGGGTGGAGGGGAACGGCGAGACCGACGTCACCGTGGCGCGGAGCGAGCCGTATTCCTCCCGCTTCACGGTGCTGGGCGACACCTCGACGGACATTCCCGCCTGGATTCGTTTTCCGTCGGCGCCGGGGACGTAGAGGATCCCTTCCAGGCACGCGCCGGTCAGCTCCAGGAGGACGACCGGCGTCCCGGGCCCGACGACGCTGCCGACCGCCGCGCGCACCTCGATGACGCGTCCGTCGGACGGGCTCGACACGGTGGAGTCCCGCTCCACCCGTCGCTCGGTCTCCTGCACGCGCCGCGCGGCGTCGGCGATCCGCTTCAGGCGTTCGGCCCCCTCGCGCAGCACGCGCTGCGAGAGCTCCGCCTCCTTCACCGAGAGGTCCGCGAGCGCCCCTTCCGCGCGGGTGACCTCGCCCTCGGCTCCGGCCACGCCGTCGCGCGTCGCCTGCAGCTCCTGCTCGGTCACGAGCCCGTCGCCGAGGAGCTTCGTCTGGATCGCCAGCTTCCGCGTGTAGGCGGCGTGCCGCTGGCGGCCGGCGGCGATCTCGCCCCGGGCCAGGTCGCGCTGCTTGGCGAGCGACTCGGCCTGGAGCCGCGCGTCGACGGTGCCGAGCTCCGCGAGCTGGCGGTGCTCGGCCTCGAGCGCCGCCAGGGCCGCGCGGGCGCCGCGCAGCTCGGCCAGGAGGTCGGGAAGCGAGAGGCGGGCGATCGCCTGGCCCTTCTCCACGGGCTGGCCGGCCGTCACGAGGAGCTCCTGGAGCTGGCCCGCGGCGAGGGCGCTCACCGGCACCAGGCCCCCTTTCCTCACCAGGATCCCGGTTCCGCTCACCCGGGTCGGGATCGAGCCGACCACCGACCAGACGAGGCCGGCCGTCACGATCGCGGCCAGCCCGGCGAGCGCCAGCCACCCCTTCGGGGTCGTCACCTCGAGGAGGACGTCGAGCTCCTCGGGGGACGACAGCCGGTCGAGCGCGGTCTTGCGGAAGATCTCCGCCATCACGCCCCCAGGCGGCGGCGCATGCCGTCGAAGCGCGTGCCGGCGAGCGACACGAGGTCGAGGAGGTCGGGATCCAGCTCGTCGTCGTAGGTGGCGTCCTCGGCGAGCGTCTGGCCGGCGGAGTAGCCGAGGTCGTGGTTGCGGAGCCGGTAGGCGAGGAGGATCCCGAGCGCGTGGTAGAAGCGGGCCGCGAACCCCGGGTCCTCGCGCAGCTTGCCGGCGAGGCCCACGCGCGGGATCGCCAGCACGGTGGAGCGCTCCGTCGCCGTGACCGAGGCGGCCGGCGGACGGGAGTCGAGGAACGACATCTCGCCGACCAGCTCGCCGCTCCCGATCGTGGCCAGGGTCTTCCCGGGGATCGACACCGAGAGCTTCCCGTCGAGGACGATGAAGACCGAGTCCGCGGCCGTCCCCTGGCGGATCAGCGTCTCGCCCGCCGCGACGGCGCGCTTCCGGCCGCTCTCCGCGAGCCAGTCGACGTCTCCCTCGGTCAGCTGGCCGAAGACGAAGAGCACCTTCCTCATCGCGTTCCCTCCGGAGGCATTCGTCAGGCGATCAGGTCTACGGAGGGGGCGCGCGGGCGGATCAGGCCCCTCTATGATCGGAGCGCCATGTCCAGCACGAGACCGCTCCTCGCCCTGGCGGCCGCCCTGGCCGTCTCCTCCTGCAAGCCCGCCGCGAAGGCGCCCGTGTCTCCCACGCCCGCGCCCGAGCCGACGAAGGCCGCGTCGTCGATCCGCTTCGAGGACGTGACGGCCGCCTCCGGCGTCGCGTTCACGCACGTGAACGGGGCGGCCGGCAAGAAGTGGATGCCGGAGACGATGGGCTCCGGCGTCGCCGCGTTCGACGCCGACGGCGACGGCAGGCTCGACCTCCTCTTCGTGAACGGCCGCACCTGGAGCGGGGACGCGCGGGTGAAGGAGCAGCCGACCCTGGCGTTCTACCGGAACGTCACGCCGCCCGGGCAGCCTCCCCGTTTCCAGGAGGCGACGAAGGCCGCGGGGCTCGCGGTGTCGCTCTACGGGATGGGCGTCGCGGTCGGCGACGTGGACGGCGACGGCGCCCCGGACCTGGTGATCACCGGGCTCGGCGACACACGCCTCCTGCGCAACGACGGCACCGGCCGCTTCCGCGACGCCACGAAGGGCTCGGGCCTCGCGGCGAAGGAAGCCGGGGCCTGGGGCACGTCGGCGGCGCTGGCGGATCTCGACGGCGACGGGAAGCTGGACCTCTTCCTCGGGCACTACGTCGACTGGACCGAGGCGAACGACCTCTTCTGCACGCTCGACGGCAAGACGAAGTCGTACTGCACGCCCGAGCGGTACCCGGGGCGCGCGTCGCGCCTCTTCAAGGGGCTCGGCAACGGCACGTTCCAGGACGTGACCGAGGAGGCCGGCGTCGAGAACCCGGTCGGGAAGGCGCTCGGTGTGGCGGTGCGCGACGTCGACGGCGACGGACGCCCCGACGTCGTCGTCGCCAACGACACCTCGCCCAACAACCTGTACCGCAACCTCGGCGTCTCCGGACCGTTCGCCCGGTTCGAGGACGTGGCCGTCTCCGCCGGGATCGCGGTGGGCGAGGACGGCCGCGCGCGCGGCGCGATGGGCGTGGCGTTCGGGGACACGAAGAACCAGGGGGGCGTCTCGCTCGCGATCGGGAACTTCTCGAACGAGATGTGGTCGTTCTGGAGCGCCGGGCCGAAGGGAGACCTCTTCCTCGACGAGTCGGTGCAGAGCGGCCTCGGGCGCACGTCGCTCCTGCCCCTGACGTTCGGCGTCGCGTTCACCGACCTCGACCTCGACGGCGTGCTCGACCTCGTCGGCGTGAACGGGCACGTCGAGACGAGCGTCCACGAGGTGCAGGCGACGACGACGTACGAGCAGCCCCCGCTCCTCTTCCGCGGCCTCGGGGCCGGGAAGTTCGCCGACGTCTCGTCGCTCGCCGGCGGGGACTTCGCGAAGCCCGTCGTCGGGCGCGGCCTCGCGGTGGCCGACCTCGACGCCGACGGCAAGCCCGATCTCGTGATCACCACGAACGGCGGTCCGGCGCGGATCCTGCGGAACGTGAGCGAGACGGCGAACCGCTCGGTCGCGCTCCGGCTCCGGCTGAAGTCCGGGGCCGAGGCGATCGGCGCGCGCGTCGTCTCCACCGTCGCGGGCCGGAAGCGCGCGGACGAGGTGCCGGGCGGCGAGGGCTATCTTTCGGTCTCCGAGCGGACGGTCCGCGTCGGCCTCGGGACGGCCCCGGCGCTCGACGCCGTCGAGGTGCGCTGGCCCGGCGGGAAGACCGCCTCGGCCTCGGCGCTGGCGCCGGGGCTCTACCGCTGGACCGAGGGAGAGGCCGCGCCGGTCAAGGAGTGACGGCGCCGTCGGCCGTCACGATCGGAAGCTCCAGGAAGAACGTCGCCCCCTGACCCGGGGGCGACTCGAAGCCGATCCGCCCGCCCAGCCGCTCCACGATCGCCTTGGAGACCGAGAGGCCGAGCCCGGTGCCGGCGCGCGTGCGTGCGTCGGCGCCGTCGGCCTGCTCGAACTTCCCGAAGATGCGGTGGCGGAACTCCGCGGGTACGCCGGGACCCCGGTCGGTCACCGCGACCCGCACGGCCTCGCCGCTCGCGCCGACCGAGACCCGCACGGTCTCGCCGGCGGGCGAGAACTTGATCGCGTTCGAGAGGAGGTTGACGAGGGTCTGGGCCAGGCGGTCGGCGTCCACCTCGACGAGAGCGGCGCGCGCGGCGTTCTGCACCACCACGGTGACGCCGGACGCCGACGCGAGCCCCTCGACCTCCTGCGCGACGCGCTCCACGATGGCGGCGAGCGGCTGGCGGCGGAGCGTCATCGGGAGCGCGCCCAGCTCCAGGCGCTCCAGGTCGAGGAGGTCGTTGACGAGGCGGCTCAGCCGCTCGGCGTTCCGCTTGCCGACCTCCAGGAGCTGCTGCACCTCCGGCGAGACGGTCCCGACCTTCCCGCTGGCGGCGAGTCCGAGCGCTCCCCGGATCGAGGTGAGCGGCGTGCGGATCTCGTGCGAGACCGTGGCGATGAACTCGCTCTTGGCACGGTCCAGCTCGAGGAGCTCGGTGACATCGCTGACCACGGCGACGATGCCGGCCACGCCCTGGAGCTCCACGGGCGCGGCGTGGAGCTGCAGGGTCCGGGCTCGCTGGGTGAGCCGCACCGACACGCTGACCCGCTCGGCCAGCGCCCGGGCCAGCGCGGCCGAGACCTCCGGCGTGCGGAGCGCGACCGGCAGCTCGCGCCCGCCGGACGGGAGGCCGCCGAGGAGCGTGCGAGCCGCGGGATTGGCGAGCCGCACGACGTCGGTCCCCTCCAGGAAGAGGACGCCGTCGGACATGGACGAGAGGAGAGTCCGGGTGCGGATCGCCTCCTCGCGGAGCGCGCGCGTGCGGCTCCGCACCGCCTCCTCCAGCTGGGCCGTGCCCCGGCGCAGCTGGGCCACGCGGATCTCGTAGCCACCGTAGACGAGCCCGCCCAGGCCGAGGAGCGCGAGGGCGAGGACCCAGGGGCGCCGCCAGGCGGGTGCCGGCACCACGACGTCGACGGCGGCCGGCGCGGCCGACCAGACCCCGTCGGCATTGGCGGCCTCGGCCTCGAACCGGTAGCTTCCGGGCGGCAGGTTCGTGTAGCGCACCTCCCTCTGCGTGGAGGGCTCGGACCAGCCCGGGTCGAAGCCGTTCAGGCGGGTCCGGTAGAGGACCCGCGACGAGGCGTAGGCGAGGCCCAGGAAGCGGAAGACCACGTTCGCGGAGGACGGCAGCAGGAGCGGCGAGGCGCCCGTGACGGGCTGGCCGCCCGCCAGCACGCCCTCGAGGTAGACCGGAGGCGGCGCCTGGATCGGGCGCTCGTTCCAGGGCAGGTAGACGACCGGTCCGCGAGAGGTCGCCCACCAGATCCGTCCATCCGAGCCGGCCAGGGCGCCGCGTCCGATGTCCTCGAAGGGAAGCCCGTCCTGCCGCAGGAAACGCGTTCCGTCGAAGCGCGCGAGGCCGCGTCCTGTGCCCGCCCAGAGGACGCCGGCCCGGTCCCGCACGAGGGCCCAGACGTCGGGCCGCGGCAGCCCGTCGCTCACGCCGAACGTCGTCCAGCGTCCCGCGGGCGGGAGCGCGCCCGCCGAGCGGGGCGTGAAGCGCGCGAGCCCCGAGTCGCCCGCCACCCAGAGGGTGCCGTCCGGCTCACCGAGGAGGTCGATGATCCGGCCCTTCTGGAGGCCCATCCGGTCGAGCGGCACCGTCGAGAGCGTTCCCGCCGCGAGGAGCGAGAGTCCGTCGCTGGTGCCGATCGCGAGACGACCGCCCGGCAGCGCGGCGAGGGAGACGACGTCGTCGTCGGCCAGGCCGTCGGTCTTGCGGAGCACCTCGATCCGGCCGTCCGGCCGCCGGTGGGCGAGGCCGCGCGCGGTCCCGATCCAGACGTTGCCGGCCCCGGTCGCGACGAGCGACGAGACGCTCCCATCGGGAAGGCCGTCCGCGGGACGGATCGTCACGAAGCGCTTTTCCCCGGGCCGCCGGTAGGCGAGCCCGACGAAGGTGCCGGCCCACAAGGTCCCGTCGGGCGCGCGACAGAAAGCACGCACGCGGTTCTCGGGGAGGCCGTCCGCCGTCGTGGCGGCCACCTGGACCTGGGGTCCGTGGAACCCGAGAAGGCCGCCGCCGAAGCTCCCGGCCCAGACCTCCCCCGGAGCGACCTCGGTGAGGCCGGTGGGGGCGCCACCGGGCCATCCGGTCGAGCGGTCGTAGGCGGCGAAGCGGTCGGAGCTGAACGCGCTCAGTGCCCCCGCCTGCGTCGCGATCCAGAGTGTCCCCTCCCGGTCCACGCGGAGCGCGGTGACCATCGGCGAGGTCAGGCCCTGCTCCTCGCGGAACACGGTGGTCCCGCGGGACGTCACCTTCGCGATGCCGAGGCCGTAGCGCCCCACCCAGAGGTTGCCGGAGCCGTCGAAGGCGAGGCTGGAGGTGGGGGTGGCCGCGTCGGGCGCGTACGGCAGCGCGACCCACCGGTCGGAGGCGGCGTCGAAGCGCGCGACGCCCGCTGAGGTCGCCGCGAACGGCACGCCGGCGGCGGAGACCTGGAGGTCGTACACCTCGGGGTGGGGGAGACCGTCCGCCACGCCGTAGGTGCGGATCTCGTCGTCCCGGATCCGCACCACGCCGCCGCCGCGGGTGCCGAGCCAGACGTCACCCTCCGCGATCGCGCCGCACCAGACGTGCTCGGCGGGTAGCTCCACGCCCGAGCGGAGCCGCTTCACGACGGGACCGTCGCCGAGGTCGGCGAGGACGGTGACGCCCCCGTCGCGGGTCCCCACCCAGAGGCGGTCCCCGCGGTCGGGCAGCAGCATCTGCACGAAGTCGGAGAGGAGCCCGCTCCTGGCGTTCAGCAGCCGCCGCCGGTCGGTGAGGAGCTCGCCCGAAGGGCCGCGCTCGAAACGGACCGCGCCGCTCGCCGTCGCGACCCAGAGGCGCCCCTTGCGGTCCTCCATCAGCGTCCGCACGTTGGCGTCGGGCAGCCCGTCGGCGACCCGCCACGACGTGAAGCCGGTCCCGTCGAAGCGGGCGATGCCGCCGAAGGTGGCGACCCAGAGGTAGCCGAAACGGTCCTGGGCGAGGGCGTAGAGGCTCGGGTGGGGAAGCCCGTCGGCGGTGGTCAGGGTCCGGAACGCGTACACCTGCGCCGCCGCCGGTGGGGCGAGGAGGAGGACGGCCAGGGCGGCGAGGGGCCGGATCCGGAGAGGACGAACACGCACCGAGGCCGAGGATCTCCCCCGGGGGCCGGCGCCGCAAGCTCGCCCGCCGGGCGATCGCGTCAGCGGGACCGCGCGCTCTCGACGAGCTCGCGGTACGCCGGGAGCGGGCGGAGCGCCGCGAGGTCGGGGTCGGTCTCCAGGTGGGAGAGCGGGGTGAAGCCGGCCTCGAGCGAGCGCTTCAGGGCCTCGAGCGCCTTCGACGTCTGCCCCTGCACGGCACGCGCGCAGGCCAGGTCGTAGAGGGCCGCGGCGTCGCGAGGCCGGATCTCGGTGGCGATCGTCAGGGCCAGCGCCGCGCGTGCCGGATCGCCCGCCGTCCGGTACTCGTTCGCCAGGTAGAAGGAGGTCCGCACGAAGAGCGCGTTGAGGAGGCGCCGGGCCGACGCCCGCTCGCCCGGCTCCGTGGAGCCTTCCGCGCGGATCTTCAGGTCGGGGATCTGGAGGTCCACGAAGAGCTTCTTCGGAAGGGGCGGATCGCCGTCGTCGAGCGCGGCGCGAAGGGCGCCCTCGAGCTTCCCCATCAGCCGGAAGTCCCGCTCGTCGCGCTTCTCGTCCTCCTTCGCGAGCCGCTTCACCTCCTTCGACGTGCGCAGCTCGTCGAGTCGCGCGCGGACGGCGGCGAGGTCCGAGAGCCCCTCGAAGTCGCGGGCGAGCGCCTCGTAGCGGCGAAGGGCGTCGAGCGTCCGGCCCGCCTCGTCGTCCCCACGCGCGACCGCGAGGCGCCGCGCGAGGAGCGCCCCGATCCGCGTTGCGTCCCGCGGCGCGGGCGAGCGGCGGATCTCCTGGACCTCGAGGAAGTCGAGCGCCTCGGCGGCCACCGACGCCGGGGGCCAGGCGTGGCCCCCGGCGAAGACCGCGAGCCCGTGCGCGGCCCCGAGGTCTCCGAGCGTCCGGTCGAGCCGCTTCATCTCCACGTAGTTGAAGTCGTCCTCGCCGGCGGTGCCGAACCACGAGAAGCGGAGCCCCTTCTCCGGCGGGAAGCCCTCCAGGAAGCCGCCGCCGCAGCCGATGACGCCGGCGAACGGGAGCTTGCTCTTCAGGCCGAGGAGCGCGGCCAGGCGCGCTCCTCCGGAGAAGCCGGTGGCGTAGAGGCGCCGGTCGTCGACGGCGAGGCGGGCGTGCGTGTCGGCCAGCATCGCCTGGATCGCGGCGAGGCTGGGGTCGATCGGGCCGTCGCTCCGCGTGTCGTAGGAGCTCGCCACGACGAAGCCGTGCTCCTCGGCCGCGTCCCGGAAGCGCTCGAGGGGGACGAGCGCCTGGCCCCGCGCGTCGAAGGCGTAGAGGACCGGCCAGCGACGCTCCGGCGTGTACGCCCTCGGGAGGTAGAGCGCGTAGGCGTGCGCCGGGCTCCCGGAGCAGACGACGCGCGCCGCGGTCTCACCCGCCTTCGGAGCGGCTCCGGCCTCGGCGAGGGCCGCGCGAGCCGAAAGGAGCGAGGCGAGGAGGAGCCCGGCGGCCGCGCGCGTCACGGAACGGGTACGCGGGCGCCGGGCGGGAGGTTTCCTACCAGCCCTTCCGTTCGCGGAGCGCGGTCACGTGAGCCACGTGGTGCTTGCCGTGCCACGCGTAGAGCGCGACGTTCTGGCCCAGCCGGATCCGGCCGAGGTCGGGGTGACGGAAATACCGGTCGAACGTCTCCTGCGGCACGGACGACAGGAACGCCGTCCAGCGGGCGTGGAGACCGGTCAGGAGGTCGAGCGACATCCCGATCGGCCCCCCGATCGCGTCCGGGAGCTGCGCCCAGAGGGGCTCCTCGTACGTCTTCACGAGAGGCTCGTCCTCGGTGGCGGCCAGCTTGTGCCGCACGTAGGCGTTGACGTGCGAGTCCGGCAGGTGGTGGACGACCTGCCGGACCGTCCAGCCGCCGTCGCGGTACGGCGTGTCGAGCTGGGCGTCGGTGAGGCCCGCGAGAGCGGCCTTCAGGCTGTCGGGGACGGCTCGCAGATCGCGGACGTAGCCGGCGACGTCGTCGGCCGTCACGACCTCCGGCTTCACGAACTTGCCGATCGGGTAGCGGGGATCTTTCGGGTCGCTCATCGGGAGGCTCCTTTCGGTCGCAGCTGGACGAGGCCGACGCCGGCCAGGATCACGAGCATCCCGGCGATCATCCGCGCCCCGATCGGCTCGGAGAGGATGGCGGCGCCGAGGATGACCGCGATGACGGGGTTGAGGTACGCGTACGTCCCCGCCTTCGCCGCGGGCCAGACCTTGGTCAGATAGCCGAACGCGGTGAACGCGACGCCGGAGCCGAAGACCGCGAGGTAGAGCACCGCGCCGCCGGAGGCCCAGGTGATCGGCGCGCTCGTGAAGCCGCCGAAGAACGGGCCGGCCAGGAGGGCCAGGAGCGCCGCGGTCGCCATCTGGATCCCCGCGTTCGTCAGCAGTCCGCCCGCCCTCACGTTCCGCTTGGCGAAGAGCGTGCCCCACGCCCAGAGCACGTTGGCGAGCATCACGGCCGCGACGCCCCCCAGGTGGACCGAGCGGCCCCCCTCGGGCGCGGTGAGAACCGCGACGCCGGCGAGGCCGAGCACGGCGCCGGACCAGCCGCGCAGGCCGAGCGGCTCCGTGCGCAGCGTCATGAGTCCCAGCCAGAGCGGCACCATGGCGCAGATCACCGCCGCGAGCCCCGACGACACGTGGAGCTCCGACCAGACGACCAGGGAGTTGCAGACCCCGAGGAGCACGGCACCG
>CAYLNK010000195.1:0-12464 GCA_964384675.1 uncultured Holophagales bacterium | reverse complement strand
GAGCAGACGCCCGGCGTCCCCGCCGCCTGAGCCTCGAGGACGGGCAGGCCGAAGCCCTCGGCGAAGGACGGCAGCGCGAGCGCCCGGGCGCCGGCGACGAGCGGCGGGACGTCCTCCGGGGGAACGACCCCCAGGTCGACGACCGCCGGACCGAGATCGCGGGCCTCGACCGCGGCGCGCCGGGCCGGGCGCCGGGTCTCCGCACCTCCGGCCAGAACCAGCGTGATGCCCTCCGGGCGGGCGCGGGCGAACGCGTCGAGGAGGCCGCTCAGGTTCTTGTGCGGCTTGTCGTTGGCCAGGAACAGCAGGTACGAGCCGTGCCTCTCCCGCATCCGGGCCGAATCGGCGGGCGCCACGCTGAGGAACCGCCCGTCCACGCCGTTCGGTATCACCTCGGTCTTCGCGTCGGCCCTGGGGTCGAGCGCGATCAGCTCGCGCCGCGTGTCCGCGCTGACGGCGATCATCCGCGCCGCCTCGCCGACCGCGCGCCGCAGCATCGTCCGCGCGTAGAGCCTCTTCGCCGGCGAGGCGTGCTCGGGCCGGGTGAGGTGCATCAGATCGTGCACCGTGACGATGGTGGCCCGCGGCGGGAAGAGCGGGACGACGTAGTGTGGCGCGTGGAAGAGGTCGGGCGACACGGCCCCGATCGCCCGCCGCACGGCGACCAGCTCCCGCAACGAGTAGTGGGGCGCGCCCGAGAGGACCGTGCGGACGTCGGCGGGGACGAGACCTTCGTCGCCGGGGCGCACCACCGCGACGAGCTCGAAGCGGTCCAGCCGCGACAGTCCTCCCAGGAGCCCGAGGGCGTAGGTCCCGATCCCGAAGTCCCGGGCCTTCCGGGCGTCGATCAGGACACGCGGACGGCTCACGACGCCGCCCGCTCGCACAGGGTCCGCATCCGTCGCGCGGCCTCGTCCCAGGTGAAGAGCGCCGCACGCTCCGGGCCGGCCTGCCGCGCGTGGCGTCGCCACGTCTCGTCCGTCTCCGCTCGGAGCAGGGCCGCGGCGATCGCCGGGACGCTCGTGGGATCGGGAAGCAGGGCGACGTCGCCGAGCACCTCCGGCAAGGAAGACGCCGAGGACCCCACGACTGGCGTGCCGAGCGCGAGCGCTTCGAGGGGGGGAAGGCCGAATCCCTCGTAGAGGCTGGGATAGGCCAGGAATCGCGCGTCCCTCATCAGCCGGAGGCTCGTCGCGCGGTCGACGTAGCCGAGCCGGCGAATCCGGGACCGGTGGCGCGACGCCTCGAGGCGTGCCGCAAGCCCGGGGAGGCCCCAGCCGTCGCCGCCCGCGAGGGCGAGGTCGGGGAAGGCGGGGTGCCGGTCCCAGAGCGACTCCGCGGCTTCCACCAGCCGCAGCAAGTTCTTGCGCGGCTCCAGCGTGCCCAGGTACAGGGCGTACGGCCCGCCGGGAGGGGCGGGCCCTGGGTCGGGGGCCGTCACCGAGACCCCGTTGTGGACGACCTCCGCCTTCTCGGCGGCCTCGGGCACCTGGTCGATCAGATCGCGGAGCGTGGCGCGGGAGACCGCGGCCGCGGCCCGCGCCCGCCGGATCGTCGGGGCCAGGAACGGGATGAAGCCGAGCCTGTTCTTGAGCGAATGCCAGGCCGGGAAGAGGAGGGGGGTGAGGTCGTGAATCGTGGCCACACCGGGGAGCTCCGAGGCGAGCGGGAGGACGCCGAGCGGACCGAGGAAGACGTCGGCCCGGGCGCCTCGCGCCATCCGGCCGGCGTGCGTCTGGAGCCAGATCGTGCCCGGGACGCGCCCGTCCCCGGAAACGATCTCGACGCGGCCGGCGAGCCGGCCCGCGAAGACCGGCCGGCAGGAGAGGAGGACGAAGGTGTCGCCGGGGTGGCGGTCGAGCCAGGCGCCGACCAGCTCCTCGAGGTAACGTCCGACGCCCGTCGGCTGCGCCTCGAGCGCCCGGGCGTCGACCGCGATCCTCATCCGGCCGCGATCGTACCCGCTCCCCGGGTGCATGCTATATTCCGCGATCCTCCGCGAGGGGGGCCGGCACATGGAGATCAATCTCGAGCAAGCCTTCGACGAGCCGGTCGATCTTTCTCATCAGCTCGACGTCCCGCTCGCCCGGCTCGACCGGCCGGAGCTGGTCGCCCTCGGACCGGTGGCGTTCCAGGGCCGCCTGCAGAAGTCCGAGGTCGGGTTCGTGCTCTCGGGCCGGATCGACTTCGACGGCGCGGTCGCCTGCGCCCGTTGCCTGGCCGACGTTCCCTTCGCGCGGCACGGCCCGGTCACCTGGGTCTTCGTCCCCGCCCACAAGAGCGTCGTGGCCGAAGAGGGAGAGACCGAGCTGGCCGAGGGAGACCTCGACGTCGTCGTCTACGACGACCTCACGGTGGACTTCGACCCGCTCGTCGACGAGCAGATCCAGCTCGAGCTGCCGATGAAGGCGCTCTGCAAGGACACCTGCCGCGGGCTCTGCCCGACCTGCGGGGCGAACCTCAACGAGGCTCCCTGCTCCTGCGCCCCCGTCGAGGATGGCCGCTGGGACGCCCTCAAGAGCCTCCTCCCGCCGACCTGACGCCGAGCCGGCGCCGCACCGACCACATTCCTTCCCGGACACCCGGGACGTTCAGGAGATCACGATGCCGAACCCAAAACACCGACACAGCAAGACCCGCCGCGACCTCCGCCGCGCGCACGATTTCCTCAAGCCGAAGCAGATCTCCGTCTGCTCCAACTGCGGCACGCAGAAGGTGCCCCACCGGGTCTGCCCCTCCTGCGGCTGGTACAAGGGCCGTGAGGTGATGGCCGGGGCGGAGAAGAGCTAGCCCGGAACCGCCTCGCGATGACGATCGCGATCGATGCCATGGGGGGCGACGACGCCCCCCGCGCCAACGTCGAGGGCGCGGTCGCGGCGGCCGTGGAGCTGGGGCTTTCCTCTCTCCTCGTGGGTCGCCGCCGGGAGATCGAGGCCGAGCTCCTGAAGACGGGGTACCGCGGCTCGAACGTCGGCATCGTCGACGCCGAGGAAGTGGTCGGGTTCGACGAGCCTTCGATCACACCGATCCGCAAGAAGCGTCGCGCCTCAATCCGGATCGCCGCCGAATGCGTGCGGGACGGGCGGGCCGACGGGATGTTCTCGGCGGGGCACACCGGTGCGGCGATGATCGTCGCCAAGATGGTGATCGGCGTCGTCGAGGGGATCGATCGCCCCGCGCTGGCCGCGGTCCTGCCTGGACTCGGCCGCAGGCGTCTGCTCCTCGACGTGGGAGCCAACGTCTCCTGCCGGCCCGAGCACTATCGCGAGTTCGCGCTGATGGGCCATTTCTACGCCCAGGAGCTCCTCGGCATCGCCCGCCCGAAGATCGGGCTGATGTCGGTGGGAGAGGAAGAGGGGAAAGGGACCGACGTGACCCGTGAGGTCTTCGGCCTCCTGAAGGCGTCCGGCCTCAACTTCGCCGGGAACTGCGAGGGGCGGGACGTCTACGCGGGGGACTTCGACGTCATCGTGACGGACGGCTTCACCGGGAACGTCATCCTCAAGGTGTCCGAGGGCCTCGCCCACCTGGTCGAGGAGGCGCTCAAGCAGGAGATTACCCGGAGCCTCCAGGCGTCGATGGGATTCCTCCTGTCCAAGGACGCCTTCCGGGCTTTCAAGAAGCGGCTCGACTACAGCGAGTACGGCGGCGCGCCGCTCCTCGGCGTCAAGGGGGCCTGCCTCATCGGGCACGGGCGCTCGAACGGGAAGGCGGTCCGCAACGCGATCCGTGCCGCGGAGGAGCTCGTGAAGCGGCGGATTCCGGAGAAGATCCGGGCCAAGGCCAGAGAGTTCACACCGATCGCGGGGATCGCCGCGTCGGCCCAGGTTCCCGTCTAGGCACGGAAGGAGCTGGAAGAAGATGCTGCACGCCGTCATCGCCGGTACCGGTCACGCCGTTCCCGAGGGGATCCTGACGAACGCGGACCTGGCCACGATGGTCGACACCACGGACGAGTGGATCCGGTCGCGCACCGGGATCCGCGAGCGGCGCCGGGTCGCGGACGGGGACGTCCTCTCCGACTACTGCGTCTCGGCGGGACGGAAGGCGCTCGACGCGGCCGGGATCGCGGCGAAGGACCTCGACACGCTCATCGTGGCGACGTGCACGCCCGACACCCCGATCCCCGCCGTCGCCTGCACCGTCCAGAGCAAGCTGGGCGCCAAGAAGGCCGCGGCCTGGGACACGAACGCCGCCTGCTCGGGCTGGCTCTACGCGCTGCACATCACCGACGCGCTGATCCAGGCGGGGAAGTCCAGGAACGTGCTGATCGTCGGCGCCGAGTTCCTCACCCGCTACGTCGACTACACCGATCGCGGTACCTGCGTCCTCTTCGGCGACGGGGCGGGCGCCACCGTCGTCCAGGCGACCCGGGCGGACCACGGCGTCCTGTCGACGAACGTGCGGTGCGACGGGGAGGGGGCCTGCTTCATCAACATGCCGGGGGGCGGCTCCTCGCACCCGCCGAACCGCCCCGAGACGCTCGAGCAGCGCCTCGGCTTCATCAAGATGATGGGGGGCGAGACGTTCAAGGTGGCCGTCCGCTCGATGACCGAGGTGTGCAAGGAAGTGCTGAACGAGAGCGGCTTCACCACCGCGGACGTCAGCTGGATGATCCCGCACCAGGCGAACGAGCGGATCATCACGGCGGTCGGCGAGCGGCTGGCGATTCCGCCCGAGCGCTGCGTCCTGAACATCGACCGTTACGGCAACACGAGCGCGGCGTCCATCCCGATCGCCCTCGACGAGTCGGTGCGGGGCGGCAAGATCAAGAAGGGGGACCTCGTCCTGTTCGCCGCCTTCGGCGGTGGGCTGACGTGGGGGGCGGCTCTTGTCCGCTGGTAGCCCGTTCGCGTTTCTCTTCCCCGGGCAAGGCTCGCAATTCGCGGGGATGGGGAAGGACCTCGTCGCGGCGTTCCCCGAGGCGAAGGACGTCTACGACCGGGCGGACGCGGCGCTCGCGCCCCACGGTCTCGTCGTGTCGCGCGTCTCGTTCGACGGCACCGAAGACGAGCTCAAGCAGACGGCCGTCACCCAGCCCGCCATCCTGACCCATTCGATCGCGATCCTCGAGGTGCTCGCCTCGCGCGGCGTCACGCCGTCGATCGCGGCGGGGCACTCGCTCGGCGAGTACTCCGCCCTCGTGGCGGCCGGCGCGCTCGCCCTGGAGGACGCGGTCGTCCTCGTGAGGCGGCGCGGCCTCTTCATGCAGGAGGCCGTACCCGCCGGGGCCGGGGCGATGTCGGCGGTGATCGGGCTCGACGGCGCGGCCGTGGCCGAGGTGTGTGCCGAGGCCGCGGCGCTGACGGGGGAGAGCTGCTCGGCGGCGAACTTCAACTCGCCCGAGCAGACGGTGATCGCCGGGACGGCGGCCGGAGTCGCGAAGGCGGCGGAGATCCTGAAGGCGAAGGGCGCCAAGCGCGTCCTCCCCCTTCCGGTGTCGGCCCCGTTTCACTGCGCGCTGATGAAGCCGGCGGAGGAGACCCTGTCGCCCTTCCTCGACGCGACGGCATTCGCGCCGCTGCGGTGCCCGGTCGTCACGAACGTGGACGTCGTCGCGAACACCGATCCTGCCGCGGCCCGCCAGGCCCTCCGGCGGCAGGTCTGCTCGCCGGTGCGCTGGGTGGAGACCGTCCAGCGGCTGGCGCCGTTCGCGCCGTCGGCCATCGAGTGCGGACCGGGCGCTGTCCTCGCCGGGCTCGGCAAGCGGATCGTCAAGGAGTGGACCGTCCGGACCACGTCCTCGGCCGAGGGGCTCGGGAAGCTCCTCGCCGAGCTCGCGCCGCGATGACGGCTCCGGTGACCACCAGCGCGACCCGCGTCCTCGTCCAGAAGCGCGTCGCGTACGGCACGGTCGAGTTCGCCGCGGAGAGCTTCACGGCCGAGGAAGCGGCGGAGAAGCTGGGCGAACGGCCCGGGGACGTCTACAAGACGCTCGTCGTGAAGGGGGACCGGACCGGGCCCCTCGCCGCGGTGATCCCGACGCCGGCGAGGCTCTCGACGAAGAAGCTCGCCCGCGAGACGGGGAACCGCACCGTCTCGATGGTCGCGGTCGAGGAGATGGAGCGCCTCACCGGCTACGTGAAGGGCGGCTGCTCGCCCTTCGGCATGAAGAGGCCGATGCCGCTCGTCGTGGACCGGAGCGCGGCGGGACGGCCGCGGATGCTCTGCTCGGCGGGCCGGCGCGGCGTGCAGCTGGTGCTCTCGGGAGACGACTTCGTCGCGGCGAGCGGGGCGGCCGTCGCCGACATCGTGGAGGATTGAAGATGCCCGTCTCGTTCTTGCTCGAGGGGAAGATCGCGCTCGTCACCGGCGGATCGCAGGGGATCGGGGAGTCGATCGCCAAGGCCCTGGCCGCGGCCGGAGCGCACGTGATCGTGGCGGCCCGCAACGTCGAGAAGGCGGGCGCGGTGGCCGCGGCGATCGCGGAGGCGGGCGGCAGGGCCGAGGCGGCGAGCCTGGACGTGGCCGATCCGGCCTCGGTGAGCGCGCTCTTCAGGTCGATCGTCGAGAAGCACGGGCGCCTCGACGTGGCCGTGAACAACGCCGGGATCACCGAGGACGGCCTGATCCTGCGGATGCCGAAGGAGTCGTGGGACCGCGTGATCGCGACGGACCTGACCGGCGTCTTCCTCGTGGCCCAGGAGGCGTCGAAGGTGATGCTGAAGAAGCGCGTCGCCGGGCGGATCGTGAACATCACGTCGGTGGTCGGCCTGATGGGGAACGCCGGGCAGACGAACTACGCGGCCGCCAAGGCGGGCGTGGTCGGCTTCACGAAGGCGCTCGCCCGGGAGATCGGCTCGCGGGGGATCACCGTGAACGCCGTGGCTCCGGGCTACGTGACGACCGCGATGACCGACCGTCTGACCGACGAGCAGCGCAAGGGGCTGACCGACCAGATCGCCCTGGGGCGCCTGGGTGAGGGCGACGACGTCGCCGGCGCCGTTCTCTACCTGGCGTCGGACGCCGGGGCCTACGTGACCGGGACCTGTCTGAACGTGAGCGGCGGGCTCTTCATCGGGTAGAGTCCCCTCTCCTGGATGCCGTTTTCCTGGGTCCGGGCCCGGGCGGGTGGCCTGCTTGAAATGCGCGCGCGTCCCGGGGAGAATTCGCGCGCTTCGAAGAACGGAGGATTGAATGTCGAATTCGGTTGAGGAGAAGGTCAAGGGCATCATCGTCGAGCAGCTGGGCGTCCAGGCCGACGAGGTGAAGCCCGAGGCCTCGTTCGTGGACGACCTGGGGGCCGACTCGCTCGACACGGTGGAGCTGGTGATGGCCTTCGAGGAAGCGTTCGGCATCGAGATCCCCGACGAGGACGCCGAGAAGATCCAGAAGGTCAAGGACGCGGTCTCCTACATCGAGTCTCACGCCAAGCCGGCCTGAGCGGCCGCCTTCGTGTCTGACAGCCATCTCGACGGCCGGGGCCGCCGGCGCGTCGTCGTGACCGGTATCGGCCTCCTCTCGCCGGTCGGTCTCGACACCCGGTCGAACTGGGAAGCGCTGGTCAACGGCCGCTCCGGGATCGGCCCCATCACGAGGTTCGACGCGTCGGACTACGCCTGCCGGATCGCCGGGGAGGTGAAGGGATTCGACCCCGCCACCGTCCTCGAGAAGAAGGAGGTGAAGAAGTTCGACACCTTCATCCACTACGCCGTGGCCGCCGCCAAGGAGGCCATGGCCGACTCGGGCGTGGTGGTGACGGAGGAGAACGCCGAGCGGGTCGGTGTGTGCATCGGCTCCGGGATCGGCGGTCTGCCGCTGATCGAGGAGACCCACAAGACCCTGCTCGAGAAGGGGCCGCGGCGCATCAGCCCGTTCTTCATCCCGGGCCTCATCGCGAACATGTCGTCGGGGCTCGTGTCGATCCTCACCGGGGCCAAGGGGCCCAACACCGCGACCGTCACGGCATGCGCGACGTCCGCTCACGCCATCGGCGACGCGGTCAACATCATCCGGCGCGGAGACGCCGACGTGATGATCGCCGGAGGGTCGGAATCCGTGGTGACGCCGCTGGCGGTCGGGGGCTTCGCGGCGATGCGGGCGCTCTCGACGCGCAACGACGACCCGACCGCCGCGTCCCGCCCGTGGGACAAGGACCGCGACGGTTTCGTGCTGGGCGAGGGAGCCGGCATCCTCGTGCTCGAGGAGAGGGGCGACGCCGTGCGACGCGGCGCCACGATCTACGCCGAGGTCCTCGGCTACGGGATGTCCGGTGACGCCTACCACATCTCCGCTCCGTCCGAGGACGGCGACGGTCCGTACCGCGTCATGCGCAACACGCTGAAGGACGCCGGCGTCGACGCGGACCTCGTCGACTACATCAACGCCCACGGCACGTCGACGCCTCACGGCGACCGGATCGAGACGATCGCCATCAAGCGGACGTTCGGCGGGCATGCCGCCCGGGTGGCGGTCTCGTCCACGAAGTCGATGACCGGGCACCTGCTCGGAGCGGCCGGAGGTCTCGAGGCCGGCGTCCTGGCGCTGGCCATCCGGCACGGTGTGATCCCGCCCACCATCAATCACGGCACGCCCGACCCAGACTGCGACCTCGACTACACGCCGAACACGGCGCGGCAGGCCGACGTGAGGGTGGGCCTCTCGAACTCGTTCGGGTTCGGCGGGACGAACGCCTGCCTCTTGATGAGGAAGGTCTAGCCAGGCCTACTGCGGCTCGCGGTAGGAATGGTGCAGCCCGCGCAGCACCCGCTCCTGCTCCGTTCCGCTCAGGTAGGTCTCGATCAGCGGCAGGAAGACTTTCTCCTCCTTCTCCATGTGGACCCGGACGAGGCCCCGGAGCTCTCGGGCGAGGCGGCGGAGCCGCGCCTCGAGCGGAGGCCTCTCGTCGAGCGGGGACTCGCGGAGGGCCTCCGCCGCCGACTCGATCTCCCCGATGTACTCCTCGATCCGCTGGTGGTCGATGCTCATCGGGGCGGTGGGCCTGCCGTGGCGCCGGATCAGCTCGTCGATCACCGGGTAGAGGTGCCGCTCCTCGCCGACGGCGTGGGGAAGGAGGTCGCCGGTGAGGAGGGTGAGGAGCGAATCGAGGCTCGGGCTGTCGACCGTGCCCCTCTCCAGCTCCTCGACGTGCGCGGTCAGAGCCTCCAGGAGCTCGCGGTGGTGGGCCCTGAATTCGTCTCCGATCGACTTCATGTGTACCTCGAGATCCTCCGGCATCCCGGAGCCTGCACGGGAGTCCGTCGAAGATCCTGACGTCACGATCTGGCCGGGGCCGGGCAGCGGCAATAGCACAAACGCATCATCGAAGCCGAGGTCCGCGCCGGCCTACCAGCTCTCGTCGCCCGCGGACACCGGGGTCGAGCCGGAGCCGGCATCCGCGACGAGGGTCTCGAGCCGGTCGAGCGCCTTCTCGAGGGTCGCCTTCGAGGGACCGAACGAGAACCTGACGTAGGAGCGGAACCGGGAGCGCGCCCCGCTTCGTCTCCTACCGGGGTTCACGTCGAAGAACTCGCCGGGTACCGTGATGACCTTCCGCTCGAGGGCCGCCCGGAAGAAGCTCATCCCCTCGTTGAGGGGAGGGGGGAGCCCGGCGACGTTGCCCCAGCCGTAGAAGGTCCCCTCGGGGAAGCGGTCGAAGCGGACGCCCATCCGCTCGAGCCTCGTGATCAGGAGGTCGCGCTTCTCGCGGAAGACCGCGTGAACGGCGCGGGTCTCCCTCACCACGTGCTCGTCGGAGAGCAGCCCGACCGCCGCCCGCTGGAGCGGCTTGCTGCCGCCCCCGTCCAGGAACGAGCCGGCGCTCGACACGGCCTCGATCACCTGACGCGGCCCGACCGTCCACGTCACGCGCCAGCCCGGATAGCGCCAGTTCTTCGTGAAGCCGTCGAGGAGGACGACCGGGTCGCGGTCCACGTCCTCCACGTACCGGGCCGCGCTCTCGACCGGCAGGATCCCCGGCTTCCCGCTCCAGATGTAGTGCGAGTAGAACTCGTCCAGGAGGAGCGTGCAGTCGAGCTCGCGGGAGAGCGCGACCCAGGCGGCCAGCTCGTCGCCCTGCACCAGCTTCCCGGTCGGGTTGCACGGGTTCGAGGCGAGGAGGGCCGATAGGCCGCGCCCCTGAACCTCGCGGCGCAGGTCGGAGGCGGTGAAGGCGTAGCCGCGATCCCCCTCGAGCAGGATCGGGATCGACGTGAAGGCCTTGAAGATGTCGAGGAGCTCCTCGTACGCGGTGTAGTCGGGGAGGAAGTGACCCAGGTTGATCGGGCCGAGGCTCGCGGCGACGCGCGTGAGCGCCGCCCGCCCGCCGCCGGAGACGCTGACGTTCTCCGCGCTGTACTGGGACGGCAGGCCCCGCCGGTAGAGGCGGTTGTACAGCCCGGCGATCGACTCCCGCAGCTCCCAGATGCCGGGGATCGGCGCGTACTCCTGATCGTTCGGGTCGATCGGGATCGACTGCACGCGGGGAGGCGCGCCGGGGAGGTCGCAGGTCTCCGGCTGGCCCTGGCCGAGGTTGCCCCACTCGGGGTCGGAGGGCGTGAAGCCGCGCTTCCCGGCCTCGGTCGTCACGAAGATCACGCCGGTCCGCGGCACGGGGCGGAAAGCGGCGATCGGAGCGTCGTCCTGCATCGGCCGGAGCGTAGCATCCGGGCGTGCGGTACCCCGTCTGCGTGGCCCTCCTGACCGCGCTCGCCGCGGGGTGCCGGAGGGACGGTCTCCCGGCCCTCGCCCGTCGCGTCGAGCCGATGGTCTCGCCCGCCCGGCTGGAGTCCCAGCTCGCCGCGCTGACGCGGGTTCCCCATCGGGCCGGCACCCCGGGGAACGACGCGGCGCGCGAGTCGGTCGTCGGGCGCCTCCGGTCGATCGGCCTTTCGGTCGACCTCCTCGAGGACGAGGCCCGGCTGCCCGAGCCGCTCGAGGCAGGACTCGAGATCGTCTCGGCTCCGCTCGTGCGGTTCGACCTGCTGGAGAAGGTCCTCCCCGAGGACACGTTCAGCAGTGTGGCGGCGACCGAGCTCCCGTTCCTGGCGTACTCGCCGGATGCCGACCTCTCGGCCTCGGTCGTCTACGCGAACTACGGCGACGAGGCCGATTACGATCTCCTGGCGGCCCGCGGCGTCTCGCTCGGCGGGCGGATCGCGCTGGTGCGGGCGCAGGGGATCTGCCGCGGGCGAAAGGCCGAGATCGCCGCGCGGCGAGGAATCGCCGGGCTCCTCCTCTACCCCGAGCTCCGGGACCAGGGGTTCGTGAAGCCGGCGTATCCCGCCGGTCCGCACCTGAACGACTGGACCAGCGGGCGCGGGACGCTCCTCGCCTACTTCCGCTCGCCCGGACCGCCCGAGCGGGCCGTGGCCCGCGGGGAGCCGGACACGAGGCCGCGGATCCCGGCCCTCCCGATCACGCCGGCGATCGCGAAGGTCCTCCTGGGCCGGATCGAAGGGACGGACGCGCCTGAAGCCTGGACCGGCTGGATGAAGGGCGTCCCGTACCGGCTCGGCGATGGTCCGACGGTCCGGATGGTCGTGCGGGGGGCCGTGGTCCCGCGGACGCTGCGGAGCGTCGTCGCGAGGCTTCCGAGCGGACAGCCCGGCCCACCCCTGGTCGTCGGGGCGCATCTCGACGCATGGGTCTACGGCGCGTCGGATCCCTCGTCGGGGGCCGCGGTCGTGCTCGAGGCGGCCGAGGTGCTCTCCCGGCTCGCGGCCTCGGGCTGGAAGCCGAGGCGGGACGTGCTCTTCGCCTTCTGGGACGCCGAGGAGTACGGGATGCTCGGGTCATCGCGGTTCGTGGAGAGCCGGCTACCCGCCCTGGGCCCGCTCGCGGCCTACGTCAACGTCGACTCCGCGGTGCGCGGCGCGGACTTCCTCGGGAGCGTGATGCCGGGACTGCGCGGCCCGCTCGACGAGGTCCTCGGACTGGTCACCGATCCGGGCGCCGCGCGCCTCATCCTGGAGGTGCGCGGCACGTTCAACCTCCCCGGGTTCAGCAGCGACACCGCGCCCTTCTCCGGCTGGACGACGACGCCCGTGGCCGAGATCGGCTTCGGCCGCTGGTATCCGCAGTACCACTCGGTCTACGACAGCCTCACCTGGTATCGCACCTTCGGCGATCCCGGGTTCGCGCGCACCGCGTGCCTCGCCAAGGTCCTCTCGCTCTACGTCGCGCGCCTCGCTGACGGGCGCCTGCTGCCGGATCGCTTCGCCGAGCTCGGGCCGTACGCGCGCTCCGAGCTCGGCTCCGGCGCCGGGCTGCCCGAGGCCGAGTCGCTCGCGCTGCGGGACGCGCTCGACGCCTACACCGCGATCGCGGCGGCCTGGGACCGCCGGGAGCGCGAGAGCCGTGACCTGTCCCCGGCCCTCGCCCGCCAGGTCAACGCCATCCTCCTGAAGGCGCGGGCCGCGTTCGCGGATCCCGCTCCGGACGGGCTCCCGCGCTTCGGCGACGCGAGCGTCCTTCTGGGGCCGGCGCCGGCCTCCGGCTGCGCGGCCGAGGCCCTGCCTCCGCTC
>CAYLNK010000194.1:0-12514 GCA_964384675.1 uncultured Holophagales bacterium | reverse complement strand
GGCCAGGTCGCGGATGTAGATGATGTCTTCGACCGCGTCGAACAGCTCCCGGTACGTGCACGGCACCGTGGGGCTGCAGCGGACGATCTCCGGGCGGCTGGGCATCGCCCCGGAACGATAGCAAGGGAACGATGGCAAGGGGCGGGCCGGGCGGCCCGCCCCTTGCCGAGGGCGCTACTTGATGTAGCCGGCGACGTCGATGATCAGGTGGACCGTCCCGACGATGTCGGCGTAGACGACGATGTCACCGGCCGGAGTGCCGGCCACGTTGGCGAGCGCGTTGTTGGCGCGGGTCTGGCCGGGGGAGAAGTTGATGGTGGAGACCAGCGGGATGCTGCCGCCAGCGGGGTAGATCCGGAGGTTGCCGGCGGAGGTGGGGCTCGTGACGGTGACGTTCATCGCGACCGCGGTGGCGTCGGCGGGGATGCCGCAGGTGCCGGCGATCGTGAAGGTACGGCCCTGGGCGGGCTGGAGGGCCGGGCCGCCGTACGGCCCGTTCGCGTTGCGGGTGTCGGCGACGCGGCACGGTGTGACCGCGTAGAAGCAGCCGGTCGCGGCGGCGACGGTGGTGTTGTAGGCCTGCGAGACGCAGCCGTTCACCGTGGCCGTGACGCTGTAGAGGCCGGGCTGCGCGTTGGGGACGAGCGGGTTCTGCTGGCTCGACGTGAAGCCGCCGGGCCCCGTCCAGGCGTACGTGGCGCCCGCCACCGTGTTGACGCTCAGCTGCACCGTCTGTCCCGCGCAGATCGGGCCGGCGTTGGTGGGCGTCAGGGTGGCGGAGTCGGAGACCGTGACGGTGAGGTTGCTGGTCGCCTCGTTCGTGCCGTCGGACACCTTCATCACGACGGTGTTCTGTCCCAGGGCCGCCGCGCAGCTCGCGGCCACGGTGGCGGTGATGGCGCCGTTGGTGTTGACGATGTTCGTCACCGAGATGCCGGCCGGGGCCGACTGCACGGTGACGACGAGCGTCCCGACGGCCGTGTCCGGATCGCTGGCGGTGCCGATCGGGGCCGAGGCGCTCTGCCCGCGTGTGCGGGCGACACCCGTCGTGGAGAGGCTGGGCGTCCCGACGCTACCCACGGTCAAGGTGAAGGCCGTCACGGTCTGCGTGCCGCAGTTGTCCGTGGCGGTCACGGTGATGGTGTGCGGGCCCATCGGACCGGCGTTGCCGATGGTGACGACTCCGGTCGTCGGGTTCACCGTGACCGTGCCGGTGTAGCCGCCGGAAGCCCCGACGGTGATGTTCGCGATCGAACCGTTGTCCGTCGGACCGGTGGCGGGATTGACGGTCGTGCCGGCGCTCAGGGCCACGCCGGCGTTGGCGTACGTCAGCACGGGCGCGGTGTTCGCGATGGTGGTGGCCGACAGGTTGGCCGTGGAGGACGTGTTGCTCGGATCGGTCACCTTCAGGGTGATCGTCCCGTTCGACGAGGTGCAGGCGGCCGCCACGTCGGCCGTCACGGCGCCGGACGTGCCGTTCACCGCGATGTTCGAGACGCTCCAGCCCGTCGGGGCCGACTGCACGGTGACGACGAGGCTGCTGCGCGGGTCGTTCCCGTCGGAGACCGTCGCGATCTGTGCCGACGTGGCGGGGCTCCCCTTCTGTCGCGAGATGGGGCTCCCGGCCGTGATCACCGGGACCTGGTTCGGTGCGGTCACGTTCAGGGTGAAGGTCTTCTGTACCGCCGCGCCGCAGTTGTCGGTGAACGTCACCGTCACCGTGAAGCTCCCCTGGGGCGTCGCGTTCTGGATGGCGACGGTGCCGGTCTCCGGGTTCACGAAGAACGTGCCGTCGAAGCCCGGCGCCGAGGCGACCATGCTCGCGAAGGAGCCGTTGTCCGCGGGGGGGCCATCGGGGGCGGACGAGCCGAAATCGAACTCGGCGACGGAGGCGGTCGGGTAGTTGCCGGCCGTGGGGCTCGGGTTGGCCGAGACGTTGACGGTGAGGTTCGCGGTGGACGTCAGCGAGCCGTCGGACACCTGGAAGGTGACCGTGTTGGCGCCGAGCGCCGCGGCACAGCCCGCCGCGATCCGCGCGGTGATCGTGCCGTTCACGTTCGTGATGCCGGTGACGGTGATCCCGGCGGGGACCGAGGTCGTGGTGACGACGAGGCCACCGCCGCCGGTCTGGGAGTCGCTCGCGGTCCCGACCGAGGCCGTCGTCGCCGCCGTGCCCCGGACGCGCGCGATCGCCGCGCCGGGCGTGAGGGTGGGGGCGGTGTTCCCGGCCGCCACCTGGATCACGAAGTCGCCGTCGTTGAAGTCGAAGAAAGTGGCGCCGCCGCCGATCAGGCAGTTCACCTGCACGCGCGCCCGGGCCGTCGGGTTGTTCGGGACAGTGAACCCTTCCGACCCGTCATTGGCCGTCGTGAGCGCGAGCGGGACCGTGAAGCTCTGGCCACCGTCGGTGGAGAGAGTGATGTTGACCTGCGAGCAGCTCACCGGCGGCACGTCGGTGCTCGCCACGTTCCAGGTGACGGTCTGCGGCGAGCCGACGGTCCACGTGCCGGGCGCCGCGCCGGGGGACGTGACCAGGAACGGGCCGGCCGTCGATTCGACGTTCACCGTCTTCGTGACGTAGTCGACGCCGCCGCCGCCGGCCTTGTTGTCGCGCACGATCTGGCGGAAGTGCAGCGCCCGGGTCGTGGTGGGGAGCGACTCCCCGAAGGTCGACGTGTTGGTCAGGATGTCCGACAGCTGAGGGAAGGTGCGCTCGGTGGTGGTAGAGGGCACGAACGCCCGGAAGATCGGGCGCGTCCCGTCGTCCGTGTTCGGGGGCGAGGCGGCGCCGAGATCGAACTGCTCCCACTCGTAGGTGAGGGAGAGGTCCGTGTCGAACCAGTTGCTCTCGGAGATGCTGAACGGCGTGGACTTCGGGATCGTTACGGTAGCCGGTGCGCCCGCGAGGTGAGCCGGCGGGGTGTTCCCGGTCGACGTCTTCTGGGCGCAGACGTCCGCGGACCCGGTGATGTGGGCGACGATCTCGTCGTAGCTCTTGGAGTGGAAGATGTCGATGCTGGCGGCCGGCGCCTCCGCCTGGTTCTCGGCCCCGCAGATTCCGGCGTACGCCATGATCGTGATGCCGCTGCCCGGCTCGTAGGCCGCGCTCCCGGCGCGATTCCCGCCGCCGCAGGCGCCCGTCGTCCCGTTGAACGTGTGGTTCGCCCCGAACTGGTGCCCCATCTCGTGGGCGACGTAGTCGATGGTGTAGGCGTCCCCGACGGGGGCCGGGATCCCGGTGACCCCGCGCGCCTTGTTCGCCGAGCAGACCACGCCCAGACCCGCGACGCCTCCGCCGCCGGTGGAGAAGACGTGTCCGATGTCGTAGTTGCCGCTCCCGATCAGGCCGTTCAGGACACCCGGGTTCTGGTTGTAGAGGGCGCTGGGGTTCCCGTCGGTGTACGGGTCGGTGTCTGGGTTCACGAAGACGACGAGGTTGTTGTTCGCGACGATGACCATCCGGACGGTCACCTCGCGCTCGTAGACGGCGTTCACCCGGTTCATCGCGACGACCTGGGCCGCGAGGCCGGCGGCGACGCTGCCGCCGTGGTACTGCGTGTACTCCCCGGTGGCCGCGACCGCGAGGCGGTAGGTGCGGAGCGTCGCCCCCTGGGCGAGCGGCGCGAGGCCCGGACGGACGGCGGACGGCGTGCGCGGCGTAGCGATCGCCGACGCCGTGTCCTCACCGTGCACGTCGCAGCGGAACGGCGTGGCGGAGGATCGGGTGTAGTCCTTTTTCCAGTACGTCACGTAATGGGAGGCGTCGCCCCTCCGGTACGGGTCGATCAGGAACGTCCCGCGCGCGGAGAGGATGTAGCCGTGAAAGCCCGCCGGCGTGACGTCGAGGCGCCCGGAGGCGGTCGGGTCGTTCACACCCTGCGCGGTGTACGTCTTGATCTCGGGGAACTTCTCGGCGAGGGCCGGCTCCATGATCGGGGACTCCACGACCTTGAAGTCCTCGAGGCCGCCTTCGGGGGTGGGCATCGAGAAGACCAGGGGGCTTCCCCCCTTGCCTTCCCGCGGCGCGACGGCCAGCGCCTGCCGCAGGGCGGCCGGGTCGGCCCGGTGGACGACGAACTTCTGGGGCACGATCTCGCGGAACCCCGGCGCGGCCGGGATCTGGGCTTCCGAGACCCGGGTCCACGGGGAATCGGCCCCGAAGGCGGGGCCGGCGGCGAGCAGAGAGGCAGCCAGGAGGACGGGACGGAGGGGTGGGCGCAAGGGGACTCCTTTGCCGGACGGTGGGGCTGCGGGATTCTGCCCGATATCGCGCCAGCGGGGGAATCCGGGCGATCCCCTAGAATCGGGCGCGTTCGATGGCCGCCAAGCTCTCCATCCAGCAGGACGCGGGACGCGCGACGGAGTTCCCGCTCCTGAAGGCCGAGGTGAAGATCGGCCGGACGCCGCTGCGCAACGACCTCGTCCTGGACGACCCGGCCGTGTCCCGGGAGCACGCCGCGATCCGCCGGAGCGGCTCGCGCTGGGTGGTCGTCGACCTGCAGAGCGCCAACGGCACCACGGTGAACGGCGTCATGATCGAGGCGCCGACGCTCCTCGAGGCCGGAGACGTGATCGCGATAGGGAAGTCGACCATCGTCTTCACACCCGAGCCGCTCCCCCCGCCCCCGCCTCCACCGCCACCCCCGTTGCCGCAGCCGCCGCCGCTCCCGGAGCCGCCGGCGTCGGGGGTGCGCTTCGACGACGCCCACGAGTCGGAGGTGGGCGGCACCGTGATGATCAGCCTCAACCCCGAGGAGCTGATGTCGGCCCTGCGCGCGCCGACGTCGCCCGGCGGGGGGACCGTGCCCGAGTCCGCGGAGCGCACCACCACGCCTCAGGCGCTGCGCGCGCCGCAGACCGAGATGGAGCGGCTCCAGAAGAAAGCCAAGATCCTGGCCCTCCTTTACGACCTGGGGAAGGCGCTCGGGACGTCGTACTCGCTGCCGGACATCTACCGGAACGCCACCGAGGCGCTCTTCTCGGTCACGCCGGCCGACCACTGCCTGATCCTCCTGGTGGAGCCGGGCTCGACGGAGCTCAAGCCGGTCTCGATCCAGGCCCGCGCGACGCCCGACCTGGTGCGGAGCCTGCGCTCCCCGATCCGCCCGAACATCGTGGTCAGCCGCACGATCACGTCGCGCGTGGTGCGCGAGCGGCTGGCGTTCCTCGTCTACGACGCGCAGAAGGAGTTCGGGTCGGACTCCATCATGATGCAGGCGATCCACTCGGCGATGTGCGCGCCCCTCCTCGGGAAGGACGGTCTCCTGGGGGCGATCTACGTCGACCGGCGCGACCTCCTCTCCCGGTTCGAGGAGGACGACCTCGACCTGCTGTCGGCCATCGCGTCGCAGACCGCCGTCGCCATCGAGGGGTCGCTCACCCGCGAGCAGCTCCAGCGCGAGGCGATCGTGCGGGACAAGCTGGGCCGCTTCCTCCCCGCCGGCGTGGTGGAGCGCGTGATCGCGGGGGAGATCAAGCTGGGCGGCGTGGCCCAGGAGATCACCACGCTCTTCGCCGACATCCGGGGCTTCACGCCGATGTCGGAGAGGACGACGCCGGAGACGGTCGTCGAGATCCTCAACGAGCACTTCACGATCATGACCGACTCGGTGCTGCGCAACCTGGGGACGCTCGACAAGTACATCGGCGACTCGGTGATGGCGCTCTTCGGCGCGCCGGAGAACGATCCGGAGCGCGATCCGGTGAACGCCGTTTCCGCCGCCATCGGGATGCAGCAGGGGATGACGAAGGTCAACGAGAAGCTGACCGCGCGCGGGCTCCCCAACATCAAGATCGGGATCGGCATCAACACCGGCGTCGCGATCGTGGGCGAGATCGGCTCCGAGCGGCAGATGAACTACACCGCCATCGGCGACTCCGTGAACCTGGCGGCTCGCCTGGAGTCGAACGCGCAGCCGGGACAGATCCTGATCTCGGCCGAGACGGCGGTCCGCCTGCGTGGCTCCTTCGCCCTGAACGCCCTGCCGCCGATCAAGGTGAAGGGGAAGTCCGAGCCGATCCCGGTGTACGAGGTCGTCTGGGGCGGGGAAGCGTGAGGCGCGCCGACGGAGGAGGCGTCGCCGCGCGCCCCGGGGGGTGCGGGGGGCGGAGCGCCCCCGCGAAATGGCGCGCCGTTCCGCGGGGATCGTCCCTCTGTCGCTAGAGACGACCGCCCGGCTCCTCGTCACCTGTCCCGACGCCCGCGGCCTCGTGGCGGCGGTGTCGGGTTTCCTGTTCCGGCACGGCGCCAACATCACCGAGCTGGACCAGCACGCGACCGACGCCGAGGGCGGCACGTTCTTCCTGCGCTGCGAGTTCCAGACGCCCCACCTGGACGTCTCCCTGGACCGCCTGGTGGAGTCGTTCCGGCGCGAGGTGGGCGAGCCGTTCGGGATGGAGTGGCGGGTGACGCGCGCGGCGGAGCGGAAGCGGATGGCGATCCTCGTCTCGCGCTACGACCACGCCCTGCTGGAGATCCTGTGGCGCTGGAAGCGCGGTGAGCTGCACGCGGACGTGCCGGTCGTGGTGAGCAACCACCCGGACCTCGGCCCGGCCGTTGCGACGTTCGGAGTCCCGTTCGTCCACGTCCCGGTGACGAAGGAGACGAAGGCGGACGCCGAGGCGCGGATCCTGGCGCTCCTGGACGGCAAGACCGACCTGATCGTCCTGGCCCGCTACATGCAGGTGCTCTCGCCGGAGTTCGTGGCGCGGTACCCGGGCCGGATCCTGAACATCCACCACTCGTTCCTTCCGGCGTTCGCGGGCGCGAGCCCGTACCGGCAGGCGTACGAGCGGGGCGTGAAGCGGATCGGCGCCACGGCGCACTACGTCACCGAGGAGCTGGACGAGGGGCCGATCATCGAGCAGGACGTGGTGACGGTCTCCCACCGGCAGTCGGCGGCGGACCTGGAGTCGCTGGGACGCGACATCGAGCGGCAGGTGCTGGCGCGGGCGGTGCGGTGGCACCTGGAGGACCGGGTGATCGTGCAGGGGCGGCGGACGGTCGTCTTCGTCTAGGGAGCCTCAGAGGCGTCCGGCCGGCGGTGCGGCCGGCAAGCCGAGGCGAACGAGGAGCGCGCGGAACCGGGGCTCTGCGCGGAGAGGTGTGAAGAGCGGGTTCGCGCCGATCGTGACCGCGTGGAAGCTGCGCGCTTCGACCGCCTGCTCGAGCGAAGCGAGAGCGGCCGGCACGTTCCCGAGCGCGGCATGGACCTCCGCCAGGGCGTGCGGATCGCCGCCGTTCTCGCGCAGGCGCACCTCGTCCGCCGCGAGGACGTGCCGGTAGCCGCCGACGTCGAACACGTTCGCGATGGTCTCCAGCCGTTCGGCGGACGCTCCCGAGAGGCGCTCCGCTTCGAGTCGCGCCGCGAGCCAGTCGGCGTCCCGGCGTTGCCGGGCCGCGAGCTTCATCCCGACCATCTGGAAGTTGACGAAGCCGGGGTCCAGCTCCAGGCCCTCGCGCAGGTGAGCCACGGCGCGATCGTCGTCGCCGGCGAGGTAGGCGAGCTCGGCCCTGTCCGCGAGCGCGGGAAGCGAGACGGGATCGGCGGCCACCGCCCGCTCGATCTCGACCCGCGCCGAGACGTGCTCCCCGCGCAGGGCGTGCCACAGGGCGAGCCACTGGCGGGCCGGCACGTTCGCGGGGTCGCGTTCGAGCGCCTCGCGCAGCTCCGTCCGGGCCCGCGACCAGTCCCAGGAGTGGAACATCGCCGCGAAGCCGAGCGTCGCGTGCGGCTGGGCGAGCGACGGGTCGAGCTCCAGGGCACGCCGCGCGTGTCGTTCGGTCTCGCCCAGCCGGGCCCGGTCGAAGAGGCAGGCGTCGGCGAGGCCGGCGTGCGCCGGCGCGTAGTCGGGCGCGAGCGAGATCGCCTTCTCGAAGAGAGCCATGCTGCGGAACAGCGCGGAGCCCGTTCGTCGCCCCCAGTGGTAGCGGCCCCGTTCGGTGGCGATGCGCGCCGCCAGTGCGGGGTCGTCGAGGGCCGAGGCGTCGTTCCTCGCCTCGGGGGCTCGCCATCCCAGGACGACCGCCGTCGAGAGCAGGGCGACCGCGGCGAAGGCGGCCGCCAGGGGACGGCGAGTCACGTGCGGGGGAGCGGCGGCGGGCTCGGCACCGGACTGCGGCGGAGCCGGGGAGACGACGGGTGAAGCTCCGGTCGTGATCGCCGCCGGTGCGGGTCCGACCCACCGGTAGCCGAGCCGCGGAACCGCCTCGATCCACCCGGGGTCGCCGCCCGACTCCTCCAGGGAGCGGCGCAGGGAGGCGACGTTCTGTCTGAGGTTTCCCTCCGCCACGACGACGTCGGGCCAGACCTCCCTCACGAACTCCTCCTTGGTGACGAGCCGGCCCCCGGCCCGGAGGAGGATCGCCAGGACCTCGAACGGCTTGGCGGTGAGCGGGACCCGGTCCGGGCCTTTCCAGAGGATGCGCTCCCGCTCGTCAAGCCTGAAGTCGCCGAAGGCGGTCGAGCCCGGTGAGTGCACCTCGAGGATCCTCGTTTGACCGGAATTTTACCGCCATCTGACGGCGGCGGTCGAAGGAGAGGCACATGTTGCCGGCGTCCACCGTTCGAGAGGGAGGCCCCGATGCCGATCCACGACCGCCGCGCGTGGTCCGTCCTGGCGCTGTCCGCGCTGCTCCTCGGAGGGCGATCGGCCCTCGCTCAGTCGTTCACGGAGAGCGCGAGCGTCTCCCTCGGCGCCAACGCCAGCGCCGCGGTCCTGGACCGGGTGTCGCGCCTCCAGTGGGACCTCTTCGTGGGCCTCGGGAACGGCGAGGTGGCCGTGGTGCCTTTCACCGGGGGCCTTCCGGGCTCGGTCTCGCGGTTCCCGGCAGGAGTGCCGGGCATCGGCTCGATCGGCCTCGGGGACCTGAACGGCGACGGTCTGACCGACGTCGTTGTAACGAACTTCAACCCGGGCAACATCGCCATCCTCCTGCGGAGCGCGTCCGGCGGATTCGGCAGCCCGGCGGTCACCTCCCTGCCCGGAGGCCCGACGGGCGTGGCGCTGGTCGACTGGAACGGGGACGGCCGCCTCGATGTGATCGTCTCGCTCTACAGCACGAATCGGATCGCGGTCTTCCTCAACACCGGAGGGGGCGCCCTCGGCCCGGCGAGCTTCATCGACTGCGGAAAGGGACCGAACGCGATCACCGTGGTCGACGCCCGCGGGGACGGCCTACCCGGCGTGGCCACGGCCAACTTCCTCGACGGCACGATCAGCCTCTTCGGCCGGGGGTCCTCCTCGGCGCGCACGTACCCGTGCGGGAGCGGGCCGGCGGGGATCCAGGGCCAGGACGTCTCCGGCGACGGCCTCGCCGACCTGTCGTGCCTCAGCCAGACGTCCGGTCGGCTCGACTCGTTCTTCGATATCGACTACGGCACCAGCTTCGAGAATCGCGGCGCCAGCCCCGTGGGCGCGACGCCGAAGGACTTCGCGTTCCTCGACCTCGACGGAAACGGGAGGAAGGACCTGGCCGTCACGAACCACACGGGCTCGGGGCTGGGAGGGGTCGGGGTCTTCACGGGGGACGGCTCGGGTCTCTATTCCGCGGGTCCCCGGCTCTTTCCGGAGCTGGGCCAGGGTGGGCTGGTGGAGGCCGGAGACGTGGACGGGGACGGACGCCCGGACCTGATCGTCCTCATCGGCCAAGGGCTCCGTCTCCTCCGGAACGTCACGAGCTTCGGCGCGTGCCCTCCCCCGGTCGAGGCGCCGGAGATCCGCGACTACCTGAGCTCGCAGGTCTCCACGAGCGTCCCGTCCGGGTCCGAGATCACCATCATCATGAGGAACGAGCCGTTCAGCCTGATCGAATACGAGGTCGCTCGCGACGGGGCGTTCAAGGACCTCCTCCAGGCGGGCCTGACCGCGACCAGCGCGATCACGTTCGGGACGCCGGCCTCGAGCGCGGACTATGACCTCTACATGAGGCTCCGGTTCGTCAACGGCTGCGGCGCGACCTCGGCGTATCGGATCCGCCTGCTCCGGATGCTGGCTCGCCCCGCCGCGTTCGTGCTCCTGAAGTTCGCGCTCCGCGCGCTCGTCTCGACCACCGACACCAGCCTCGGCTCGATGCGCGTCAAGAACGTCGGCGGGATGCCGGGGGACCTGACGCTGCGCGGGAACACCGACCTCTTCGGCTTCGCTCCACCCGGCCCGACGCGGCTCGAGCCTGGAGAGGAGCGGGACGTCGACCTCCTCCGGACGCCGCGGATGCTCGAGGGCGTCCACCACGTGGTGGTCACCGGTGAGGGGGGAGGGACGTTCTACGCCAACGGGTTCACGACGGTCTCCACAGGTGTCTTCCTCATCGACTGCCGGATCGATCCCAACCCCCTCGTCCTGCCGCGGAGCGGCGAGGCCCGTTCGGCGGCGATCCGTTGCGGGAACGTCGCTCCCGCGAGCCGGGTGCCCCTCGTCCAGAACCCCTCGTTCCTGATGGCCTCGCTCGTCCATCACGACTCGCCCTGGCTCACGTCTCTCTCGTCGAAGCCGGACTGGCAGGCCATCGCGCGCGAGGGGGGCGGGTACGAGGCGACGGTGGGGGCGAGAGTGGTCGACACCCTCGGCTACACCGATTCCGTGGCGCCGCTCCGCGCGACGTTCGTCTTCGCCGACCCGATCGTGGTCCAGCCCGGGTCCACCTACTCCCTCGTGGTCACGTCCTCGTCGCCCGCGCTGGCGAACCGGCCGGGGTCGACGCGCCGGGCGCCCCCGGCCGAGGCGCTTCCGCCGGGCGGCCTCGCGCTGATCGTCCCGAGCGCGGTGAGCGCCACGGGCTCGGGCGGACGGACGCTCTTCGTCTCCGACGGCTGGCTCCGGAACGTCGCGACGGCGCCCGTGGCGATCACGCTCGTCTACACGCCCGACTCGAGGAACGGGCTGACCGACCCGGAGGTCCAGACCCTGGAGCGGACTCTCCCCGCGTCGAGCACGACCCGGCTGGTCGATCTCGTCGGCGGGTTCTTCGGCACCACCGGATCGGGTCTCGTGCAGATCCGTTCCGCTTCGGTCTCGGCGCTGGGATTGCGGACCGTCGTGGAAGCCGTGACGGACGGAGACCCCCGCACGCGCTACGGCACCGAGATCCCGACGGTGGCGTACGGCTCGGGCGTGGCGCTCGGCGAGGGAGAGCTCGTGCTGCCCGGCGTGGACGACGATCCGGCGAACCGCGCCAACATCATCCTCTCGGAGACGACCGGCGCCGAGGCGACGGCGCGGATCACCGTGAACGGACCCGACGGCGCGCTCGTCGGCTCGCTCGACCGGGCGGTCCCTCCCTTCGGCAAGGTGCAGGTGAACGGCATCGTCGGCGCGGTGGCGCCCGGCGCGACGCTCTCGGGCGGCTGGGTCGGCGTTTCGGTCACAGCCGGAGCGGGCCGGGTCGTGCCGCTCGCCACCGTCATCGACAACGTCTCCTCGAGCTTCGCGGCGATTCGCGGCCGGATGCCGCGGGCCGCGGTCGTGGGCGCGACCGTCCCGTCGACGCTGGTGATCCCCTCCGCCGCGCGCCTCCCGGGCGCCTTCGGGAACCAGTTCACGACCAGCCTCTCGATCGCCAACGGGACCACCTCTCCCGCGTCGTTGACGCTCACGTACCACCACGTGGACGTGGACGACGGCGGCGCCCGCAAAGAGGTCACCAGGAGCGTCATCGTGCCGCCCCGCGGCGCCCTCCCGAAGTCGACCGGCCTCGACGCGGTGGTATCGCTTTTCGGCGTCACCAATCGCTCGTACGGCTGGATCGAGGTGACCGGCGACGTCGGGCGCGTCGTGGCGGTCTCGGCGGTCTCCTCTCTCGTCGACCCGGCCGACCCCTCCAGGGGGAGGAAGACGGCGCCGATCGACGGCCTCCTGTCCGACTCGCCCGACATCGCCGGGCGGACGGGGCAGGAGCGTCGCTTCGCCGGCGCCGAGAAGTCCGTCCTCACTCGGACCAACCTGATCCTGGTCGAGACCTCGGGCCAGCCGGCGACGGTCTCGGTGCGCGCGCTCGACGGGCGCGGGCGGGTCCTGGGGTCGCGCACCTTCGCGGTGGAAGCGCGGCAGTACCTCCAGATCAACGACGTCCTCGGTCCGGACGGCATCGGCCTGGGGGACGGCCCGTTCGAGAACGTGGAGGTCGCCACGCGGGTGACGGGCGGAGAGGGACGCGTGATCGCCTTGCTGACGCGCAACGACAACCTGTCGGGCAACCCGGAGGTGTTCGTCCTGAAGGAGCCGGGGCCGCCGCTGGCCACGCTGCTCTTCTGAGGCGGGCCCTCCCCCGAATGTGGGAGGCGGCGGACCCGGCGATTTCCTAGATTCACGGGCGTCCACTCACACCCGGAGGAGCGCCCATGAGCCAGAAGAACGTCGTCCGTCTCGCCGCCACCGCCGTCCTGCTCGCCGCGGCCTGGTCCCTTTCGTTCTGCTCTCGCGGCGAGAAGGCGGAGCCGGAGGCCTCGAAGCCGGCCGTCGTCGCGACCGCGCCGGAGGCGGGGGCACCGATCGCGCCCGCGCCCGCGGCGCCAGC
>CAYLNK010000193.1:0-12562 GCA_964384675.1 uncultured Holophagales bacterium | reverse complement strand
TCGCCGGGATGCTGCTGGCCACGTTTGCCGTGGCCGGGCGCGCCGAGGAGCCCCTCGACCAGGAGATCGAGACCCTTCTTGGCGTGGAGCCGCCCCAGGAACGCAACGTACGTCCCGGGGATCAACCCGGCCGGGGGCGGCCCGGCCGGGCCGCCGAACAGCAGCTCGTCCACCCCGAGCGGGAGCACGAAGCCGCGGCCGAGGCCGAGGGCCTCCTCGGCGAGGCGCCTCTCCTCGTCCGTCGTGTAGTGCACGGCCGCCGCCCCCTCGAGCATGCGGCGGCCGCCGAGGTGCCAGAACGCCTGCTTGCGGAAGCGCTTCTGCCCCAGGCTCCACGGGTCGAGCGTCCCGAGCGGTCTGACCACGTAGGGCACGCCGGCGCGCCGGCAGGCGCTGGCGGCAGCGAGGGGGGCATGCGAGAAGACCGCGTGCAGGTGCGCCACGTCGTACCGGACGACGTTCTCGTCGAGCCACAGCTGCAGGGGGATAGAGAGCTTGAACGCCTCGCTCCACTGACGACGCAGGACGACGGCGGGCAGCCCCTCCCACGTCGTGTCCCCGGAGAGCGGCAGGCGTCCCGGGCCGTCCGCGTCGGTCGTGGCGACGCGCAGGTCGACGTCCCCGCGCCGCCCGAGGGCGCGGCCCAGACCGGCCAGGGCGTGGCTCGGCCCGCCGTAGCGCGCGGCCACCGCCGGGATCACGTGCAGGACCCGGATGACGCTCCGGCCGCCGCGCCTCACCGGGTCACGGCCAGGAAGAGGCGCTCGCGCTGCGGGGCCAGGCTCGCAGCCTGCCGGGCCGTCTGCGGGACGGCGGCCGGCGCGGTTCCCGGGATCGCGACGATGAAGCCGGCGATCCAGCCGAGGTTGAGGAGGATGAACGGATCCCCGTAGACCTGGTGCGCGGCGAAGAACACGGTGCCGTTCGCGATCAGCAGCGCGGTGAGGCCGCAGATCAGCCGGAGCCGGAGCGGGTCGCCCCCGCCCAGCTGGCGGAGGGTACGGACCGCGTACCGGGCGAGCCGGTACAGCAGCAGCAGGATCACGAAGATGCCCTGGATCCCCATCTCCGCGAGGACCTTCCCGGGGCCCGTCTCCGCCGCCTGACCGATGCCGAAGTCGCCGGAGAGCCCGAGGTACTGGCTCCCCTGGCTCCCGACGCCCGCGCCGCTCCCGAAGAGCCCGTTCTGCGCCCGGATGTACCGGATGCTCTCGAAGAACGTGCTGTAGCGCTGCGGCGCGTCGTCTGCGGTCGTGGCGCCGCGCTGCAGGAAGAACGCGAAGCTCGACTGCTTGGCGTCCTTGAAGAACGAGAGCTGGGTCAGGACCATCGCGGCGATCACGATCGGTCCCAGGACCTTCGTCAGGCGCGACGGGCCCCGCCCCAGCCAGAAGAGCAGGAGCGCGTAGGCCACGATGAAGATGACGAGCTCGCCGAGGAACTTCCGCCGCCCGGTCAGGAGCATCGCGCCGAGGAGGCCGAGGACCAGAGGGGCGGCCAGGAGGCTCCTCATGCCCTTCCTGGAGAACACCACCAGATCGATGAGGATCAGGATGATCGCGTGCCCCGCGTGCCAGGCCGCGATCTCGGGGGCCCGGAAGAACCCGCTGTGCAGGCGGACCGCCTCGTTCTGACCGTAGACCCAGAGACCGTATCCGACGGAGTCGAGGATCTGCCAGGTGTACCCGGCATACGAGAGGTAGATGCCCGCGAGCATCGGGATCGAGCCGGCGAGGTAGAGGCGGATGTAGCGCCGCGCGTCCTCCGGACCCCGGAAATAGAGGTTCCCTCCGAGGAGGGCGGGGAGCGGGGCCAGGTAGGCGACCAGCCCGAGGGTCGCCAGGAACACACTCCCGGTCCGCGCCAGCGTGACGCCGCACATCAGGACCACCACGCCGATGTACGTCTCGAGCGCGACGCGGACCGACGGATCGCCCCAGAAATGGAGGGCGCTGAGCTTCAGGGGGAGACCTCGCGCGCGTCCCGCGAGGAAGGCCAGACCGAACAGCCCCGCGGCGAGCGCGGTGAGGAGGACGGGCTCCCCGACGATCGACTTCCGGATCGGATCCTGGACGAGGCCGGCGATCACGCAGAGAGTGAACCCCACCCTGAAGTTGGAGGCCGATGCGGCCGCCGCGAGGAAGACGCCGAAGATCAGGAAGTCGATCACGCCGCAGCCCCTCCGGGCCTGGCGATCCGGCCTCGCCCCGCGGCCTCGACCGCGATCGACTCGAAGATGCGACAGAACTCGGCCTCGGTATAGCGCGCGGCCTTCGCGAGCGCGCTCCGCTGATAGCGGGCCAGCGCCGCCGGCTCGGACGCCAGGCGGACCATCTCCCGCCGCAAGGCGTCGACGTCGCCGGTCGGGAAGACGAGACCCGGAGGCTCTCCCGGCATCCAGTCGAACCGGGACCCCGTCATGTCGGAGAGCAGGAGCGCGAGCCCCGAGACCGCGCCCTCGAGGACCGCGTACGGCCAGCGGTCGGCCCCGGAGACGTGCAGCAGGACGTCGGCCGCCTGGAGGATCGCGGGAATCTCCCTCTGGTTCCGGAAGCCCCAGAAGCGCACCCGCCCGGCCACACCGCGCCGGGAGGCCAGCTCCCGAAGACCCTCCTCCTCGGCTCCCGAGCCGAGGAACCAGACGCGCAGCGACCCGGGCGCGCCGCCGGCGAGCGCCTCGATCGCGTCCGCGGGCCGTTTTCCGGTCTCGAGCTTGCCCGACACCACGAACACCGTGTCGCCAGGGGCCGCTCCGTTCTCCGTCCGGAATCGCTGCCGTGCCCCGTCCTCCGGGAAGGCGGCGGACCGGAACACCTCCGAGTCGGAAACGCACGGGATCCAGACGAGCTGCTCGGGTGACGCTCCGTTCTTCGCCCAGTAGCGGCGGTTCTGCTCCCCCTGGAAGGCGACCCGGAGGGCGCCCTTCACGAGCGGCGCGACCAACGCCCTCCGGAGCGCGGTCTTGAGAGCCCCCTTCTGCTGGATGTCGTCCCCGTCGCCCCGCACGACGTACGGGACGCCGTGGCGCGCGCACCAGCGCCACGCCTGCATCTGCACGGCGTGGCCGTATCCGTTGAGCTGGACGACGTCGGGCCCGAACGCCTCCAGGACCCCGGCCAGCTCCCGGCTGAAGCTCGCGAGGAACGGGCCATGCGCCCGCTCCACGCTGTCGGAGAGCGAGACCTCGGGGAACCGGCTGCCCGTCCGGTTGTCCCAGACGATCTTCCGGCCGAAGCCCGCGTCCTGGATCCGGGTGCCGTCGTGGCTGTAGACGGCGAGGATCTCGACGTTCCCCCTCCGGTGGAGCTCGTCCAGGAGGTTCACGAAGTACTGGATCCGGTGGGTCAGGACGAACGCGGCGCGCAGCGGCCTCAAGGCTCCTCCGTGCCCCCCGCCGGCTCGGGCCCGGACCGGGGGCTCGCCAGCGCGGCCTCTCGAGCCACGCGGGTGAGCTTCCCCTCGAGGGACTTGAGGCGGGACTCGAGCGTCACGAAGTGGAAGAGGCTGAAGAGCGCGAAGACGTAGAGCACGAGGTCGGTGCCCCGGCCGATCCCCACCGCGTGCGCGAGCCGCGTCGAGAGGTCCGGCCAGGCGACGAAGACCAGCCCGACGAAGGCCAGCACGGCGTAGATCAGCCGGTCGGCGGTCGTGCTCCGTAGACGGAAGACGTAGACGGCCAGGCCGACGAGCGCGGCCCCGAGGATCCACTGGCTGGCGGAAACCGTCATCGGAGGGGGCCCTGGTGCACGGTCAGACCGTCACCCGCTCGTGGGCCGCCACGCGGTCCACGATCTCGGCGACGCTCGTCCTCGGGACGAAGCCGATCAGCTCCCCGATCCTGCGGATGTCGGGCACCCGGCGCCGCATGTCCTCGAAGCCGGATTCGTACGCCTGGTCGTACGGGACGAAGGCGATCTCCGACGGGCTGCCGAGCCGCTCCTTCACCAGCCGGGCGAGGCCGGCGATGGTGATCTCCTCCTGCGAGCCGATGTTGAAGACCCGCCCGTACGCCGACTCCTCGCCGATCAGCTTCGCGACCGCCTCGACGACGTCTCCGACGTAGCCGAAGCATCGGCTCTGCTCGCCGTCGCCGTAGACCGTGATCGGCTTGCCGGCCAGAGCCTGGCGGACGAAGTTCGGCAGCACCATTCCGTACCGGGCCGACTGGCGGGGTCCGACGGTGTTGAAGAGCCGCGCGATGGTGAGCGGCAGGCGTTTCTCGTGGAAGTAGGCGAGCCCCAGGAACTCGTCGAGGGCCTTGCTGCAGGCGTAGGACCAGCGCCCCTTGTGGGTGGCCCCGAGGACCAGGTCGTCCTCCTCGCAGAACGGGATCTTGGTCGCCTTGCCGTACACCTCGGAGGTCGATGCCAGGAGCACCGGCTTCTTCTTCTTGTTGGCGAGATCGAGCACGACCTCGGTGCCCTTCACGTTGGTCTCGATGGTCCGCACCGGGCTCTCGACGATGAGCTTGACGCCGACGGCGGCCGCCAGGTGGAAGACCGCGTCGGCGCGGTCGACGAGCTCGCTCATCACGCCTCGGCTCATCACGCTGTCGAGCACGTACTCGAACCGGGGGTTGCCCTTCATCCCCTCGATGTTGGCGATGCTGCCGGTCGACAGGTCGTCGATCACCAGGACGCGGTCGCCCCGGGCCAGCAGGTGCTCGGCGAGGTGGCTCCCGATGAAGCCGGCCCCGCCGGTGATCAGGTAGGTGGTCATCTCTCTCCTCGGACTGCCTCGACGTCCGGATAGCTCGCGAGGCTCTTCACGTAATTGTCGGGGCGCCGCAGCCGGCGCAGCGCCGCCCGCGACAGGGCGACGAGCTCCCGGAGCGCCAGGGACGGGATCAGCCAGGGCCGCGCGGCGGTGTACCGGTTGACCGGCGCGCGCAGGAGGCGGCGCAGCACGTAGGGGACGGCACGCCCCGCGGGGAGACAGCGGAGCGCGAAGTAGTAGTCGCTGATCGCCGAGCCGAGGCTCCCCCACGAGTCCTTGGTGCCGAACGAGCGGGTGCCGCCTCCGGCGTGCAGGTGCCGGAGGGTGGCCGCCGGGTCGAACGCGACCCGGCGCCCCGTCCTCAGGTGGATCCGGTATCCGAGCTCGGTGTCGCAACGGTGGCTTCCGCCGGTGAAGTTCTCGTCCATCCCGCCGACGCGGAGGAACGTCTCCCTCCGGATGGAGAAGTTGCCCGCCATGAGGCCCAGGATCTCACACGGCCTGTCGTAGGCCGGGTCGAAGCCGACCTCGAAGCTCGCGGTGTGGGAGACGGGGGCTTCGTTCCACGGCTGGAGCACCTGACCGCACACCGCCGGGGGGCATCCGGGTCCCGCGACCGCCCGGCGGTGCGCCTCGAGGAGTCCGGCGGAGGGCACCACGTCGTCGTCCAGGAAAACGAGGACGTGCCCCCGGGCGACGAGAGCGCCGACGTTCATCGCCTCGCAGATGCTGGGCTTCGCCTTGCGGACCCAGCGGACCCGGCCGGCGCCCTCGAGCTCCCGGAGCGCCGCCTCGGTGGCGGGCTCGTGCCTCGGGGTCTGGTCCACGACCACCACCTCGTCGCTCGGCGCGAGGATCGCCACCACCGCTCGCAGCGTGCTGACCAGGACGTCCTCGCGCATGTAGGACGGGAGGACGACCGTCAGGGAGTCCGGCGCGGCGTCCCCCGAGGCGTCCTCGGGCCGGACCACGTCGACGTAACGCTCGACGGGCTTGACGTAGTTCTCGGGGTGCCGCCGGCGGCGGAGGCGTGCCGTCAGCAGGGCGACGAGCTCCCGGAGACAGAGGGACGGGATCAGCCACGGGTGCGACAGGGTGTACTTGTTGATCGGCGCCCGAAGCAGCCGGTGGAGCGAGTAACGGAGCCCGGCCGCCCCGCCGAGGGCCCGGGCCGCGAAGTAGTGGTCGCTGATCGCCGTGCCCAGCGCCCCCCACGAGTCCTTCGCGCCGAAGGCCCGGGTCCCGCCTCCCGAGTGGAGGTGCCGCAGGTGGGCCGAGGGATCGAAGCGCACCTTTCGCCCCGTCCGTCCGAAGAGCCGGTACCCCAGCTCCGCGTCGCACCGGTGGCTCCCGCCCGAGAAGTTCTCGTCCATCCCCCCGATCGCGAGGAACGTCGCCCGGCGAATGGAGAAGTTACAGGTCGTGGGCGCGAGGATGTCGCAGGCCCTGTCGAACGCCGGGTCGAACTCGGTGCCGTCGTCGGCGACGGCGCGGACCGGCTCGGGGTTCCACGGCTGGAGGACCTGACCGCAGACGGCGAGGGGAGGGTCCGGGGCCGAGTGAAGGCGCCGGTGCGCCTCCAGCAGGCCAGCGGTCGGGACCACGTCGTCGTCCAGGAACAGGATGACCTCCCCGCCTGCCAGGAGCGCCCCCACGTTCATCGCCTCGCAGATGCTGGGGCGGGTCTTGCGGATCCAGCGGATGTCGCCCCGCCCGGCCAGGTCCCGAAGCGCCGCCTCGGTCGCGGTCTGGTGCACCGGCGTCTGGTCGACGACGACGAGCTCGTCCCGCGGCCCCAGGAGGGGGACCACCGCCGCCAGCGTGTCCAGGAGGATCGACTCCCTCCGGTACGACGGCACGACGACCGAGATCGGGATCGAGGGAGCCTCCGTCACGCGATCGTCTCCAGGCGCCGCCGGCAGCCGAGGAGCGCGAGAGGCAGCGCCGCCCACGGACGCCACGAGAGCGGCTCCCGGCGGAGGCTCCGCCAGAGGTACCCCGCCGCGCGGCGATCGCGCCGCTCCATCAGGCAACGTCCGATGAAGTAGCTGCTCCCGGCCGCACCGCTCCGGGCGGGCAAGGCCGGCTCGGCCGAGACCCTCTCCGCCTCGGCGAGGAGGCCGTCCTCGGAGGCCCCGGCCCGCCGCGCGTCCCGGCAGCGTCGCGCCAGCCCGGCGAGCCGGCCCTGCTGCGCGCGCCGCGACGTCGAGATCGAGCCGTCGCGGATCCGGAACGCGTAGAGCACCTCGGGCGCGAACGCGAACCCACCCTCGTCCAGCAGGCGCAGCCAGAGGTCGTGGTCCTGCGCGTAGCGGAACGCCGGCCGGTAGCCGCCGGCACGCCGGTAGGCGTCGAGCCGGAACATGACCGAGCCGTGGGTCGGGGCGCCGTCGGGCGCCTCGACGAGGTCCCGAGCCGCGTCGGCCGGGTCCTCGCCACGACGCCGCGTGAACAGGGGCTCGCCGCCCGGACCGATGGTCACGGTCGAGGACGAGACGAAGGAGAGCTCGGGTCGGCGGTCGAGGAGAGCGGCCTGCGCCGAGAGCCGGCCTGGAAGCGACAGGTCGTCCGCGTCGTGGCGGGCGACGTAGGGACCCCGCGCCGCCTCACAGCCGGCCACCAGCGCCCGGGTCAGGCCGCCGTGAGGCACCCGCAGCACGCGCAGGCGCGGGTCGCGACGGGCGAGCTCGCCGAGGATCCCGGACGTCGCGTCGGTCGACCCGTCGTCCACCACCACGACCTCGAGCTCGACCCCCTCCTGCGCGAGCACCCCCTCGAGCGAGCCGCGCAGGTAGAGCGGGTCGTTGTAGACCGCCGTCACCACCGAGACGCGGGGCGGCGCGCTCACTCCGGACCTGCCTTGCGAGCCGAGAAGCCCAGGCTCGCCGCCGTGGTGAGCGAGTCGATCGGCTGCCCCCGCCCGGCCCGCCAGCCGCGCGGGGAGAGGAGCGGGAGCCGGGCGAGCCGCTCGACGGCCCGGAGGAGGGGGCGGATCGCCCGCGGGTATCCGCCCATCGTCGCGAGCGCCTCGAGCGTGTCCTGACAGCGCCAGAGCCGGCCCAGGACGAGCCCGCTCGAGGCCAGGAGCGACGCGACGCCCCACGCGCTCGGGTGGAGGAACGACCCGTGGAACGGCTCCCCGAACGCCACCGTCCCGATCAGGAGACCGTCCGGCCGCAGGACACGTTCCGCCTCGGCCACGGCGAGGAACGGGTTGTGCGCGTGCTCGAGGAAGGCGACGGTGAAGACGACGTCGAACGACGCGTCGGCGAACGGCAGAGCGTGCGCGTCGGCCCGGAGCGCCGGCTCCTCCGCGTCGAGATCCACTCCGGTCCATCGGAAGCCGGCGGCCTCGAGCGCGGTCCGGTACTCGCCCGGCCCGCAGCCGAGATCGAGGAGCTCGCGCGAGCTCGCGCCGCGGGTCTCCTCGACGAGGAGCGACAGCAGGTCGGACGAGCCGCGGGGCGGGGGCGGTCCGGCCCAGGTCACCTCCGGCGCCCCGACGACCGCCGCCGCGAGCATCGGACCCGGGTCCCAGACCCGCCGGGCGAGGAGCGGCGCGGGCCCCGGGGCGCGAGGCCGGAAGTCCGATCCCGAGGCGGTGAAGCCGCAGACCGTGCAGCGCGCGCCGCGGAGCTCGCCCCGGCAGTCGGGACATCGCAGCCGCTCGCGCAGGCCCTCCGGGACCGCTGCCGACGACACCTCCGTCACGAGGCCTCCGCGTGCCGGAGCCGGTGCGACAGCCGGGCGAGCCGGCCGACCGTGGCCCACCCGAGACAGGCGGCTCCGACCCGGTACAGCAGGAAGTCCGCTCCCCAGGCGCGGCCCGGACCCGAGGCCTCGCGGGCGAGCGCGAACAGCTCGCGCGACTCGGGGGCGAGGCCGCTGGCCCCGCACTCCCGCGCCAGGTGGAAGAGCGAGCGGGCGAAGCGCTGCAACCCTGGCGAGTCCGGGCCGATCTCGGCGCGCCGCGCGTGGCGGTAGATCAGGACGTGGGCCCGGGCGCGAGCCCTCATCTTCGTCGGATCGAGGAGGGAGCCCCCGCCGGCACGCGGGCCGCCGTGGTGGCGAAAGTCCGCGAGGATCTCCGGGCACCAGACGAGGCGGCTCCCCAGCGCCGCGACGCGGGCGTCGTACTCCCAGTCCTCCTCCTGCCGCAGGTCGCTCCACGGTCCGACCCGGTCGGTGATCCGCTTGCGGAAGAGCGGGGTCACCGTCTGCCAGCAGCGGCCCGAGAGGAGCGCCGGGAAGAGCGTCTCGAGCGCCTCGCCCGTGCGCAGCGACGCGGCGTCGGACGGCGCCTCGCCGATCCGGTACTCGCGCGTCCGGCAGTAGGCCACGTCCGCGTCGGGCTTCTGGCGGAGCGCGAGGACCTGCCGCTCGAGCTTCCGCGGATCGAGCCGGTCGTCGGAGTCGAGGTACTGCAGGAACTCCCCCCGGGCCGCGAGCCGGCCGGTCTCGCGGGCCGGGCCGGGGCCGCCGTTCGGACGCGTGAGAACGCGGACCTCCGGGTGTCGCGCCGCCAGGTCGCGGCAGACGGCGGGCGTGTCGTCGCTGGAGCCGTCGTCGACGATGAGGACCTCGATCGGACGGTGCGTCTGGGCGATCGCGCTCCCGACCGCCTCCGGCAGCAGCGAGCTGCGGTTGTAGACCGGGACGACGATCGACACGAGGTCCGGGACACCGGCGTCGTGGCCCGCGAAGACGGCGGCGGGCGGCGTCGGACGGTCGAGCGGGGTGTGCTCGGGCCGGAAACGGTCGGTGAAGCACGCGAGCCGGCCGGCGGCCGACCAGCCGAGCGCGGCCGCGGCGGCCCGGTAGAGCCGGAAGTCGAGACGTCGGGCCTGGTCCCGGCCGCACGCCTCGCGAGCCCGATCGAAGAGCTCGCGGGACAGCGCCGGCAGCCCCGCGGCCCCCGCCTGCCTCGACAGGAGGAAGAGCCCCCTGCCGAAGCGGACCATCTCCGGGCTGCCGGGCCGGATCCCGGCGCGCCGCGCGTGCTCCAGGATCAGGCCCCTGGCCCGCGCCCGGAACGTGACGGTGGCCGGGTCGGAGGCGGACAGGTGCCGCGAGAGCCGGCGCTCCTCGTGGTCGCGCACGACCGCCAGGAACTCCCGGCACTGGACGAGGCGGGTCCCGAGGGCGGCGATCCGGCAGTCGTACTCCCAGTCCTCCTCGAGACGGAGGTCCTCCCGCCACGGCCCCGCCTCGTCGCAGACGGAGCGCCGGTAGAGGGGCGTGGGCGTGTCCCACCAGCGCTCGACGAGGAGCGAGGGGAACATCGTCCCGACGCTCTCGCCCGAGCCCTTCCATGGGACGTCGCCCGGCGGCGAGCCGACCCGGTAGAAACGCGTGAAGCAGTACGCGACCCCGCAGTCGGGCCGGGAGCGGAGCGCCTCCACCTGCCGGCTGAACTTGTCCGGCAGGAGGAGGTCGTCGCTGTCGAGGTATTGCAGGAACTCCCCGCGCGCCGCACGCCGGCCGGTCTCGCGGGCCGCTCCGGGCCCCCCGTTCTCGCGGCGCAGAGCCCGTACCACGCCGGGCTGCCGCTCGGCGAGCTGGCGGCAGGCCTCCGGGGTGCCGTCCGTCGACCCGTCGTCGACGAGGATCACCTCGATGGGTCGATACGTCTGGGCCAGGACGCTTCCCACCGCGTCCGCCAGCATGCCGGCGCGGTTGTGCACCGGGACGACCGTCGAGACGAGACCCGGCACGGTCTCGACGGGGAGAGCGCTCGGACCGGCCACGTCAGCCGAGCGCCGCCGCCCGCGACGGGTGGAGCGCGCGCATCAGGAACGAGTAGAGGAGCAGCGTGCTCCTCACCCCGAGGAGCTTCGCGAGGGCACGGATCTCGACACGCGGCTCCTCGTCCCGAGGGCGGAACGAGGGGTCGAGCTCCAGGATGTGCGCGAGGGCCTTCTCGAAGTCCCGGCGATCGAGCAGCGAGAGGAGGCGCAGCTCCCGGTAGTAGTACTGCGCGAGGCGGAGCCTCCGCGGCGGCGTCAGCTCGCCCCTCTCCTCGAGCGTCCGCTCGAGCTTCCTCAGGATCTGGTGGTGCTCGCGGGCGTTCGAGAGCCGGGAGTTCCGGTGGACGCCACGCCCCGGGTGCTCACGGATCGTGTACGAGACGTGCGGCACGCCGACGATGGGTCCGGCCACGAGGGCCGCCTGCATGAAGAACTCCCAGTCGTCGAGCTTGTCGATCCCCTCGTCCCAGCCCACCCCGGCGAGCGCGGACCGCCGGTAGAGCGCGGCGCTGGTCGGCACGGCACGGCCCGCCAGGAGGGCGTCGACGCGAGGATCCAGGATCGGCGGGACGACCCTCATCTCCTTCGTCGCCAGCTCGCCCGACGGCAGGGTGTGCTCTTCGCGATGTCCCGTCAGGACGACGTCGGCGCCTGTCTCGTCGCCCGCCCGGAGCTCGACGCCCAGCGTGGCCGGGAGGAGGACGTCGTCGCTGTCGAGGAACTTCACCCAGCGGCCCCGCGCGGCCCTCAGGCCCGCGTTCCGCGCCACGTTCCGTCCCCGGTTCGCGGGCAGGGAGAGGAGCGTGACGTCCGGCACCCCGGCGAGCTCCTCGCGCGTCCCGTCGGTCGAGCCGTCGTCGACGACGAGGATCTCGAGCCCGGGCCCCAGACTCTGGGAGCGGCACGACTCGATCGCGTCACGGACGAGCGTCCGCCGGTTGAACGTGGGGATCACCACGGTGACGTCCGGGGTCACGCGGCGGCCTCCTCCGCCGGCGCCAGGTACTGCTTCGACCAGAGGTTCAGGAAGAGGAGCCGCCAGGCGACGATGGAGAAGATGCTGACGGGGTGCGGGAACCGGTAGCCGCCGCGCCCGCGGTCGAAGTAGTCGCGCATCGCCTTCTCGACGCCGAGCGGCGCCGCCCAGCCCGCCGGATCGAGCACCACGTCGCGGGCGAAGCCGCGGAAGCTCGGGACCTCGTCCATCCAGCTCGCCGCGATGGAGGCGCCGTACTTGCCCCGCGTCGCGATCTCGGGCGGCAGGAGCCCGTTCCGGGACGCGATCTCGCGCAGGATCGCCTTGTTCCTCCCGTCGCGCATCAGGAGCGCCCGGGGCAGACGCAGGGCCGCCTCGGCGACGCGCACGTCCTGGAACGGCACGCGGGCCTCGACGCTCGCCGCCATGCACGCCTTGTCGACCTTCATGTTGTACTGGCTCGGGAGCTGGCGGCGAATCTCGAACAGACGAACCGCGGAGAAGAAGTCACCGTGGGTCTCGGTCGCGTACTCGCGGAGGATCTGCCGCACGCCCCAGAGCTCACGGCCCCACCGGCGCCCCGACTGGTTCTGGTAGAAGCCGAGCGAACGCCGGAAGATCGAGCGGCGGTCGGCGGCCGGCGCGTCGAAGCGCTGGAAGTGGGAGTAGCCGCCGAACAGCTCGTCCGAGCCCTCACCCACCAGGACGACCTTGACTCCGGCCTCCCGGCACTTCCGGTAGAGGACCATCGTCGAGATGACGCCCCAGTCCCCGAAGAGGTCGTCGACGAACCAGACCGACCGCTCGAGGTCCGCGACCATCTCCCCGGGACGGATCACCACCTCCTCGTGCCGCGACCCGATGTGCTCGGCGACCCGCCGGGCGAAGGGGCGCTCGTCCACCGAGGAATCGGCGAACGCCATGCAGAGGGTGCGGACCGGTCCTCCGCGCGACGCCAGCGCCGCCACCAGGCTCGAGTCGAGCCCACCCGACAGGAGGAGCCCCACCGGCACGTCGGCCACGAGGTGCTCGCCCACGACCCGAGTCAGCAGGTCCTCGAGCGCGTCCGTCCGCCGCGCCGCCTCGGCAGGCCCGGCGGCTCCGGGCTCCACGGCCGGCGGGC
>CAYLNK010000192.1:0-12611 GCA_964384675.1 uncultured Holophagales bacterium | reverse complement strand
AACCTCCTCGGGGTCGGGTGGGTCGCGCTGGCTCTCGAGGGGCTCTGGCTCTCGGCCTCACGCCGCGGCGCGCGGCGGCTGCCGGGCGTCGCCGTCGCGGCCTCGGCGCTCGTGGCCCTCGCGTACACGGACTGGTACCTCGCCCTCCTCGGGGCGCTGGCGGCGGGCGCCGTGTCGATCGCTCTCCTCGTTCCGGGTCCGGCCCGCGGCGGAACCACGGCGGCGCTGGGGCTGGTCGCCGCGATCGCGCTCGCCTCGACGCTGCCGTCGGCGCTCGCCCTCCGCCGCGAGATCGCCGAGGAGCCCGTCGAGGGACACGAGTCGCGCTGGTGCTCGGCCGCGTGCACGTCCCTGGTGATCCCGTCGCGCCTCCAGGTCGTCTCGGCCCTGACGAAGGGGCTCACCGAGCGGAACCACCAGAACGCGGCGGAGGGACCGGCGTACCTCGGACTCGTACCCCTGCTGCTCACCGGCGTGGCGCTCCGGAAGGGGCCTCGGCCCGCGCTCTTCGTCGGGGCGTGCGTGGCAGGGTCCCTCGCGCTCGTCCTCGCGCTCGGGCCGCAGCCGCGCGTCTTCGATCGCCTTCTCGACGTCCGGCTTCCGTACGCGTGGCTCGAGGCGGCGTTCCCGGCGCTGAAGCTGGGGGGCTGCGTCAACCGCTTCCTGCTGCTGGCCTACCTGCCGCTCGCCCTGGGCTCCGCCCTCGCCGCCGAGCGCCTTCTCGCGGCGGGCCGGAGGGGCGCGTTCGCAGCCGCCGCGCTCGCCCTGGCGATCGAGTACGCCCCCCGGGACCCCGGCGTCTCCGTCTGGCCCTTCACCCCTCCCGACGGCGCGATGGTGGCGATCGCGGAGTCCGGAGTGCCGGGCAACGTCCTCGACCTCGACCCCGGGGCCGCCGCGCTGATCCGCCAGCTGCGCCACGCGCGCCCGCAGACGCTCGGCTACCTGTCGCGGACGCCGCCGCGGAGCCACCGGGTGCGCCTCGCCGACCCGGTGCTCGGGCCCCTCCTCGACGGACGGGAGGCCACGCCGATGCCCACCGCGGCCGCGGCGGCGCTCCTTCGCCACCGCTGGGGAGTCACTTTCGTGGTCACGCCCGACGTCGATCCGTTTCGCGCCCGCGCCGCCTCGCTCGGCTTCCCGGTCTTCGCCCAGTCGTCCGGGCTCTCGATCGCGTACCGGGTCCCGCAGGACGCGATGCCGCTCGTCGATCGCGTCGATCTGGGATCACCCGACACCCTGGCGTGGGACTTCCTCCCCCCGGAGGAGGTGGGGGCCGACGGCCGGACGTTCCGGGGCCGCTGGACGAGCGGGGAAGGCGGGACCTTCCTGGCGCCGGTCTCGACGGGCTCCTACCGGCTGGTCGTCACGCTACCGCGGCCCGGCCCGGTGCGGGTTCGCCTGACGTGGGCCGCGCAGGCCCTGGAGCGGGAGATCTCGGCCACGACGGCGATCCCGATCGCGGTCGGGCCGTCCGACCCGGGCCGGGACGGGCTGCTCCGGCTGACCGTGGACGCCTGGCCCAAGGTGGACGGGCGGTTCGGAGTCTTCGTCGTGGCGCTCGAGCGGGAGTGACTCCGCCTATTCGAAGCGCAGGGCCTCGATCGGGTCCAGCGCTGCCAGGGGGCGGCATTCGCCCGCCCCCTGGACCCCCGGCTTCCGGCTATTCGAAGCGCAGGGCCTCGATGGGATCGAGCTTTGCCGCCTTCACGGCCGGATAGATGCCGAAGAAGAGCCCGATCGAGATGCTGACGCCCAGGCCGAGGAAGACGCTCCAGAGCGGCGTGTCGGCCTGGAGGGGCGAGACGTTGCGCACGACGATCGCGGTCAGGAGCCCGAGGCCCACACCGATCGCGCCGCCGATGCCGGTCAGGGTCATCGCCTCGGTCAGGAACTGGAGCGTGATGTCGCGCCGCAGGGCCCCGACCGACTTGCGCAGGCCGATCTCCTTGGTCCGCTCCGTCACCGAGACCAGCATGATGTTCATGACGCCGACGCCGCCCACCACGAGCGCGATCGCCGCGATCAGCAGCATCACGCCGGAGATGGCGCTGGTCACCGCGGTCATCTGCTGGATCATCTTCTCGGCCGTGAAGATGGCGAAGTCGTTCGGCTTGTCGAACGGCACCTTGCGCCGGGCCCGCAGGACGTTCGTCCCCTCCTCGATCGCCTGCTGGATCAGCTCGGGCGAGCGCGGGATCGTGGCGATGTGGATGGTGTCGCCGTGCGAGTTGACGATCTCCGGGAAGTGCTTGTCGAACGAGCTGATCGGGATGACCACGATGTTGTCCGGGTTCCCGCCGAACGCGCCGCCCTTCTTGTCGAAGACGCCCATGACGGTGAAGCGGCGCCCGTTCACCGTGATCGGCTGCCCGAGCGGGTCCTTCCCCTTGAAGAGCGATTCGACGACGTCCGTGCCGAGGAGCGCCACGTCGGTGGCGTGCGCCACGTCGATCTCGGTCAGGTTGCGTCCGTCCTTGATCGTCCAGTTGTTGCAGATGGCGTAGTTCTGGTTCCCGCCCGCGACCGTGGGGGCGCTGGCCTCGTTGCCGTTCCCCTGCACCTTCGTGACGCCCCAGTAGTACCTCTCCGGCGAGACGGCGCGGATCGACGGGCTGAGCCGTTCGATCGCCTCGGCGTCCTCGATCGTCAGGTCCCGCCGCTTCCTCTCTTCCTCCGAGATCCGCCGCCCGCCGCCGAAGCGCGGCTCGAACTTCTGGAACTGCACGAGCGTGGTGCCGAACGACGAGAACGAGTCGTTGGTGGAGCGCTGGAAGCCGGTGACGAGCGCCACCATGGCGATGACGGTCCAGACACCGATCACGATGCCGACCACGGTGAGGAACGCCCGCAGCTTGTGCGCGACGAGGGCGATCCGCGCGAAGCGGAGGTTCTCCACGACGGCGCGGCGGAAGGAGTCGAGCAGGCGGACGACCATTTCGCTCTCCCTATTCGTACCGGAGGGCTTCGATCGGGGGGAGGCGGCTCGCCTTGATGGCGGGGAACACCCCGGCGATCACGCCGGTGAGGGTCGCGAGGACGAGCCCGGAGAGGATCAGCATGGGTGAGACCAGGGCCGGGAGCGGCGTGAAGGCGTCGACGCAGTACGCGATGATCCAGCCCATCAGCACGCCGAAGGTCCCGCCGCCGAGCGCCAGGAGCGCGGCCTCCAGCAGGAACTGCCGGCGTATCTCCCGCTTCCTGGCGCCGAGCGCGAGCCGCAGCCCGATCTCCTTGGTCCGCTCGATGACCGAGACCAGCATGATGTTGGCGATCACGATGGCGCCGACGACGAGCGAGATCCCGCTGATGAAGACCAGGAGCGCGAAGGCGCCCGCGGAGATGGAGCGCCAGACGGCCTGGATCGCCTCGGCCGTCACGAACGAGACCGGATCGGGTCCGTTCGGAGGGATGTGCCGCAAGGCCCGGAAGATGGTCCGGATCTCGTCCTGCGAGGCCGGGACGCCCGGCACGCCGCCCCTCGCCTTGATGTAGAGCGAGACGTTCCGGTTCGCGCCGAACGCCTTCAGCAGCGTCTGGCGCGGGATGTAGACGATGTTGTCCTGGCTCTGCCCGAACGCCGAGCCCTGCTTGACGAGGAGCCCGATCACCTGGAACGGCGTGCCCCCGATGGTGATGGTGCGTCCGATCGGGTCGAGCCGCGGGAACAGCTCGTCGCGCACCTCGGTCCCGATCACGGCGACGTTGGCGCGGTGGACGTTCTCCGTCTCGGTGTAGAAGCGGCCGAGGTCTATGTCGAGGTTGCGCAGGTCGGCCACGTTCGCGGTCGCGCCGGTGATCTGCACGTCCGGCACGCGCTTGTCCCGGTACTTGACGGCCCGCAGCGTCCCCGACTCCTCGCCCACCATCTGAGCGGTCTTCGACATCCGGACGACCTGGTCGATCTCGCGCTTCTCGATCCGCTTCCGCTTGAGCGCCGCGAGGAACTCCTCGCGGGTGAGGATGATCCCGAAGCGGGTGACGGCGTAGACGTCCGGCGAGAGGGTGAAGAGCTTGGTCGCGACGTAGTTGTTGAGGCCGGAGATGATGGCCACCACCGCCACCACCGTCATCACACCGATGATGACGCCCAGGAGGGTGAGGAACGAGCGGAGCTTGTGCGCGGAGATGGCGCGCCAGGCGACCCGGATCAGCTCGCCGACGAACACGGCACCCCTCCTGCGTCGCTCACCCGCCTAGCCCTTCTTCGCCTCGTCCCGCGGGCCGCTGTTGTCGACCTTCACCTTGTCCCCGATCCGGAGCGAGCGGAGCGCCTTGAACGGCCCGGTGACGATCTCCTCGCCCTCGGTCAGCCCCTCGATCACCTCGGCGCTCAGGTCGGCCGTGATGCCGGTCTTCACCTTGCGGAACTCGACGGCGCCCGCCTTCACCACGAAGACCCCTTCGACTTCCTTCTTCTTCTCGTCCCCGGTCTTCGGCTCGGGCGTCGGCGTCGGCTCCGGCTTCTTCCCCTTCTCGGGGCGCTTCAGCGTCGACTCGTCGGCCATCACCAGGGCCGGGAGCGGGATCGCCAGCGCGCCGGGGCGGCGGTCGGTCTCGATGAGGCCGGAGACCGAGAAGCCGGGCCGGATCGCGGTGGGCGGGTCGACGATCTTCACCTTCACCTTGAAGTTCACGGCGGAGGCGTCGGTGCCGAGGGCCGACTTGGTGATGGGGCTGCCGCTGATCTCGGTGACGAGCCCGTCGTACTTCTTGTCCGGGAAGGCGTCGATCGTGATCTTCGCCTTCTGCCCCACCCTGACGTGGGGGATGTCGGTCTCGTCGACCTCCATCTGGGCCTCGACGATCGACATGTCGGAGACCGTCAGGAGGACCGTGCCGGGGTTGTTCATCGTGCCGATCATGGCGTTCTCGCCCGCCTCCACCGGCCGCGACGTGACGACCCCCGCGATCGGCGAGGTGAGCGTGGTCTTGCTCAGCGAGTCCTGGTTGGCGGCCAGCGTCGCCCGCGCCTGCTCGATGCGGCGCTCGGTCGCCTGCTCCTGGGCGCGTGCGGCGTCCAGGGCGAGCCTGGCCTTCTGGAGGACCTGCTCGGAGGAGATGCGGGCGTCGAAGTTCTTCTTCTCGCGGTCGTGGTCCCGCTCGGCCTGCATGCGTGTGGCCCGGTCCGACTCGCGCTGTGCGAAGAGCGCCTCGAGGCCGCTCTGCTGCGCCCGCGTCGTCGCGTCGTACTGGGCCTTGTCGATCTGGAGGAGGAAGTCCCCCTTCTTCACGACGTCCCCCTCGCGGACGGCGAGGTTGACGATCTGCCCCATTACCTGGGACGAGATGTCGACCTTCGTCATCGCCTGGACCCGGCCGTTGCAGCTCACCGTGCTGACGAGGTCGGCCTTGCCGACCTTGGCGGTCGAGACCCTGGCGAGGTTCTTGTCCTTCGACGCCACCGACGCGGCGTAGACCGCTCCCAGGAGGACGACGATGACGAGGCCGATGACCACTTTGACCCGTGTGCTCATGGACGAAAGCTCCTCCGATACCCCGAACCAGCAGCGTCGTAACTACGGCAGAGCGGTCCGGAAAGTTTCCGGACCCGTCTATCCTTTGAAGGAGCGTCCCCCCGGGGCTACACCCTCCGAGGCAACGACCCGGTTGCGGCCCTCGGCCTTCGCCCGATAGAGCGCGCCGTCGGCGTCCGCCACGAAGGCCGGGATGTCCTCCAGCGAGCTTCCCGCGAAGACCGCCGCCCCGATCGAGACGGTCACGACGATCCGCCGCGCCCCGAGCGGGGTCGACTCGGTCGCCTTGCGGATCCGTTCCGCGGCCCGGCCGGCCTGCTGCCTGTCGGTGTGCGGGAGGAGCACCGCGAACTCCTCTCCGCCGATCCGGGCGACGACGTCCCCGCGGCGGGCGGCCTTCCGCAGGAGGTCGGCGAAGCCCATCAGGACCTCGTCTCCCGCGGTGTGCCCGTGCCGATCGTTGACGTCCTTGAATCGGTCGAGGTCGAGGTAGAGGAGCGACAGCGGCTGGCAGTGCCGGAACGTGCGCGACGCCTCGGCCCGCAGGGACTCCTCGAAGGCCCGGCGGTTCGCGAGCTGGGTCAGGGGATCGGTCAGGGCGAGCCGCTCGAGCAGCTCGTTCTTGGCCGCCAGCTCGGCGAGCGCCCGCTGGAGCCGGAGCCCCGCCCGTACCCGGGCGAGGAGCTCGTTGGCGTCGACCGGCTTGACCAGGTAGTCGTCGGCCCCGAAGTCGAGCCCGGTCACCTTCTCGGCGCTCTCCCCGCGGCTCGAGAGGATCACGACGTACGTCGAGCGAAGCGCCTCGTTCGCCTTCACGAGCCGGCACAGAGAGACCCCGTCCAGGCGGGGCATGATCCAGTCGGTGACGATGACGTCGGGACGGACCGAGCGCACCTTCTCGAGCCCCTCCTGGCCGTCTCCCGCGGTTTCGACGAGGTAGCCGGCCGAACGGAGGGTCTCCTCCAGGGTCTGCCGGTGGAGCGCCTCGTCCTCCACCACGAGGACGCGCGCCGCCTCGGACGCCTGGAGGCTCATGGGAGGAGCGCCCGCACCCGCGCGACGAAGTCGGCGTGGTCGACGATCGGCTTGGTGACGTAGGCGTCCGCCCCGCTCTCCCTCAGGAACCGCTCGCAGTCGCCCCGCATGGCGTGCGCGGTGGCGAGGAGGATCCGCGGATTTCGACCCGTCGTTCCGGCCAGCGCCTTGATCCGGCGCGTCAGCTCGAGGCCGTCGGCGTTCTTGCCGCCGACCCGGGTGTTTGAGAGCGAGACGTCCATGACGACGGCGTCGACGTGGCCCGCGGCGATCCAGGCCAGCACCTGGTCGCCGTCCTCGCTGACCACCACCGCCATCCGCCCGAGCCGGACGAGGATCGTCTTCATCACGAGCGCGTTGCCAGGGTCGTCCTCGACGATCAGCACCTGGGGCGGGCGAGGCGGCGCGGCCGACATTCAGCCGGGACCGTCGCGAGGCGGGACCGAGGTGGCGGAGGAGGAGGGATTCGAACCCCCGGAACCTCTCGGTTCAACGGTTTTCAAGACCGCCGCCTTAAACCGCTCGGCCACTCCTCCGCGTCCGGTCACGATGCCGCAACGTTAGCCCGCGCCCCCCCCGGACGCAACGACCGGCGCGAGAATCGGCGAATGCTCCGCCACTTCCGCGTCCTCCTGCTCCTGCTGGCCGCCCCCCTCCTGGCCCAGCGTCCGCCCGACGAGATGGGGCCGTTCCGCCCGCACGACCTCGTGGAGCTCGTCGCGCTCGACCCCGGGATCCGGCTCGACGTGCGCTATGCCACCCCGCGTAATTTCGTCGGCAGGCCGGTGTACTCCGAGGCACGCGCGTTCCTCCAGCGGCCCGCGGCGGAGGCGCTGCTCCGGGCGCATCGCGCGCTGCGTGAGAAGGGCTATGGGCTGACCGTGTTCGACGGCTACCGGCCCTGGTCGGTGACCAAGCTGTTCTGGGACGTGACGCCGGCCGACAAGAAGGACTTCGTGGCCGATCCGGCGAAGGGTTCGCGGCACAACAGGGGCTGCGCGGTCGACCTGACCCTCCACGAGCTGGCGACCGGGCTCCCGGTGGCGATGCCGAGCGAATACGACGAGATGTCGGAGCGATCACATCCCGCTTACGCCGGCGGGTCGGATGAGGCGCGGCGCCTGCGTGACCTTCTGCGGGCGGCGATGGAGCGGGAGGGGTTCACCGTCTACGAGTTCGAATGGTGGCACTTCGACTACGGGGAGTGGGGCTCGTACCCGATCCTGGATGTGCCGTTCTCGGCTCTGGGGCTGGCCGCGCCCGCGCCCACGAGGACTCCGAGACTGGAGTGAGGGGCGGGAATGGAGGGTCAGCGTGCCGGGGAGCGCCCGGGAGTCCGGGCACCGGGCTCTGTTGCAAGCGGGTGGACGGGATTCGAAGGCTGATTCTGCTCGGGTCGCGCCCCAGCGCGACCCTGGGCGGGGGTTTCGACTCTCCCCCCCGTCCGCCGCTCGGACCTGCCTATTTCGCTTGAAGATCAGTGGCGGACGGGGGGGGATTCGAACCCCCGGTAAGGCTTTAAGACCCTACAACGGTTTAGCAAACCGCCGCCTTAAGCCACTCGGCCACCCATCCGCGCCGGACCTGGAAGTCTAACTCAACTCGGGACGGGTCCCTCCGGGCTCAGAACGTGTACCCGATGAAGAACGTGGTCTTCGTGTCCGACAGGTTCTCCTTCAGGTTCCACCGCCGGGCGAAGTCGATGTTCAGCGGCAGGCCCAGGAAGTAGAACGTGAATCCGGCACCGTACGACGACAGCCCGTCCTTGATCTTGTTCTCTTCACCGTCCCAGAACTGGAAGCCCTGATCGCTCAGCCAGGCCCCGCCGATGTCCAGGAAGATGCGGCCGCGCACGCCCTGGAAGACACCCAGGATCGGGGTCGCCAGGATGTCGATGAGCGGGAAGCGGAACTCGGTGTTCAGGTAGAAGATGCGGTTCCCGATCTGCTCGCGGAAGTCGAAGCCACGCAGCGTGTCGAGCCCGCCGAAGTAATAGACGTTCGGCGCGACGCCGTCCGAGCGGGCCGCGAAGAGCCGGAACGCCAGGAGCGTGCGGCGCGAGATCGGGACGAACTTCCGCGCGTCCAGGGTGAGGTCCCGGGTCAGGGTCCCGCCGCCGTCCTTCAGGGCGCGCGTGTACTGGAAATTGATGTCCAGCCGCTGCCCGCCGTGGGAGCCGAACTCCTTGTACCGGACCGCGTCGTACGAGAAGCCGATCCCGGCCGTGGGGACGTTGTCGCTCCGCTCGTCGAAGTACTGGACCTGCGTCCCGTCGTTGTTGTACGCGACGGTGGGCAGGTCGAGGGTGCGGGACAGGAAGCCGATGTTGGCATCGAGGCGCGTGTAGCGGCTCAGCGGGTACGACGTCTGGAGCGCCAGCCCCGTCTCCTTGAAGAGGCGCTGGTCCCGCACCTCGAGCCCGGTGGAGCTGTCGATGCCGTAATAGAAGGTCCGCACGTCGTACAGCTGGATCCCCCACTGGAAGCGGCGGGAGAGGTTGGCGTACTGGATGCGGAAGTTCGAGAAGGTGGCGACCGAGTCGAAGATGAAGCTCGCCCTCTTGTTCCCGAGGAGGTCGGAGAAGTCGAGCTCCACCAGGGAGACGAACGACTGGTCCGACGCGATGCCCGCCTGCACGCCGGCGTTCTCGAGGAACAGCTTGAACTTCGGCCTCTTCGTCTTTTCCGGGTCGATCGCCACCTCGACCGCGGGGACGAAGCCGGCCACGGCGCCGGTCGCCACCGAGCCGGGCGGCAGGGCCTTCTCGTCGAGCTTCTTGAACGGCTTCTTGGAATCGGCCATGTAGAGCTGGAAGCGCTGGGCCTGGAACGCCGTGAAGACGACCTTCTCCTGCCCGTCCGGCCCGGTCAACGCGGCCGGGCCGAACGCCCCGCCGATCACGTCGGTGTACTGGTAGAGCTCTCCGGTGGCCAGTTCCTGGCCGAAGATGTTGTAGATGCCGCCGACCCGTGAGGACGCGAAGTAGAGTCGCTTGCCGTCCGGCGAGAAGCTCGGCTCGTCGTCGTTCCCCTCGCCCCAGGTCACCTGCTCGATCTTCGAGGGCTCGGAGACCGGGAACCGGACGACCTTGCTGAGCCCTCCCACCGACTTGGCGTGGTAGATGTACTTGCCGTCTGGCGAGAAGACGGGCGCGCTGTCGTACGCCTCGTCCGAGGTCAGGTTGCGGGACGTCCGGGTCTGGAGGTCGAGGACGAAGATGTCCCTCTTGTTGTTCAGCGTGCCGGCGAACGCCACCGAACGCCCGTCCGGGGAGAACGCGGGCGCGAGCGGGACGTCGGCTTCCACGGGGATCCGGGCGAGGAGGCTCCCGGAGCGGGCCGAGAAGATCATCAGCTGGCGGCCCCGTTCCCGGCGCCCGAAGACGGCGATCCGGTCGCCGTCCGGCGCGAACGAGACGTCGCGTCCGCTCTCCGGCCCCACCGTGAGACCCTGCGCGACGAGGTACTCGTAGCTCGTCGTACGACCCGGCGTCAGGTTCTTGTAGAGACGCCGGTCCTTGACCGACATCAAGACGAGGTCGACGTCCTGGGCGACCGTGGTGAAGGTGGCGACGAAGTCGCCGGACGGCGAGGGCGCCGCCCCGAGCTCCACGCTCCCCTTGTCCACCTTGGCGATCCGGAAGCGCTCCCCGTACTCGGACGCCTCGCCCTTCACGGCGAGGAGCGGCAGGAACTTCTTCCTCAGGTAGCGGCGGAACTTCAGGTCGAACTCGTCCGGCTCGATCTCGAAGGTGCGCCGGATCGCGACCGAGACGTCGGTCCCGAGGAACGAGCGGAACTCGAAGATGAAGTCGCGGACCGCGTCCTTGCCCCACTCCGCCTCGATGAAGTCGAAGACGGCGTGCCCGAACCGGTAGGCGTAGAAGCCCTCGATCTGGACCTTCGTGATCGGGGGGATCAGGTCGGAGTTGACGGCGTCCCGGATGTACATCCGGTCCTTCTCGTCCTCGTCGTTGCCGAGGTACGAAGCGAGGCCCTCCATGAACCAGGTCGGACCGCCCGAGGCGAGCGCCCGGCCGAGCCGGCCGCCGAACAGGACCTCGTACTCGAAGACGTGGGTCAGCTCGTGCTGGATGAGCGCCTGCAGCTTCTCGTCCGGGAGGTCGATCGGCAGGACCATCCGGTTCTTGGCGCGCTCGGCGAAGGCCCCGACCCCCTCCGGGATGAAGTTCAGGATGATGTTGTTCTGCTCGAACTCGGCGTGGGTGGCGAAGTAGATCAGAGGGATCGGCTTCGGGATCTGGTAGTTGAGCCGGCGGGAGAGCTCGTCGTAGGCCGACTCGGCCATCGAGACGACCTTCTGGAGCGTCTCCTTCTCGCGCGAGTAGTAGTAGATCTCGAAGTGGGTCGACTTGTAGACCGACCAGTCGAACGAGTCGTACAGGATCTTGTTCTGCCCCTCGGCCGAGAGCGGCGCGGGCACGACGGAGGCGCCGAGGAGACCCAGCGCGAGGAGTGCGGCGGGACCGCGCCTACTCATAAAGGTACCGGTTCGCATCCCGCTCCCTCACGACGAAGAGGCCGAGGAGCTGGTTCTCCAGCGAGAAGAGGTTCTCGAAGAGACCGAGGAGCTCGTCGGTGACCCGCCGCCCCTTCTCCTTCGTGTCCTTGAACGTCTCCTGGTACAGCTTCAGGCCCGTCTTGCCGTCGAGAGCGACCATGGTCACCTCGAAGGTGAACCCGGTCGACTCCACCAGCACCTGACGGAAGTACGTCCGCCCGTCGATGCGGGAGACGTACTCCTCGGCGCGGTAGCCCGACTTGTCCTCGACCTTGAAGTCGACGATCCCGGTCAGGAGGATGTCGGCACCGGTGCGGCTGCCGAGGTCCTTCCAGAACGCCGCGCTCTCCCCGAGCTCCTTCAAGGCCTGGGTCGGGAGCTTGACGTCTCCGGGCATGGTCACGATCGTCAGCTTCGTGCGCTTCGCGAGCTGCTTGCCGAGGAAGCGACGGAATTCCGAATCGAGATCCACATCCTTGTACTTGGCGGCGTCCTTTCGCTCCGACAGCTTCGACGCCACGATGAACGGGGCGAGGGACACCTTTTCCCGCCCGGTCACCGCGAGCTTGGGCCGGAGGGGGAGCTTCAGCTTCACCTCCCGCACGCCGGCCTGGAGCGGCAGGGAGAGGACGAGCGCCGCGAGGGCGCCGAGGGCGCGGGTCGTGTGATTCGTCATCGCGTCATTTCGGAGCCGGGGTCGGGGTGGGGGAGGGGGTGGGTCCCGTCGCGGGAGGGGCCGCCGCGGGACCCGTGGCGCCGGAAGCGCTGCTCGCCCGCTGGCTCGACGTGTAGTACTCGGCGAAGCGGGCGTAGTTCCGCTTGATCTTCGGGTCTTCCGGGGCCTGCTCCAGCGCCTTCTTGTACGCGGCGAGCGCGTTCGCGGTCTCCCCCACGCTCTCGTAGGCGACCGCGAGGTTGTTCAGCGCGCGCGGGTCGGAGGGGCTCTCCTCGACCGCTTTCTTGAAGCGGAAGAGCGCCTCTCGCCAGAACCCCTTCCGGGCCATCTGCGAACCGTACGTGAGCGACGACCGGCCGGCCGCGCCCGAGCAGGCAGCCGAGAACGAAACCGCCGCGACGAGGGCGGCGGCGGCGAGCCGGGATCGAAGGGCGAGGCGTCCGGCCACGAGCTGGGTCGGCATTATAGTCGCGACTCGCTCGCAAGACCGATGCCCCGGAAACGGATCGGAAGGAGGCCGCCGATCGATCTCGAAGTTGGACTCGGATGGGCGCTCCTCGCCCGTGGGAGGCGCGGGCGGGCCCTGCGGCGTCTCCTTTCTGAGAAGGAGAGCGTGGAGGCCGTCCTCTCGCTCTCGGTCGCCGAGGCCTCGGCCATCTCGGGCGAGGAGGAGTCGGTCGTCGCACCGCTCCTCTCTCCGGCCGCCGCTCCGGGGATCGAGGCTCAGAAGAGGCTCCTCGCCGGATCGGGCGCCCGCGTCGTCGGCCTGACGGACGCGGACTATCCGGCGCTCCTCTTCGACCTCCCGGACCCTCCGTGCGTCCTCTTCGCGCGCGGCGCTCCGCTGCCCGGGCCGCGGGCGATCGCCGTCGTCGGGTCGCGGCGCGCGACGCGCAACGGGC
>CAYLNK010000191.1:0-12625 GCA_964384675.1 uncultured Holophagales bacterium | reverse complement strand
AGAGGTCGTAGCGGAGCCAGATCGCGTCCGACGCCTCGCCGCGGCTCGCGAGGAGGTAGTCGGCGTCGCGTGGGATCGCCGCGCGGATCCGCTCGACGCCGTCGGCGTACGCCGCGCCCAGGACGCGGCGCCGGGCGTCGAGGGTGGGCTCGCCCCGGTGCGGCCACGCCTCGCGGATCAGCGTCACGGCGGCTCGAACGGTGGTGACGCCCGCGACCGACAGCGAGAGCCCGAATGCCGCGAGCGCGACGAGCGGCACCGCCGCCCGGCGGCGGACCGGGGACTTCGTGGTGGTCGTCACGCGGGCGGGAGCCTCACATCGGGCCGGGTGGGTGTCAACGCCTCGGGGCCCGTAGAATCCACCGCCCGCGTGGTACGAGGAGCCCCCTGACGTGCTGAAGCTGTTCGACCGATTCCTCCGCAAGCTCTCGGGGCCGCCGGCGCCCCGGGACCAGATGCGGGACGACTGGAATCAGCGCGCTCGCGAGGACGCCCGTTTCTTCATCGCCTCGGCGCACGCGGACACGGAGGAGGCGTTTCGAGCGTCGGGCGCGAAGGACCTCGACGCGCTGGTACTCGACGGGATCGAGCTTCCCCCGACCTCCAGCGCCCTCGAGATCGGGTGCGGGGTTGGTCGCCTGCTCGTTCCGCTGGCGGCCCGCGTCGCCCACGTCGGCGGCGTCGACATCTCGGACGTGATGATCCGGAAGGCCCGGAAGTTTTGCGGCGGGCATCGCAACATCACGGCTCGGACGACGAAGGGCGATCTCGCCGGCTTCGCGGACGGCAGCCTCGACCTCGTCTTCTCGTTCATCGTCTTCCAGCACATCCCCGACCGGACCGCGATCCGTCGGTACGTGGAGGAAGCCGCCCGCGTCCTCCGGCCCGGCGGCGTCTTCCGATTCCAGGTGGACGGGCGGCGCTGGCGGTGGGTCGACCGGGCCGCCGGGACCTACGACGGCCACAAGTTCACTCCGGCCGACGCACGAGCGCTCCTCGACGGGACCGGGCTCCGGGTCGTCGACGAATGGGGCGCCGACACGCACTACCACTGGCTGACGACCGTGAAGACGGGCGGCGTCCCACCGCGCCTTCGCCAGCGCCGGCTCGATCCGGTCGTCCTTCGCGAGATGCTCGCCGCGGTCAGGGCGGATCCCTCGGAAGAGGACCGCGCGCTCCGGGGCGAGGTGAGCCTGCGTCGCCTCCTCCAGCCCCTGGAGTCGGGCGCCCGCGACCGGGCCGATGCCGCCTTCCTCCAGGCGCTCACTCGAGGTCTCCTCGGGCGGGACCCGACCGCCGACGAGTCGAAGACCCACCTCGACATCCTGGTCTCCCACGTCGAGGAGCGCGAGGACCTCCTCGACATCCTCATGATGGGCGAGGAGTTCCGCGAGCTCGTCCGGCCCTTCGCCGACCACGTCCCCTGGGACCGGCTCGAGGCGATCCGGGAGGCGTGCCCGGGCCTCGACCCCGGAGCGTCCTACTTCGAGGTGGTGGACGCCGCGACCGCGGCGCTCGACCCGGCCGACGCCGTTGGGAGCGCCTACGCTCTGGTGCTGGGCCAGGCCCCGGACGGCGAGGCACGGCGCCACCACGAGCGGATCGCCGCTTCCCACCCCCTGGGCCGTCGGCTGGTGGTCCGCCATCTCCTGAACAGCCCGGGACCGCCCCACCCCGAGGCGGCCCCGCCGCGGGAGACGATCGATCGCCTCGCCCGACGCCTCGGCGTCGAGGTGTCGCCGGGCCCGGCGGCGCCAGGCGAGTCGTTCCCGTGCGAGGCGCGGCTCGCGCGGAGCGTCCTCTCGACGGCGGACGAGGACGCCGGGGGGTTCGTCCGTCGCGCCTACGCGGCGGTGCTGGGGCGGGAGCCCGACCCCGACGGCGCGGCCTGGTATCGCGGTCGGCTCGAGTCCGGACAGCTGAACCGCCCGGGCCTCGTCCGGGAGCTCCTCCGGTCCGAGGAGCTGCGAAAGCGATGACGGCCTCGCGGCGCCTGCTCAGGGACCTCGGCGTCTTCGCGGCGTTCGCCTTGATGACGGTCGTGATGACGTGGCCGTGGGCCGCGCGTCTCCGCGACGCGACGATCGATCCCGGAGATCCGTACCTGAACGCCTGGATCATGTGGTGGGACTATCACCAGACGTTCCACGATCCTCTCAACCTCTTTCACGCGAACGTCTTCTTCCCGTACGCCTACAGCCTGGCGTTCAGCGAGCACAACTACGGGCTTGCGCTCCCACTCTTCCCGCTCTACGCGCTCGGCTTCACTCCGCTCACCGTCCACGGCGTGGCGATGCTGCTCGGCTTCACGCTTTCCGGCTTCGGCGCCTTCCGCGTGACGCGGACGCTCACCGGCTCGAGCGGGGCCGCCTGGGTTGCCGGGATCGGTTTCGGCTACACGCTCTACCGCTGGCACCACATCTCGCACGTCAACTACCTGTCGAGCGGGTGGATGCCGCTCCTCCTGGAGGCCCTCGTCCTCTTCCTTCGGGTGAGGAGCCGGCGCCGCGCCGTGTGGCTCGGAGTGGCGTTCCTCATGAACGCGCTCTCGTGCATCCACTGGTTCGTCCTGACCCTGATCCCGCTGACGTTGACCGGGCTCCTCCTGATGCTGAGACAGGGGATCGAACGGGAACCCGCCCTCTGGAGGCGCGGCGCGGCGGCGCTGGGCGCGGCGAGCCTCGTCCTTCTGCCGTTCTTCCTGCCGTATCGGCAGGCGGCGAAGAGGTACGGCTTCGAGCGCGGTGAATCGGAGACGCTCGCCTACTCGGCGACGCCCAGACAGTGGCTCAACGCGGACCCGATGAACCGCCTCTGGCGCGGGCTCGGCGAGAACCCCTCGCCAGGTGAGCTCTGCCTCTTCCCGGGCCTCCTCCTCCTCGTGCTCCCTCTCGGCGCGCTCCTTCTCGTGGACCGGGAGCAAGGGAGCGCCGCGATCCCGCGGAAGGAGAGGCCCAGGAGCGTTCTCCTCGTCCTCGACCTGATCGCGCTGGCCGCCGGGGCGCTCGCCGTCTTCGCGGCCGCCGAGCCGGTCCGGTTGAGGTTCGGGGAGCATCTCCTGCTGAAGGCGTCGGACCCCAGCCGTGCCGTTGCACTCCTCACGATCGTCCTCTTGGTGCGCTGGTGTCTCGCCTGGCCCAGGGCCTTCACCTCCGCCCGCCAGCCGGACCTGATCGCGAGCCTCAGGAGCGGCCCTCGCGACGTGTCCGTCTCGATCGGGCTCATCTGGGTCGTCGTCGGGTTCTTCGGATCGCTCGGCCTCCGATTCCCGTTCCACCGGATCCTGTTCGAGAGCGTCTCGCTGTTCCGCAGCATCCGGGCCCCGGCGCGTTACGCGATGGTGGCGGACCTCGGGCTCGCCGTCCTGGCCGGAATCGGAGTCCTCCACGTGGCGCGACGCCTTCGCGGAGGAGAGGACGGCGCTCGCGGAAGGCTCCTCTTCCTGGGCGCGTCGGCCCTCCTCTTCCTGGAGCTCCGCCCCTACCCGCTCGATCCGGTCAAGGGCGACGCCGATCCGGACGAGGTGTCGCGATACCTCGCGAAGACACCGATGAAAGGCGGCCTCGTCCAGCTGCCGTCCGGCGGGGATCGCGGGAACTACCTCTATGTCCTCCGCGCGGCGGATCACGGCAAGCCGCTCGTGAACGGCGTCTCCGGCTTCGTGACGCCGATCGTCTCCCGGCTCGAGGAGATGACACGCCAGCGCCCGGTGCCGGACGGCTTCCTCGACTTCCTCGAGTCGATCCCCACGTCGTACCTGTCGGTGAACGAGTCGTGGCTCTCGCAGGACGAGCGCCAGGCGCTGCACCCCGTCCTCGCGCACGGGATCGCCGCCGGGCGCCTTCGCTACGTCGGTCGCTTCGACGGGCGGCGGCGAACCGACCTGTACGCGCTCTCGAAGGTGGAGCCAGACGTCCCGCCCGGACCGCCCCTCCCCTGGACGATCGACCCGTCGCCGGCGCCGGCGACGCCGACGGTGCCGGGGGATGCGAACCTGCGCGAGGACCCGATGCTCTGGGGCAACCTCGACGTCCCGCGCGAGGGGACCGTCGTGACCGGCGAGCTCCGCGCGGCGGGCTGGGCCCGGATCCCGGGCGAGGACCTCCACGTCACCCTCCTCATCGACGGCGAGCAGCGCGCCTGGCGGCTCGGCCAGCGGGTTGCCCGTCCGGACGTCCAGACCGCCCTCCCTTCGGTCGGCGACTGCGCGGCCGCCGGGTTCGAGGCGTTCTACCCATTCACCGACGGTGACGACGGGAAGCACGAGATCCAGGTGATCTTCCGGGCGAAGGACGGACGTGTCCGCCACTTCCCGGTGAGGCGCTTCGAGTGGAGGCGCTGACGCCGGACGCGAGGGTTCAGCCGGGCTCGAGGGCGCCGAGGAGATCGCACAGGAACCCCACCCGGTCGACCTGGTGGTTCACGAGGCGGGCCGTGTGCCAAGCCGCACCCTCTGCGTCCGCCTCGCGCCCGAGCAGCGCCGGGTAGGCCGACGCGACGAACTCCGGGTGAGCCTGAGCTCGGCCCCGGTCGAGAAGAGTGGCGAGCACGGCGCGGACCGGATCGGCGTCCCCCATTGGAAGGCCCAGGCGCTCCCGGATCGCCGCCGTGGCCCACGGCCCCGGGGACTTGACCTCCCTGGACCATTCGCCGCTCCAGAGGACCTGGCGGACGAGAAGCCTCCGCCACATGGGGCTCAGGTCGACGAGGCGCGAGTGGAAGGCGAGCTCCGGGCCGTCGGGTCGCCGCCCCAGAAGCAGGCGGTACGCCTCCCCGACGGCGTCGCCCGGGGGGAGCCCTTCGAGGCGGCCCGCCACGAAGTCCGCGATTCCCATGAGAGCGGCGGTCGCCGCGTCCGGCGCTCCTCCCTCGGCGAGCCGTACCCGCTGGTGGACGGGCACGTCGTGAAGCCACGGCCGGAGGAGGCCGCGGAACTCGCTCGACGTGAGGAACGTGTCGAGGAGCGCCCCGCGGCCCTCGAACCCGCCCCGGAGGACCGAGTCGTGGAACGCCAGACCCTCCGCGTCGGGGTCACGCAGCAGAAGGGCCCTGAACGCCCTCCGGACGAACTCCGCGTCCGGCGCCGTCGTGAGCCTCTCCTCCAGGTTGCGGAGCGCGGTCTTCAGAGGGAGCGTGCCCGCGACGACCTCGTCGCTCCGGCGGGCTCCATCCCCACACTCCCGGGTCAGAAGGTCGCCCAGGAGCAGCCGATCCCAGGCGAAGGGCGCAAGCGCGGCCCCCGCTCGTGACTCGAGACTCCGCTTGCGTGTCGTCAGTCGGTGGTAGTGGGTCACCGCTCCCCACTCCTCCACCACCTCGAGGTCCGTCTCCCGGAGGAGATCGCGAGCGGCCTCGGGCTCGAACGTCACACCGGCGTAGGTGTCGGGACGACGTCCCGCCGCGAGCCGGCGTCCATCCACCTGGAATCGGAACAGCCCACCGGGACGCAGCACGCGCGCAGCCTCGCGGACGTACGTCCGGATCGCCTCCACGAAGGGGATGTGCTGGAAAACGATGAACGAGTAGACGAAGTCGAGCGAGCCGTCGGCAAACCCCTCCAGGGTGCCGTCCGTCACGCTCGTCCGCACGTTGCCCCGTGAGGCGCAGAACGTCCTCGCGTGCTCGATCATCGTCGGCGCGATGTCGACGCCGTGGGCGATCCCCACACGCTCCGACAGGGGCACCAGGAGTCGCCCCACGCCGCATCCGATCTCCAGGGTCTCGGCATCGGGTGCCAGGTGGACGCCGTCCAGGATCACGTCGTCGAGGTCCTTGGTCCCCGAAGCCCGAAACGCCTCGTCGGACCCCGAGTGGCCCGTTGCGATGTGAAGCTTGTAATCGTCTCGCGCGCGACGGTCCCAGTCCTCGCGCATCACCCCTGGTCCGGAGTTCGACATGACACCTCCCACGGCCTGCTCCCGAGCGAAGTCCGATGGCGCATTCTCCGTCGATCGGTGCCGGAAGTGTCCCGCGGACCTCTACTCGAGGTCTCTGCTCCGGCGCGAGTCCCGCGACGGCGTTCCCCTCAGCCCGTAGAGCACGATCCCGTCTCGCACCCCGAGCCGCACGGCGTCGGGACGCGCAGCCGCCACTCGGTCGAGGGCCTCCTCGGCGAGCACGAGCGCGCCGTCCTCGCCCCCGGTGCTGCGAAGCGGACGACCGAACATCACGGCCCACTCCTCCGGGATCGAGACCGCCACGCCCCGCTTCGTCAGCTCGAGGACCACACCGACCGAGGCGGGCCACGAGTCGTGTGTCGCGAGGATGAGGAGAGGGCGGCGGACGCCGGAGCTCGCGAGGAAGCGCTGCGAGGCACCCGCCAGCTCGTCGACCCGCGGGATCGTCCGGAGCGCTGCGGGAGGCGATCGCCGGAGCTGCACGGTGCCGACCCGGACCGCAAGGATCGAGACGAGCGCGAGGGTGGCGACGAGGACGCGCCGCGGACCGGCACGGTCGAGACCCGGGATCGAAGCGACGACGAGGGCCCAGCCGAGAGCGCCCGCGACGCTCACCCAGGCGATCAGGTAGTCGTGGATCGCCTCGACGACCCTCCCGAGCGACGCGTACGCGACCACGATGGCGAGAAGGACGAGCAGGCCGAGGTTCCTCTCGAAGCGCCGGCCCGCGCGGTGTGAGGCCGAGACGGCGAGCGGCAGGAGCGCGACGAGAAGCAGCGCCAGCAGCCCCGAGCCGGTTCCCCGATCGTCGCTCGTCGACGGGATGACCGCGGTCGCGATGCCGAGAGGCGGGCGGGCCAGCTGCCGCGCGAGCGGAACGATCACCTCGGCGAGCGTGTGATGCCATCTCTCGGTCGCGAAGAACGCGGCGACGGTCGACAGGTTGCCCGGATGGCCGCGTAGCTCCTCGAGGACAGGGACCGCCCAGAGAAGCGCCGCTACCCCGAGCGAGATCCACAGGGCGCGGCGCTGTGGCACTCCGTTCCGGCCAGCCCGCAAGGCCCGGACCGCGGCCAGGGCGCCGATCGCCGTGACGATCGGGACGAAACCGACGTGCGACTGGATCAGGAACGAGCCGACCGCCACCATCGCCGGGAGGACCGCCCCGCTCGGCTCGAGCGAGCCGAGGACGAGGAAGAGACCCAGCGGCAGGATCGTGACGAAGGGGTTCCACGGATCGGCGAGCATGGCCGGCCCGCACGCTGCCAGGAGGCCCACGAGCACGAGGGCGATCGAGAGCGCGACTCGCGGCCCGCCCTTTCGCGCGACGATCGCCAGCATCGCCGCCACGGCGGCCACGTTCAGGAGGAGCGCCGTGAGCGGGAGGCTCGCGGAACGGTGGCCGGAGAGCGCGTACAGCGGGGCGTAGGTCTGGAAGAGGATCGGGCCCGGGTGGTTCCAGTCGAAGCGCGAGTACGGGCCGACGAGCGTCTGACCGCGCAGAGCCTGGAGCGTGTACAGCTCGAGGCTCGCGCCGTCGCTCTCGATTGCCGCCGCGGGCCAGGGGCGAGACAGCAGCGAGACGAGCGGCGGCAGGAACGGAAGGAGCGCGAGGAGACATGCCGCCCGGGTTCCGAGGCGATCGCCTCGAGACGGAGGTCCGCTCGTCGTCGTGATGACGCCTCGTTCGCTCAGTACGCCAGGATCTGATCGAGCGGCAGCTTCGCGCGCCGGAACGGCGGCAGCGAGGCCACTCCGCCCGGCCCTGCCTGCTCCCGCGGCACCATCTGGCCGCGCACGTTCTCGAGCGCCTCGACCGTTCTCTTCTTCGGGTCGACCAGCCAGAGCCAGCCGACGCCCATCGTGCCGTAGCTCTCCGTCTTCTCGCGGCGGTCGAACCGCGCGGTGGACGGAGAGAGGATCTCGGCCACCCACTCCGGCATCAGCTCGATCGGGGTGACGTCGGGGTCGGGCCAGCCTTGCTTCGATTTCCGCCAGCCGGCGAGGTCAGGCGCGAGGCGGGAGAAGACCTCCTCCTTCCGGATCTCCGGCTCGATCACGAAGAGCCAGTCGGGACGGTCCCCACCGCGTCGCCCGCCGAATCGGCCCCGCAGCTCGGCGAAGAGGTTCCCCTGTGCCTCCCCATGCCGCGGCCGGGGCCGTGCGAACGCGTGGTAGACGCCGTGCGCGATCTCCCCGGTCATCCACTCCGGCTCGGCTTCGAGGACCTGCTCGAGCTCGTGGAAGAGACGGACGAAGTCGGGGACCGCGGACATCTCGCGAATTCTAGGCCGGAAGCCGCACGGTGAACGTGGTCCCCTTCCCCGGCTCGCTCGCCACGGACACCGACCCGCCCATCAGCTCGCACATCCGCTTGGTGATCGCGAGACCGAGCCCGGTGCCGCCGAAGTTGCGGCTCGTCGACGCCTCGGCCTGGGTGAACGGCTTGAAGATCCTCGCGAGCTGCTCCGGGGTCATCCCGATGCCGGTGTCGCGCACCTCGAACGTCACGGCCTTCGGTTCCCGGCGGACGAGCAAGGTGACCGTCCCGCTCTCGGTGAACTTCGCGGCGTTCGAGAGGAGGTTGAAGAGGCTCTGCCGCAGCTTGGTCAGGTCGGTCCGGAGCGGGCCGAGCCCATCGGCCTCGACGACCAGGCTGTTTCCCTTCTGCTCGACGAGCGGCTTCACGATCGCCACCACCTCGCGCACGAGCCCGTCCAGGTCGACCGATTCGAGGAAGACCTCCATCTTTCCCGCCTCGATCTTCGACAGGTCGAGGACGCCGTTGATCAGGTCCAGAAGGTGTCGCCCCGCGCCGCGGATCCGCTCCAGGTCCGGAAGCAGGTCTTCCTGCCCGCGCTCGCCCGCCTCGTCGCGCACCAGCTCGGCGTAGCCGATGATCGCGTTGAGCGGCGTGCGCAGCTCGTGGCTCATGTTGGCCAGGAACTCGCTCTTGGCCCGACTCGCCTCCGCGGCGTGGCGTTCCGATTCGCGCAGCTCCTCGGCCTGCGCCGCGAGCTCGCGGGTGCGCTCGGCGATGCGGCGCTCCAGCTCCTCGCGGCGGCGCAGCAACGTGCGCCCGCGCAGGACCGCCGACGCGTAGCCGAGACCGAGGATCCCGAGGAAGTAGGCGCCGAACGCCCAGACGGTGCGCCACGGCGCAGGCCGGATCCGGAACGGGATCGAGACCGGTCCGGTCACGTTGCCGGCGCCGTCGCGGCCCCAGAGCTCGAAGACGTAGCGCCCGGGCCCCAGGTTCGTGTACTCCTTCTTGGCTTCCACGGTCCACGCGGTGGGCTCGCCCTCGCGCCCGGCCAGGCGGGTCCGGTAGCGCGTGGCCGACTCCCGGGAATACGACAGGAGTGCGTACTCGAACCCGATGTCGTTCCGGTCGTGCGTCAGGTCGGCGCCCGGGCGAAGCTCGGCGGTCCCCGCCCAGGCGCGCTCGACGTGAAGCGGCTTCGGCACCGTGTCGGGCACCTCCTCGTCCGGATCGAGCACGGCCGCGCCGGCGGAGGTGCCGGCCCAGACGCGTCCCCTCGAGTCCACGAACGACGCCCCCTGCCGGCACGCGTCGGTGGGCAGACCGTCCTCGCTCGTGAACGTCTCCGCGTCGAACGAGGTGCCGTCGCCGCGCGGCGTCAGCTGGACGATGCCGCGGCGCGTGAAGAGGAAGATCCTCCCCCGTCGGTCCTCGCGGATCTGGTAGACGAGGTTGCTCGGGAGAGCCGGCGTCGTGGCGTCCGAGAGGACGACCCAGGGGCCGTCCGAGCCGAGGGAACGCCGCGCGACGCCGCCTTCGGTCCCGACCCAGAGCGTGCGCGTGCCGGCCGGCCCGGCGCTCACGTGGAGCGCGTGGATCCAGTCGTTGGGCAGGCCGTTCTTCGTCGTGTACGAGCGCCACGCGGAGCCGTCCCAGCGCGCGAGCCCGCCACCGGTACCGACCCAGAGCGCCTTCTTCCCGTCCGCCTCCTCCACCTCGAGGAGGCACCTGATGGAGGAGTTCGGCAGGCCGTCCGCCGTGTCGAGCAGGCGCGGCGGCCTCCCGGCCCGCCACTCCATGAGCCCGCGCGACGTGGCGGCGCGAAGGCTGGCGGGGAACGAGCCGAGGAACGCGTACGTCCAGGAGTTGCGAACGTCCCCGGGAGGGAGCGGCAGCGGCGACACCTTCCCGGACTGGATCCGGACGGGGCCGGCACGGGTCCCCGCGAGGAACCCCTCCCCGTCCGCCGCCACCGTGAAGATCGAGTCGTCCGGCAGGCCGCTCGAACGATCGAGCACGCGCAGCTTCCCGTCCCGCCCCGCGAGCGCGAGTCCCGCGTCGGTCGCCAGGGCGAACGCGCCGCCGTCGGGCGCCTCCGCGAAGCCGAGAGCGGCGAGGCCCGGGAGACCGTGCCGTCCGTCGACGGTGCGCCAGCGCGTCTCGTCCAGCCGGACGAGGCCGTTCGTCGTGCCCACCCACGCCCCGCCCGGCCGGCCCTCCGGGAGCGGAAGGAGGCTCGAGACCGAATCCGCCGGCAGCCCCGTCGCCGCGCCCCAGGAACGGAGCTGCTTGCCGTCGAAGCGCGTCAGGCCTCCCGCGGCGCCGCCGACGAAGACCAGCTCTCCACCGCCGCGGGCAGGCACGACCACGACCGACCGGACCCAGCGGTGGGGCAGGCCGCTCGAGGTGTCGAACCACGACCAGACGCCGCGGGAGAGCCGGGCCAGCCCCTCGACCCCGCCCACCCAGAGGTCGCCGGAGGGCGCCCGGGCGATCGAGGTGATCCACGGATGCGGCTCCCGAAGTCCGACCATCGGGACGGCCGTGACCGCACCGGCTTCACGGACGGCGAGCCCTCCCTTCGTGCCGACGTGGAGGCGCCCGTCCGCCGTCGCCAGGAGACTCGTGACCCAGTCGTTCGGAAGCCCGTCGCGCGCGGTGATCGCGGTGAACCGATCGCCGGAGAGCCGCGCGAGCCCGCCGGCCGTCCCCGCCCAGACCGTGCCGTCGCTCTCGGCGAGCGCGAAGACCCACTCGTGCGGAAGGCCCTCGGCCTTTCCGAACGCCGACCACGCCCCGTCCCGCAGGCGCGAGACACCGGCGTCGGTCGCGAGCCAGATCGATCCGTCCTTTGCCGCGAGAATGGCGCGGACCGCGTTGGAGCGCCCCTCGTCCGGCCGGCGGATCCGGGTCCAGCGCCGGCCGTCGTACACGGCCGCGCCGTCGTACGTACCCGCCCAGAGGAAGCCGCGGAGGTCGTACGCGAGCGACAGGATCGTGCCGTCGGGGAGCCCGTCCTTCTCCGAGAAGACGCGCAGCGCCGGGCGAGCCGCGGCGTACAGGGCGTCCGTGGCCGTCGCGGCCACGACCGCGTCCGCGGCCGACGGCGGCGAGCCCATCGCGTGGACTCCCCGGAACCCCGCCGCCACCACGACCGCGACGGCGATGAACGTTCGCCTCATGGCGGCGGGGGAACGGCTCGGCTCATCGGCACACGCATTCTACGGATCGGCGGTCCGGCGAGGGCCCGATCCGCTTCGCATCCCGCGGCGTAACATCGACGCGCGTGGAATATCGCTACGGCGAGCTGCCGCTCGAGCTCCTGCAATCGCTCCTGACGTACGAGGAGCTGCTCAAGCTGTTCCTCGACCTCGTCACCCGCTCGGCGGGCGACGTAGAGAAGGCGCTCGCCTGGATGCGCGAGCTGCAGCGGCGCGGTCTGATCGACCCGGCGATCGACCTCGAGTCGTTCCGCGCCGCGCTCGAGCAGCAGGGAGTGATCGGGCGCGACGCCGAGGGGAACCTCGGCCTCACCGGCACCGGCGAGCGGCGGATCCGGCGCTCGGCGCTCGAGGAGATCTTCTCCTCGCTCTCGAAGTCCGGCGCGGGGCTCCACTCGCTGCCGCGCGCCGGGACCGGCGCCGAGCCGCTCCCCGAGACGCGCCCGTACGAGTTCGGGGACGACATCGGCCGGCTGGACGGCATCCGCTCCGTGGCGAACGCCGCACGGCACGATCCGGACGAGCTGACGATGGGCCCGGACGACCTGGAGGTCTTCGACGTCGAGCACCTCTCGGCGTGCGCCACCGCGATCGCGATCGACATCTCCCACTCGATGATCCTGTACGGGGAGGACCGCTTCACGCCGGCCAAGAAGGTGGCCCTGGCGCTGACGGAGCTGATCCTCCAGAAGTATCCGAAGGACACCATCGACATCGTCCTCTTCGGCGACGACGCCTCGCAGGTGCCGATCGAGGAGCTGTCCAAGGCGAGGGTCGGCCCGTTCCACACCAACACCAAGGCGGGGCTCGCGATGTCGCGCGCGCTCCTGAACCGGCGGAAGTCGCGGAACCGGCAGGTCTTCCTGGTGACCGACGGCAAGCCGTCGTGCATCCGCGAGGGGGGCCGGCTCTACAAGAACCCGTTCGGCCTCGACCTGAAGATCGTCAACCGCACCCTGGAAGAGGCCGAGGCGCTCCGCCGCGACGGGATCCAGCTGACGACGTTCATGATCGCGACCGACCCGACGCTGGTGGAGTTCGTCGAGACGATGACGAAGGTGGCGCGCGGCCGCGCGTATTACGCGAGCCCCACCGACCTCGCCACGTTCATCTTCCGCGACTACATCCGGAACCGGAAAAAGCTGTTCCGTTGAGCCCGGGCCTGGTCGTCGCCGGCGCCCTGGCGGGGGCGGCCGCGCTCGCCGCCCTGCCGTCCGCGGTCCTCTCGCTCGTGGCGGCCGCGC